>NZ_JBVJYZ010000005.1:326063-355625 GCF_055600045.1 Streptomyces sp. NPDC038280
GTGACAACGACCGTCCGTCCGGTGGCTTCCGCCGTGACAACGACCGTCCCTCGGGCGGTTTCCGTCGCGACGACCGTCCCTCCGGCGGCTTCAACCGCGACGACCGTGGCGGCCGTTCCTTCGACCGTCGCGACGACCGTCCCACCGGCGGCCACCGCGGCTCGGACCGTCCGTTCAACCGCGACCGTCGTGACGACCGTCCCTCCGGCGGCTTCCGCCGGGACAACGACCGTCCCTCCGGCGGCCACCGCGGCGGCGACCACCGCGGCACCGGCACGAACACCGGCTCCTTCGGCCGCCGTGACGACAAGCCGCGCTGGAAGCGCAACGGCTGACCTTCCGTCTCCGCAGACGCTTCCGTAGGCGTCTCCGTGGACCGGTAGCAGGGCCCGTACCTCCTCGTGGGGGTGCGGGCCCTGCTTCTTGCCCTCTTTGAACGGGTTCGAAAAAACCGCTGGGTACGGGCGGCCTGGGGTAATGTCAGGGCACTCGAGGCGGGCGTGAGCGCGGCAAGGGGGGGAGTGGTCGCCATGCCCTTCGGCGACGTGAACGGGGACAAGGCCAAGGACGTTCTCGTCCGGATGCCGGGCGGCGAACTCCGCGCCTACAAGCCCGCCCTGGGGAGGCCCCTCACTCCTTCGGTCCCGTACACCAAGGCCGGCAGCGGCTTCGGCGGCCTGAACGTCCTCACCACGCCCGGCGACCTCACCGGCGACGGTCGCGCCGACCTCATCGGGCGGAACGGCGACGCGCTGTACGTCTTCGCGGGGCGCGCCGGGGGTGCTGTCGGCAGCGCCGTGAAGCTGGGATCCGGGTGGTCCTCCTTCACGCACATCGTCGGCGTGGGTGACCTGAACGGGGACGGCGCGGGCGATCTGATCGCCCGCAGGAGCGACGGCTCGGTCTACCGGTACGACGGCACGGCCACAGGGCGTCTGAAGGCGGGCGTGAAGATCCTCTCCGGGTGGGGCGGCTCGTACAACGCGATCGTCGGCGTCGGCGACGTGAACGCGGACGCCAAGCCCGACCTCGTCGCACGCGACAAGGCGGGCGTGCTCTTCCACATGAGCGGCGACGGCAAGGGCTCCTTCGGCCGGGCGGTGCAGATCGGGACCGGCTGGGGCAGCATGAAGGGCCTCTTCTGAGGGGTGTTCGACCACGGCGGCGGGGCCGATGATCCGATACCCGATCGGCTCACCGGTCCCGTCCCGCTATGCTCAGGGATGACTCGCCGAGGGCCGTTAGCTCAATTGGCAGAGCAGCGGACTTTTAATCCGTTGGTTGTGGGTTCGAGTCCCACACGGCCTACGACTCAGCCCCAGGTCGGAGAAATCCGGCCTGGGGCTGACGTATGTCCCCTACGTGTCCAGGACCGTCGGGTCGAGGTGGGCCAGGCGATCGGGGTCCGCCAGGATGTCGATCGCGACGATCCCGGGGTGTCCTCGCGGCGCGACAACCGGGAGCGCAGCATGCAGGCACACCCGGGCGACGACGGTCGTGAGCCGGCCGCCCAGGTTCTGGATGCCGTGGGCGTCGGAGCGGCCGAGGCGTACCCAGCCCTCCTGCACGGCGGCGTCGGCCTCGCTCAGCGAGTCGAGCATCCGGTGGGCGACCGCCCCCAGTTGGCCCGGTTGGCCTCGAACTCCCGCGCGAGAAACTCGTTCTCGTCCCTCTCGCTCCCTCGTCGCGTCCTGTCGCCGCCATGACGCGTACGAGGGTGCGGACGTGACCGGAGGGGTGGCGTCTGTGAGATTCCGGCCGGGCTCCGGCGATCACGGGGATTTCCCCGGCCGATCGCGCCAAGAACCGGGAAACCCCACTTCAGCGCCGTGATCACCGACCGTAGATTTTCCGTCATGACCACGACGCAGAGCACCAGCCACGCCCCCGCCGCCGCGAACTCCGTACTCCGGGTCCCGCCGGCCTCGCCCGCCGCGGCCGCCGCCTACTTCTCGGCCAGTCTGGCCTTCCACGCGGACGTGTCCGACGTCGCCTCCGCGCTGGCGGCGGACGGCGACCCCGGTTTCGTGGTGCTCGACTCGCGGTCCACCGCGTCGTGGGACCAGGGCCACATCCCCGGCGCGATCCACCTGCCGACGGCGCTCATCCCCGAGCAGGCCGAGCAGCTGCTCGACAAGTCGGTGCCCGTCGTCACGTACTGCTGGGGCCCGGGCTGCAACGGCGCCACGCGCGCCGCGCTCGCCCTCGCCGAACTGGGTTACCAGGTCAAGGAGATGCTGGGCGGCTTCGAGTACTGGGCCCGTGAGGGCTTCGCGTTCGAGACCTGGGAGGGTCCTGAGCAGCGTGAATCCGACCCGTTGACGGCCCCCGTCGACGCCGACGACTGCGGCTGCTGAGCACCCGCGCGGAAGCACCTGTGCGTACTGAACCGTTAATCGGTTAGGGGCACGGCCCGGCATGGCGTAGGGTGGTGTTTACCGACGCGGGGTGGAGCAGCTCGGTAGCTCGCTGGGCTCATAACCCAGAGGTCGCAGGTTCAAATCCTGTCCCCGCTACTCAGTGGCCGAAGGCCCGGATCCTCAAGGATCCGGGCCTTCGTCGTGTTCCGGGGCCCCGGCCGACCGCTGCAAAGCGGTGTCCGAAACCGGGCCCGCCTCTTTGGCCCATCCCAGTGCCCACCGTAGTGTCACGGGCACCATGAGTGACAGGGTGGAAGTGACGGTACGGAGGCGGCTGCCCGCCGTCGTCCTGCTGCTCGCCCTCGGTGCCCTGCTGATCAGCGTCTGCCACGGTTCACACGGGCACACGCTCGCCCCGATCGGCGGCGCCACCCTCTCCGCGCCGGAACTCCCGCACGGCTGTGACCGGCCCGAGGAACGCTGGACCTTCGACGCCCATCTGCCCTCACAGGCGGCGGCCGCCCCGCTCGCGGCGCCGGGCGCCGACGGAGCCGTACCCCTCGCGTACGAGAAGGCCGCGCCGGCCGATCCGCGCGCGGGCCGGGCGGGCGACCGCGCCGGGCCCTGTGCCCCGCCGGGGCGTCTGCTCATCGCCCTGGGAGTCGACCGGAACTGAGCCGGGCCCTGGACATCCAGCGACCACGGCTTCGTCTCCGCGCACTCCAAGGACGTACCCCACCATGAGCAGACTGCTGTCCCTCGCCGAGCAGACCGTCGGCAACACCCCCACCCTCTGGATCGACGAGAGCCCCGGCACCGGCTACTGGGCCAAGCTCGAAGGCTTCAACTCCGGCGGCATCAAGGACCGCGCCGCCCTCTACATGGTCGAGCAGGCCCGCCGCCGAGGTGAGCTGCGCCCCGGCGCGCCGATCGTCGAGTCGACCTCCGGGACGCTGGGGCTCGGCCTCGCGCTCGCGGGCGTCCTGCACGGCCATCCCGTCCATGTCGTCACCGACCCCGGCCTCGAACCGATCGTCGAGCGGATGCTCGTCGCCCACGGCGCCCGCGTCCACGTCGTCGCCGAGCCGAGCCCCCGGGGCGGCTGGCAGCAGGCCCGGATGGACCGGGTCGCCGAGCTGCTGGGCGGCCTCGACGGCGCCTGGTGGCCCAACCAGTACGGGAATCCGGACAATCCGGCGGCGTACGGCGGGCTCGCCGCCGAGCTCTCCGGCCGGCTCGACCGGGTCGACGTGCTGGTCTGCGCGGTCGGGACCGGCGGCCACTCCTCGGGCATCGCCCGCGCCCTGCGCGCGACGACCATGCCCGCCCTGGAGCTCGTCGGTGTCGACAGCGTCGGCTCGACCGTCTTCGGGCTGCCGGCCCGCGAGCGTCTGATGCGCGGGCTCGGCTCCTCCATCCACCCGGGCAACGTCGACCACGACGCCTTCGACGAGATCCACTGGGTGGGGCCCGCCGAGGCGGTGCGGGCGGCGCGGACCCTGGCGGCCCGCCAGTTCGCCACCGGCGGCTGGAGCGTGGGCGCCGTGGCGCTGGTCGCGGGCTGGCTGGCCCGCACCCGGCCGCGCGGGACCCGGATCGCCGCCGTCTTCCCCGACGGCCCACAGCGCTACTTCGACACCGTCTTCAGCGACGACTTCTGCGCCCTGCACGGGCTCCTCGACGGGCCCGTACGGTCCGAGCCCGCCGCGTACCACGCCGCCGACGAGGTCGACGGCTGGACGCGGCGCGCGCTGGAGCGCGTCCGTTGAGGCGGATCCTGCGGCAGAGCCGCAGCTTCGATCCGGCCGTACGGCTCCTCTTCGCCAACCAGCTCACCATCAACCTCGGCTTCTACATGCTGATGCCCTACCTCGCCGCGCACCTGGCCGACGGCCTCGGCATGGCGGCGTGGGCGGTCGGCCTGGTCCTCGGCGCCCGGAACCTCTCCCAGCAGGGCATGTTCCTGGTCGGCGGCGCGCTCGCCGACCGGCTCGGCTTCAAACCGCTGATCGTGGCCGGGTGCGCCCTGCGCACGGCCGGTTTCGGGGCCCTCGCCTTCGCGCAGTCGCTGCCGGTGCTGCTCGTGGCGTCGGTGGCCACCGGACTCGCGGGAGCGCTGTTCAACCCGGCGGTACGCGCCTATCTGGCGGCGGAGGCGGGGGAACGGCGCGTCGAGGCGTTCGCGCTCTTCAACACGTACTACCAGGCGGGGATTCTGCTCGGGCCGCTGATCGGGGTGGCGCTGACAGGGGTGTCCTTCCGGCTGACGTGCGCGGTGGCCGCGCTGCTCTTCGCCGCGCTGACGCTCGTACAGCTGCGGCATCTGCCGGTACGGACGGCCGGGACGGGGCCGGAGGAGCGGGACGAGGAGCGGGGGCAGTTCCGGACGGTCCTGGCCAATCGGCCGTTCCTGCTCTTCGCGCTGGCCATGACCGGGTCGTACGTCCTGTCCTTCCAGGTCTATCTCGCCCTGCCCCTGGCGGCCGGGTCGACCGCCGCGACCACCGCGATCTTCGTCGTCTCCGCGCTGGTCACCCTGGGCGGCCAGCTGCGGATCACGGACTGGTGCAAGCGGCGGTGGTCCCGGCAGCGGTGTCTGGTGGCCGGGCTCGCGCTGCTGGGCGCCGCCTTCCTGCTGCCGGTCGCGGTCGGCGGGATCACCGGACTGTTGCTGTGTGCTGCGGTTCTCGCGGTCGGGAACGCCGTCCTCTACCCGTTTGAGATGGACACCGTCGTCGCGCTGTCCGGCGGCCGGTGGCCGGCCACGCACTACGGCCTCTACAACACCGTCTGCGGGATCGGCATCACCCTCGGGAACCTCGGCACGGGCGCGCTGCTCGGCGTGGGCGGGTGGCCGGCCCTGCCGTGGCTGGTGCTGTGCGCGGTGGGGCTCGGCTGCGCGGGAGCGGTGGCGGCGCTCGCGCGGGGCGGGCGGCTCGCGCCCGGAAAGCCGCGCGAAGAGGCGGAGGAGGAGTCGGGCGAGGGGGTGCGGGAGGGGGCCTGAGTCCGCGCGAACGCCGGGCCGCGGGCCTCGGAGTGCCGGTCGGGTGGTCGGGGGCCCGGAGCGCTGGTCGGGTGGTCCGGGTGGGTTGGCGGTGGGGGGCCCGGTGGTCCGGGTGGGTGGTCCGGGTGGGTGGACCCTTCCCCGGTTGGCCGATGGCGAGTCGCCGCGCGGCGCGGCTACGGCCAGCCTGGGTGGGGCGCGGTACCGTCCGCAGCCGTCCCTCGCCTTCCGCGGGGCGACTCCAAGGCGGACCGGGCAGGGAGAGCACAGGTGGGGCGACCATCGCGGGGCGGCGGCACCGACGGAGGACGGGGAGGCCCGACCCGGAGCGAGCGGGCGCGCCGGTTCATCCGGGCGCTGCCCGCGCTTCTGATCGTCGGCGGGGTCGTCTACGACCTGGCGACCCCGCCCACCTTCACCGCCGCTCCGCTCTTCTCGGCCGCCCCGCTGATCGCGGCGCCGTTCTTCTCCCTGCGGACGACCCTGGTCACCGGCCTCGCCGCCCTGGCCGCCGTTCTCGGACTGCACATCTACAACGGCACGATCGGCAGGGTCCCGGCACTGACCGAGATCCTCACCGTGTTCACGGTCTCCGCGCTGGCCCTGCTCGTCAACCGGGTCGTCCGGCGCAGCGGTGAACGGCTGGCGTCCGCGCGGGTGATCGCCGAGACCGCTCAACGGGCGGTACTGCCCGTTCCCGCCGAGCGGATCAGCGGACTGCAGATCGCCGCGCGGTACGAGGCGGCGCAGGCGGACGCGTTCATCGGCGGGGACCTCTTCGCGGTGCAGGACACGCCGTACGGGGTCCGGCTCGTCGTCGGGGACGTACGCGGCAAGGGGCTCGACGCCGTGGAGGCGGTGGCCATCGTCATCGGGGCGTTCCGGGAGGCCGCCGAGCAGGAGAGAACCCTGGAGGGGGTGGCGCAACGGCTGGAACGGGCGCTCACCCGGGAGGGCGCCCGCCGGGACGACCTGGACGCCTTCGAGGGGTTCACGACGGCCGTGCTCGCCGAGATCCCACGGGGGGCCGGCGTGCTGCGCGTCGTGAACCGCGGCCATCCGGAGCCGCTGCTGCTGTACGCCGACGGGGGCCTCGGCCGGGTGGAGCCGTCCGAGCCGGCGCTGCCGCTGGGCATGGGCGACCTGGCGGCGTGGCCGGACCGGGCCGACGAGGCGCCGTACCCGCCGGGCGCGACCCTGCTGCTCTACACGGACGGACTGTCCGAGGCGCGCGACGCGAACGGCGTCTTCTACGACCCCGCCGCGCGGCTGGCGGGGCGGATCTTCCCCGGGCCCGGGGAACTGCTCGACGCTTTGGTGGACGACGTACGGCGGTACACGGGCGGCGGCTCGAACGACGACATGGCGCTGCTCGCGGTGAGCAGGCCGGGGGAGGGCCAGCCCGCGCGGCGCAGGACGATGCCCGTCGTGCCGTAACCGACGGCGCACACGGTGCGTAGTCGAAGGACACCCCTGCGCATAACAGTTGACGAACGATCAGATCGGGTGGGTTTCCGGCGGCCGGAGGGCGGGTCCTCAACTCGCCCGATTGCGCCTGGTTGCCACTCATAAGTCCTGGTGGGGGCGGGGAATGATCAAGGGGAACAGCTTGGAATCCGGTCCCCGCGTCTATTAACGTTCGATAACGCAGTGCGGTCGTCACAACCGTCGCAAGAGGCGGCACCGTGCGCACGCGCCGAATTCCGCAAGGGAACCGGGGAACCACCACCTTGGGGTGAATCGGGTCGAATTGGGCCCGTAGGAGACCTTCCTGCTCCGAACCCGTCAGCTAACCCGGTAGGCGATAAGGAAGGAAAGGAGTACGCCTCCGTGGCGTCCAACACCCCTGCCCCCGAAGCCCCCTTCGACTCGTTCGGTGCCTCGGGTGCCGCGGGCGCGGGCACCGACACGGTGTGGGAGGAATGGAATCCCACCGAGGACTCCGTCCGCCCCGTGCGTGGCCGGCACCGCGTTGCCAAGCAGCGCTCCAACTTCGCCCGCAGCTCCACCGTCCTCGGCGTCGGTGTCATCGCGGCCGTCGGCGGGGCCGGCATGGCCACCGCGCAGGACAAGCCGCCGGTCTCCATATCGCTGCCCGACCTCCCGGACGCGATCACGGATCATGTGCCGGACGCCTCCTCCCTGCCGGGCATCGGTTCCCTGATGGGGGACGCGGAGGACGGCGAGAACACCGACGGGCAGAACGCCGCGCCCCTCACCACCGCCTCCCTGACCACTGACGCCGGCCCCGGGCAGCGCACCGGCGCCGACGCGGGCGAGGCACTGCGCGCCCGGATCCTTCAGCAGGCCGAGCAGCAGAAGGCGTCCGCCGACGCGGAGGCGAAGGCGGCCTCGGAGAAGTCCGCCGCCGAGCAGGCCGCCGCCGAGGCGAAGGCGCAGCAGACGGCCGCGCAGAAGGCCGCGGCCGAGGCGAAGAAGAAGGCGGACGCGGAAGCCGCGGCCAAGGCCGAGGCGGAGCGGCTGGCCGAACTGGCCGCGAGTTACTCGCTTCCGACCTCCTCGTACACGATCACCTCCACCTTCGGCCAGTCCGGATCGATGTGGTCCTCGGGCTATCACACGGGTCTCGACTTCGCGGCCCCGACGGGCACCCCGGTCAAGGCCGTGCACGGCGGCACCGTCAAGTCGGCCGGCTGGTCCGGCTCGTACGGCTATCGGATCGTCCTGGAGCTGGAGGACGGTACGGAGGTGTGGTTCTGCCACCTGTCGTCGATGACGGTCGGGGCCGGGCAGACGGTCGGGACCGGCGAGACCATCGGGCGGGTCGGCGCGACGGGCAATGTCACGGGCCCGCACCTGCACCTGGAGGTGCACACCCCGGGCGGCGACGGCGTCGACCCCGCCGCCTGGCTCCGGGGCAAGGGCCTCAGCGTCTGACGGCGGCCGCGCCCGCAGCCCCTCCGCACGCTCTGACACGCCTCACCCCGAACCGCACGGCCGAGCGCACCGCCCGGCCGGCGCGGTCCCACGTCCGTGAGTCCCTGACGGCCGCCGGTGCTCGCACCGGCGCGTCCTCGCACGCCGGCAGCCTGGCGACACCCCCCCGACGCCATGGCTGCCGGTTTCTCCGCAGGGTCAGGAGCGGTACGGGTTGTAGGAGCCGTAGTCCCGGTACGGCGGCGGCGTCCACACCCGGCCCGTGGCCCGCGCCGCGTACGTCAGCGACGGCGCCGCTATCCCCTTGCGCTGCCACAGGTGGTGCAGCAGCTCCTGCTCGCGCGCCATGAAGTCCGGGCCGGCCGCGCCCCGGTGGGCCCGGTGCCGCAGAAACGCCAGGCTCGTCGCGAAGGCTTCGTATTCGGCGACCGCCCGGGCCGCCGCCGGTCCGTACGTACGCGCCGCGAAGTCCCTGGCCATGCCGCGCGCCCGCATCGAGGAGAGCGCGAGGGGCTCGGCGGGCGAGAGCCAGCCCGCCGCCGCGTACGCGGGCAGCGATCCGGATATCGTGCGCAGCTCCCGCTGTCGGGTCCATATCGCCAGCCAGGTCAGCAGCCCGAAGGCCGGGACCATGAAAGCGCCGTAGACGGCGTAGAAGCCCCAGGGGCCGAACAGCGACGACGATCCGTTCCACAGCGCGTGCATGCCCATCGCCAGGGCGAGTCCGAGCAGGGGCAGTACGGTCCGTACGACGCGCCGACGGCGGGCGAGGAGCGCCGCGACGCCGAACCCGATCCCCGTCAGCACGGTGAACAGGGGATGCGCGAACGGCGACATCACGATCCGCACGAAGAAGGTCGCCGCGGTGACGGAAGCGAGACCGCTCGTGCCGAACTCCTGGTCGTCGCCGAAGGCGTTGCCCAGATAGAGGATGTTCTCGGTGAAGGCGAAGCCGGTCGCGGTGAAGCCGCCGATGACGACGCCGTCGACCAGTCCGGTGAAGTCCCGTCTCCGGAACAGGAAGATGATCATGATCGCGGCGGCCTTGGCGCTCTCCTCCACCACCGGGGCGATGACGGTGGCGCCGAGGGTGTCCGCCGAGGACGGGTCGGCGGTCGCGGTGGCGATCCAGCGGGTCGCGAAGGAGTTCGCGAGGATCGCGACGAGCGCGGCGGCGCACGCCCCCCAGGCGAAGGCGAACAGCAGATTCCGCCAGGGGCCCGGTTCGACGCGGTCCAGCCAGCGGAACGCGGCCATGAGGAGCGGGACGGGGAGGGTCGCCAGACCCAGGCCGACGAGGAAGCCCTCCGTGCCGGTCTGCTCCCGCACGATCCCCAGGATCACCAGCCCGCACAGGGCGAGAACGGTGAACACCGCGACGAGCCGCACCACCCTGCTGCGCCAGAAGGCGCGGCGCGGCGCGTAACGCCACTGGGCGCGCTCCGGCACGGCCGCGAAGGAGGGCTCGGCCTCGAAGGCCGGGACCGCCGGGCGCGGGTGCGGATGCTGTGCTGCGTGCGAAGGAGACACCCAATGACCCTAGCGAGGGCCACTGACACGCGCGACGGACTTCCGCAGGCGGCCGTCACCGGCCGTCTCGCCGGCCCCGTTGCCTGCGGCTGTACGGCCGTCACCGGCCGTCTCGCCGGCCCCGTTGCCTGCGGCTGTACGGCCGTCCCCGGTTACTTCCGGCGGAACAGGAGGTCGTGCACGACGTGGCCCTTGTCGAGGCCCTGCCCCTCGAAACGAGTGAGCGGCCGGAAGGCGGGGCGCGGCGCGTAGCCGCCGTCGGGCGCGGTGTTCTCGAAGTCCGGATGCGCGGTGAGCACCTCGAGCATCTGCTCGGCGTACTCCTCCCAGTCCGTGGCGCAGTGGAGCACGGCGCCCGGCTTCATCCGGGTCGCGAGCAGGCTCAGGAACTCGGGCTGGATCAGCCGGCGCTTGTGGTGCCGCTTCTTCGGCCAGGGGTCGGGGAAGTACACCCGGACGCCGTCGAGGGCGTCGGCCGTGAGCATCTCGCGGAGCAGGATGATCGCGTCGCCGTTCGCCACGCGGATGTTGGACAGGCCGTTGCGGTCGGCGAGGCCGAGCAGGTTGCCCTGGCCGGGCGTGTGGACGTCGACCGCGAGGATGCCGGTGCCGGGGTCGTCGGCGGCCATCTGCGCGGTGGCCTCGCCCATGCCGAAGCCGATCTCCAGGACGACCGGAAGCCCGTCGAACATCGCGTCCAGATCCAGGACGCTCTTGCCGTCGATGTCCATTCCCCAGGAGGGCCACAGCTTGAGCAGCGCCTCCGCCTGCCCGGCGGTGACCCGGCTGCGGCGCGGCTGGAAGCTGCGGATCCGCCGCTCGTGGTGCGACCCGGCGGGGTCGGGCTGGGGCCCGCTGCCGTCGGCGAACATACGGCTGCCGCGACGCGCGGGGACCGGGGCGGGGGAGAGGGCTGTGGATTCTTGGGGCTCAGACACAATGCCCCGATTCTACGGCGGGTCGGCGCAGGAGTGCTCAGGAGCGGACGAGGGGCCCGGCTACAGCAGGGCCAACGCCCGCCGTGCCACCTCGCGGCCGATCGGGAGGGACGCCGTCGCCGCGGGAGAGGGGGCGTTCAGCACGTGCACCGTCCTCGGTGCCTCGCGGATCAGGAAGTCGTCCGCCAGGGTGCCGTCCCGCAGGACCGCCTGGGCCCGCACACCCGCGGGCGCCGGGCGCAGGTCCGACTCCTCGACCGAGGGCAGCAGCCGGCGGACCGCGTCCGTGAAGGCCCGCTTCGACAGGGAGCGGCGCAGCTCCCCGGCGCCGTAGCGCCAGTGACGTCGGGCTATCTGCCAGGACCCGGGCCACGACACGGTCTCGGCGACCTCCAGGGGCCGGATCACGGACCAGCCGTACCCCTCGCGGGCGAGGGCCGGCACGGCGTTCGGTCCGACGTGGACGCCGCCGTCGATGCCCCGCGTCAGGTGCACGCCGAGGAAGGGGAAAGCGGGGTCCGGCACGGGATAGACGAGGCCGCGGACCAGGGAGGGGCGGTTCAGCTCGTAGTACTCACCCCGGAAGGGGACGATCCGCATCCCGGGGTCGTCGCCCGCGAGGCGGGCCACCCGGTCGCACTGGAGCCCGGCGCAGTTCACCAGCACCCGGCCGCGCACGATCTGCCCCGACGCCGTCCGCACCGCCACGCCCCAGGCGCGCCGGTCGACCGTGGTCACCTCCGCGCCGTACCGGATGTCCGCGCCGGAGGACTCGGCCAGCTGCGCCGCCACCGCCGCGTAGTCGCACACGCCGGTCGTGCCGACGTGGATCGCGGCGAGGCCCCGCACCCGCGGTTCGTACTCCGTGATCTGTGCGGGACCCAGCTCCCGGACCGGAATGCCGTTCTCCCGGCCGCGCTGGACCAGGGCGTGGAGCCGGGGCAGCTCGTCCCGGCCGGTGGCGACGATCAGCTTGCCCGTGACCTCGTGCGCGATGCCGTACTCCGCGCAGAATTTGATCATCTCGGCGGCGCCGCGCACGGCGTAGCGGGCCTTGAGCGAGCCGGGGCGGTAGTAGATCCCGCTGTGGATCACTCCGCTGTTCCGCCCGGTCTGGTGCCGGGCGGGGCCGGGCTCCTTCTCCAGGACGGTGACGCGCGTCCCGGGCGCGGCACGGGTGAGCGCGTACGCCGTCGACAGACCGACGATCCCGCCGCCGATCACCAGCACATCACAGTCGAAGCCGTCTGCGGACACCTGAGCCACCTCCCACCCCGATAGTGCACTGGCCCACTGACAATGGCCTTAAACCAGGTGGGACGAGGGTCACGCCGGTGCCATCAGCAGCGGCCGTGCCCGCTCACGCAGCTCGACCACCCGGGGCTCGTCGCCGTACGGCTCCAGCCGGTGCAGCAGATCCCGTACGTACTCCGTCGTACGCGCCGAGGAGATCCGCCCGGCCACCTCCACCGCGCGCGTGCCCGCCGCGCATGCCGCGTCGAGATTGCCCGACTCGAGCTCGGCGACCGCGCTCACCACCAGGCGCAAGCCGTGCGAGCGGACGAACTCCTCCGTCGGACGCGACAGTGCCTGCTCCGTGAAACGGCGGACCTGGCGTGGTGCCTTCAGGTCCCGGTAGCACTCGGCGGCGTCGGCCGCGAAGCGGTCGTACGAGTAGAAGCCCAGCCAGGAGGGGTCGGCGTCGCCCTCCCGGGCGCGCTCGAGCCACCCCTCCGCCGCCTTGAGGGCCGTCCCGGCGGCCACCGCGTCGTTCGCCTTGGCGTGCGCGCGGGCCTCCACGAGACGGAAGAAGGACATGGTGCGGGCGGTGGCCAGCCCGCGGTTGCGCTCCAGTGCGGCCTGGGCCAGGTCCACGCCCTCGTCGGCGAAGCCCCGGTAGATCGCCTGGAGGGACATCGAGGCCAGCACATAGCCGCCCAGCGGCACGTCGGCGGCCGCGCGGGCCAGCCGCAGGGCCTGGATGTAGTACCGCTGCGCCGCCTCCTGCTGGCCCGTGTCGAAGGCCATCCAGCCGGCCAGCCGGGTCAGCTCGGCGGTCGCTCCGAACAGCGCCCGGCCGACCTCGTCCGCGTACGAACCGAGCAGCAGCGGCGCCGCGTCAACCCGTAAGCACTCCGGCACCATCGACGAACGCCAGTCCCCACCGCCGTACTTGGAGTCCCAGCGCCGGGCGTCCTCCGCCGCCTCCCGCAGCTTGGCCACATCGCTGTGGCCCACGCGCGCGGGTGCCTCGTCGGCCGCCGCCACCCCGCTTCCCGCCGAGCCCTCGGCCAAACGCTCGACCGAGGAGTCGGCGGGGGTTATCAGCCACCGGGACGCGGGCGTGGCGTACGCGCTCACCGCGAAGGAACCCGCCAGCGACTGCCAGATCCCGCCGCCACCGGCCCGTCGCCCGGCCAGATCCAGCCGGTACAGCTCGGTCGCCGAGCGGACCGCCTCCCCCACGTCGCGCGGGAAGGCGAGCCCCACTTCCGGCGCCGGATCGGCGTCCGCCAGTCCGATCTCGTGCAGCGGCACCGGACGGCCGAGCTTCTGGCCGATCGCGGCGGCGATCAGATGCGGGGCGGCGCCCTGCGGCACCATGCCCTTCGACACCCACCTGGCCACCGACGTCTTGTCGTAACGAAGGGTCAGACCACGCTGCGCGCCGAGGTCGTTGACCCGCCGGGCCAAGCCGGCGTTACTGATTCCCGCGAGGGCGAGAACCGTGCCGAGCTTGTCGTTCGGCCCGCGTTGCTCCCTGGACATGCGCCACCCCTCGACACACAGACAGCCGCCGCACACCAGGAATGGGGCGCGGCTTTCGTGCCGTGTTCTCCCGGAAGGCACCCCCTGACCCCGGCCGCAAGAGCATATGGCCGAGCCCGTCGGAATATGCGCCCCCTGCGGAGAACAGCAGTGACACACAGCGTAGTTCGCCGCATCCCGACCGTTAAGAGGCGGTGTTCCGTATGGCGAGATTGTTGTGCGTTCGGGTGGATGGCGTCCGGTGGCCGTGCTCCCACCGTGTGGCCGTGCGCCCGGCCGTGCGCTCTCGCCCGGCCGGCGGGGAGAGCGCTTCCATGAGTCCTGCGTGGGTCGGCCCACTACGCGTTGAACCAGTGGGCTGGGGGACACCGCCGCCTTCAATTCCCCGCGGGCGGCGGACCGGTCCGGGAGGCGAACAGCGCCTCCCGGACTGCTGTCGGCGCGGTGCCGGGTTCCGCTCTGCGCCGAGATTGGCCGAATGATGCCCCCCGTTCCGGGCCTCCGGTCGCCGGGCGGCCATCGCCACATGGCCAATGCCAGGGGCGTGTTCCCTTTTTGCGCGCGCTACCCTGAGCCACTCCTGTGCGCCGTTGTCGTGGCAGCATGTCCTTCACTGAACGTGGCGAGAGTTGTCCACAGCCTGTGGAGGCGGCATGCGGTGGCTGGTGGGATGGAGCAGTATCGCCGCGCGCTTCGGTACGGCCGGAGCGGTCGGCGGCGCCTCCGAGTCCCGGACCGTCCACCCCGTCGGCGCACAGCTCCTGTGGGGTGACCCAGATCCCCTGTGGGCCGTCGGCGACTGGCGCCCCGACGAAGTACGCGTCGTCACCGTCGACCCCATCACCCGCCTCGCCGTCCTCGGCTGCTGCGCCGCGAGCGACGCCGAGTTGAGAGCCGGGCTCCTCGCCGCGCGCGGCGGCGCCCTGCGCCACCTCACCTCCTGGGCCGGCAGCTACACGGCCGTCGTCCAGACCGGTCGCCGCATCACCGTCGCCGGCGACCTGGCCGGGGCCCGGCCCGTCTTCCACACCCCCTGGGCCAACGGAACCGCCTACGCCACCGCCGCCCTGCCCCTGGCCGACCTCATCGAGGCCCAGCTGGACATCGGCCACCTCGCCGCGCTCCTCGCCTGCCCCGAAACCCCCGAGGCCCTGCGCGACTCCACCCCCTACGCCGGCGTCAAGCGCGTCCCGCCCGGGCACGCCCTCATCCTCCGTGAGGGATCCCGCGAGATCACCGGATACGAACCGGTCGCCTCGCTCGCCGTCGCCGCGCCCCAACTCGACCCGGCCCGCGCCGTCGACGGCGTACGGGAAGCACTGGTCGAAGCCGTACGGGCCCGGCTCACCGCGCCCCGCCACGCCCCCGAGACCCTGCCGCAGGACCCGGGACCCGTCCCCGGCATGGGACCCGCCGAACGCCGCGCGGCCCGGGGCGCGCCCGCCCCCGGTATCGGCGCCGACCTGTCCGGAGGCAGCGCGTCGGGCACCCTCGCGCTCCTCGCGGCCGGGCTTCCAGGAGTGCCCGGAACCGTCCTCGGCCACGGCACCGGCGCCGGGGAGCGGCTGCTCGCCGTCACCTTCAACGACCTCACGGTCCACGGCCGCGAGGACGAGCTGGAACGCGCCCGCGCCCTCGCCGCGAACCCCCGGCTGCACCATGTCGTCGTCGCCGCGTCCGAAGAGGCCCTGCCGTACGCCGAACTGGACGGACCGCTCACGGACGAGCCCGGCCCGTCCCTCGTCACCGCCGAACGCCACCGGCGCCGCCTCGCCGCGGGCAGCGCCGACCACTTCACCGGCATCGGCGCACGCCAGGTCCTCGACGCGCACCCCGCGCGCCTCGCCGACCTGCTCATGGACCGCCGGCGCCGGCACCTCCTGAAGCCCGTCGCCGCGCTGGCCAAGGCTTCGGGGCCGTCCGCCCAGTCCTTCTTCGTCCCGCTCACCGTCTACCGGGCGGCCCGCCGGCTCGCCCGTACGCCGTACCGCACCGGCCTGGAGGCCGCGGCCGACCTCCTCCTCGAGGCGAACCGCGGGGCGGCCGGCCCCACCGGTCCGCTCGGCGCGTCCCTGGCCGCCCTCGCCTGGTCCCGGCCGGGACCCGCGGCGCGCTGGCTCACCGGGGAGGCGCTCGCCGAAGTATCGGTTCGCCTCAACCAGGCGGCGACCCGGCCCACTTCGGTGCAGCGGCCCGGCGAGGCGCGGGCGCGGGCGGCCCTGGCGCGCGCCGCCGCCGACCACCGGGTCCTGGAGCAGGCGGCGGAGGTCCGCAGCCAGCGGCTGCACGCGCCCTTCCTCGACAACCAGGTCGTACGAGCCTGCCGCGACCTCCCCGAATCCCTCCGCGTCCAGCCGGGTGCCCGGGCGGCGGTCCTGCGCACGGTCCTCGCGGGCGCGGGCATCCACGACCTGCCGCCCGGCTGGGGGGCGACGTCCCAGGCGACTTCGGCGGCGGCGACCCGGACGGGCCTGCGGGTGTCCCTCCCGTACCTGCTGTCCCTCTTCGACGCGCCACTCCTCGCGGACGCGGGCCTGATCGAGGCGCGGGTGGTCCGCCGAGCCCTGAAGGCCGCCTCCGACGGCGAACCGGTGCCGCTGGACGGCCTGGCGGACCTGGTCTCCACGGAACTCTGGCTCCGCCGCCTGCTGTCCCGCCGGGGCACCTGCTGGACGGGCTCGGCGGCTCCCCGCCAGAGGGCGGTGGCGGGAGGGGTCCCGGCACTGGAACGTTCGGGAACGTCGTGAGCGCCGTGGCGGGAGGGTCCCGGCACTGGAACGTTCGGGAACGTCGTGAGCGCCGTGGCGGGGGACCTGGGCACCCGCGCGCAGTGGCCCGGGACCTCAGCACCCACGCCCACGGCCGCGCCGCGCCTGTGCGCGTGCCGCCGGCGGTCGGGAACGTGTGAGCGCGGGGGCTAGGAGGTCTCGGCGCAGGCGCCCGTGACCGCGCGGCCGTGCTCTCGCCTCCGTACCCCGGCCCCTTCGTCCGCCTGGACGTCGTGAGCGCGACGGCTGGGCCTCGGCACACGCACCCGCCGCCCGTGTGCCTCGCGTTCGGGTACGTCGCGCGCTCTGTGGTCCGGGGGCTCGGGGCCCCCGCGCGGCGGTGCCCCGGTGCCCGCCCCTCCCGCACCTCCCCCGCGCGCTCTGTGGTCCGGGGGAACGGGGCTTCGCCCTCCCGCGCGGCGGTGCCCCGGTGCCCGCGCCCCCCCGGCGCCCGTGGCCTGTTACCCGGAACTGGGCCCATCGCTCGGGGCCCGAACGCACGCTCGCCGACCCCGACCCCGACCCCGACCCACCACGCCGGCCGCCCCAAGTCCCCTCGCACCCCGCACAATGACCCGGTGCGGTATCTCATCCTCGGCGTCACCCTCGCGCTCGGCCCGGACGGCGAGGTCCTCCCCCTCGGCGGCCCCCGTCTCCGCGCCCTGCTGGCCGCGCTCGCGCTCCGCGTCGGACGCGCCGTCCCCGTCCGCGATCTCATCGACGACGTCTACGGCTCCGACCCCCCGCACGACGCCCCCGCCGCCCTCCAGGCCCTGGTCAGCCGGCTGCGCCGCGTCCTGGGCAAGGACGCCATCGCCTCTGCGCCCGGCGGATACCGCCTCGACGCCGCCCGTGAGGACGTCGACGTCCACGTCTTCGAGCGGCAGGTCGCCGACGCCAAGGCCCTCCTCCGCGAGGAGAGCGTTGGCGACGCCGACTCCGCCGCCGCACTGCTCCGTTCCGCCCTCTCCCTCTGGCGCGGCCCCGCGCTCGCGGACCTCGCCGACGACTCCACCGTCCTCCGCCCGGAGGCCCAGCGTCTTGAGGCCCACCGTCTCGACGCGCTCCGCGGCCGCGTCGAGGCGGACCTCAGGAGGGGAGCGACCAGCACGCTCGTACCGGAGCTGACGGAGCTGACGGCGGCGTACCCGTTCGACGAGGGGTTCCGCGCCCAGCTCATCCGGGCCCTGCGCGCCGAGGGCCGCCGCGCCGACGCGCTCGCCGCGTACGAGGACGGGCGCCGGACCCTCGCGGAAGGTCTCGGTACCGACCCGGGACCCGACCTCCAGAGTCTGTACGCCCAACTGCTGGCGACCACGCCCCAGATCCAGGCCCAGGTCCAGCCCCTGACCACGCCCCAGATCCGGGCACAGGTTCAGCCCCCGACCACACCCCCGTCCCCACCGCCGAGGCCCGCCCCTGCCCCCGTCCCCACCCCCGGCAACATCCGCCCCCGCCTGACCTCCTTCATCGGCCGAGAGCCGGAACTCGCGCTCATCCGCGACGACCTGACCCATTTCCGCCTGGTCACCCTCACGGGCCCGGGCGGCACCGGAAAGACCCGGCTCGCCGAGGTGGCCGCCACGGCCGACGGAGCGCCCGCCTGGCTCGTCGAGCTCGCCCGGCTCGACGCGCCCCTGGAGGACCCCACCGCCCTGCCCGGCGCCGTACTCTCCGCGCTCGGCCTGCGCGAGACGAACCTGATCACCCGCGAGGGCCAGCCCCTCCAGGACAACCCCACCGCCGTACTCGTCGAGCACCTCGCCGACCGGCCCCTGCTCCTCGTGCTCGACAACTGCGAACACGTCATCGACGCCGCCGCGGAACTCGCCGAGACGCTCCTCACGCGCTGTCCGGAGCTGCGGATCCTCGCGACCAGCCGTGAGCCGCTGGGCGTACCGGGTGAAGCGGTACGGCCGGTGGAGCCGCTGCCGCCGGATCCGGCCCACCAGTTGTTCGCCGAACGCGCCCGAGCCGTACGCCCGGACTTCGCGCCCGGCGCTCCCCACCTCGCCGCCTCCACCCCCGCCTCCGACACAGCCGCCGTCGCCGAGATCTGCCGCCGCCTCGACGGGCTCCCGCTCGCCATCGAGCTGGCCGCCGCTCGTCTGAGGCTGCTCACCCCGCGACAGATCGCCGATCGTCTCGACGACCGCTTCCGCCTGCTGAACGGCGGCGGCAGCGGCGGCCGTACGCTCCTGCCCCGCCAGCAGACCCTGCGCGCGGTCGTCGACTGGTCCTGGGGCCTGCTCGACGAGGACGAGCGGACCCTGCTGCGCATGGTCTCCGTCTTCTCCGGCGGCTGGGACCTGCGGGCCGCCGAGGCCCTGGCGGCCGACACGGCGCGCACACTCGGCGCCCTCGTCGACAAGTCCCTGGTCATCGCCACCCCGGCCGACGACGGCGAGATGCGCTACCGCCTCCTGGAGACGATTCACGAGTACGCCTCCGAGCGCGCCGCCGAGACCCCGGACGTCCTCGCCCGTGCCGAGCGCGCCCACACCGCCCACTTCGCCGACCTGGTCGAGCGCGCCGACCCCCGGCTGCGCTCCGGGGACCAGATGCCCTGGATCGCCCGCCTGGAGGCGGAACTGGACAACATCAGGGCCGCCCTGCACCGTACGGCCGTCACCACGAAGGACGAGCAGGCCGCGCTCCGGCTCGTCCTCGGCATGGGCTGGTTCTGGTGGCTGCGGAACTACCGCCCCGAGGGCCTCTCCTGGGTGGAGCGCACGCTGACCCTGGGCGACGACACGGACGACGAGGGCGATCCGCGCTTCTGGCCCCGGATGCGGCTGCGACTGCTGCGGTTCTTCCTCGACGTGGAGAGTCACGCCTCGAGGGACTACGGTGCCGACCCGACGGCCGCCGCGCTGATCCGCCGGGTACGTGACGCGTTCAGCCGGCCGGGACCGGAGGCGGCCCGTTTCCCGGGACTCCTCTGGCCGTTCACCGCCTATATGACGGAGGAACCGAACGACATCCACGCGATGTTGGACGCGGCGGTCGACAACTGCCGCCGCTACGGCGGTGACTGGGAGGTGGCCGTCAGCCTGATGTTCCGTACGCACATGACGGTCGACATGCCCGGCGGTCTTACGAGCGTGACGGAGAGCGCCCCCGCGGCCGCGCCCGAATCCGCCCCCGCCAACAGCCCCGAATCCGCCCCCGCCAACAGTGCCGAACCCGGCCCCGAACCCGGCCCCGACCACCGTCCCGGCGACCGGAACCCGAGCGTCTCCGAGAGCCTCGACGCGGACCTCCGCGAGCTGCGGACGCTCGCCCGACGCGTCGGCGATCGGTGGATACGCGCCCAGGTGGCGAGCGCGGCAGCCGAGGCGGGCATGCTGCGGGGCCGGTACGAGGACGCCGGCGTCGCGTACCAGGAGGCCCTGGGCCTCGCCCGTGAGGTCGGCGCCCACGCCGAAGCGCCCTTCCTGCTCGTCCGTCTCGCCGAGCTGGCCTACCGCGCGGGGGACTCGGAGGCCGCAGAGAAGGGTCTGGACGACGCGTCGGCGGAGGCGGACCGCTATCTCGTCCACGACAGCCAGTTCTTCATCCGCTACTTGCGCGCGATGATCGCACTGGAACGCGGCGACCTCGCCCGTGCGCGGACGATGATCGACGCCGCCCGGCCCGTGGTCGAGGTGGGCTCGACACCACCCCACTTCGTCGCGGCGCTTCTGGGCCTGGACGCGAGGGTCGCGGCGCAGGAATCCCCGGGCCCCGACGCCGTACGGAGAGCGACGGAGGCACTGCGGATGGCGCAGCGGGCCCAGTGCGCGGAAATCGTCGTCACGCAGCTCGCCGAATGGGTCGCGGCCTCTCTGGCGCTCGCCGGTGAACTGCCGCTCGCGGCACGGATGCTGGGCGCTGCCGACACCTGGCGGGCCGGGATTCCGCCGTCGGTACCGCAGCGGTACGAGACCGACGCCGTGGAGGCCCGGGCCCTGGCGGCGGTCGGCCCTCAGCGGTACGAGGCCGAGCGCGCCGCAGGAGCGGTGCTCACCCTCGCCGAGGCGGTCGCCCTCCTCGACGGCTACCTGGAAGGGGCGGCGCCGGGCCCCGACGGCTCGGGGGTCAGCCGCAGCTGATCCGCGACGACGCCCAGTCCGCGAGCGCCACCCCGCCGAACGGTGTGTCGTGGGACTCGACGACGAGGCGGATCGTGCGCTGTCCCGTGATGCCGACGTGTACGGGTACGGCCGGGTCGCCGCCGCTGATCACCCGCGAGCGCCACAGCCGGCCCTGGTCCCCGTACACGGAGAAGCGAACGGCCCCGAGGCCCCTGGTCATGTCGTCGACCCCGACGCGGGCGTCGTACGCGGTGCAGGTCCGGTTGAGGTCGATGGTGACCGAGGAGTCGGCGGGCACGGTCACCCCGTGCGCGTACCGCTCGCCGCCGATCGTCATGCCGTGGCGCTGCCACAGCCAGCTGCTCTCGCCGAGCCGCACCTCGGGCTCCGCACCGTCGCCGACGAGCCCGTACCGCAGCCGGTTGACCTGGTAGACGGCGGGCGGCGCCGGTGGGGGAGGCTTCGGCTTCGCCCGGGGCGGGACGGGCTTCGGCTTCGGCTCGGAGGGTGTGGGCTTCGGTTCCGGCGGCGCGGGCCTGGGCTCGGCGGCCGGCGGGGTCGGCGTGCGTGTCGGGTCCGGCGCGGGGGGCGGGGGCGTCGGATCGGCAGCGGGCGCCTTCGGCGTGGAGGGGGCGGGCTTCGGCGGTACGGCGGGGGTGACGGCCGGTGGTGACGGTTCCGGTCGGGCGATCGGCTGGGGATCGCCGGACAGGGCCCAGACGAGTCCCGCGGTCGCGGCGGCGACGGCCGCGGCGGCGAGTCCGGCCTTCGCGGGTACTCCGATCCCCTCGGCCGCGGCGGCCGAAGCGGCCCCGGAGGAGGCGGATGTGCCCGCTCCGGTGGCGGCGGCCGCCGCGCCCGCTCCCGCGGCACCGGCGGCGCCGCCGGCCACGACACCGGCGGCCTTGAGCGAGAACCCCGCGGCGAACCAGCCGATGACGGCGACCGGCAGCAGCGCGGGAATGCCCGCGTTGACGTGCGCCAGTTCACCGGCGGCGAGGCGGCACTTGGCACACTCCTCCAGATGCATGCGCAGCCCGCGCTCGGCCCGCATCCGCAGCCCGCCGCGTGCGTAGGCACCGAGGCGGTCGGCATAGCGGGCGCAGTCACCACCGGAGGTCAGCGCCTGGCTCACATGGGCCTGGAGGTAGGCCTGCTTGAGCCCTTCGCGGGCCCGGCTGGCGAGGACGGCCGTGGCGTTGGCGGTCAGCCCGAACAGCGGCGCGACCTCGCTCGGCGACTCCTCCTCGACGGTGGTGTGCCACAGGACCGCCTGCCAGCGCTCGGGCAGTGAACGGAAGGCCTGCATGGCCAGTGACCGCTCGGCCTCGTGCATGGCACGGACGTCGGCGCCCAGGTCGAGGGTGTCGTCGCGCGTGGGGTCGGGACCACGGGAGTCCGCCGACGCGAACACGGCGAAGTCCTCGACCAGTTGCTCGCGCTTCGCCGTCTTCGTCCAGGTGGCGGCCACGCGTCGTACGGTCGTCAGCAGATACGCCCGCACGGCCTGCTCGGGTCCCGCGCCTCCGCGCACGGCCTGCAGGGTGCGCGCGAACACCTCGGCGGTGAGGTCGTCGGCGGTGTGCGCGTCGCGGCAGCAGGTGCGGGCGTAGCGCCGGATGGCGTCCGAGTGGCGGCGGAACAGCTCCTCGTACGCGCTGTCGTCGCCGTCCCGCATCCGCTGGATCAGCTCGGCGTCCGACGGCGGCAGCTCCCGCGGGGGCGGCAGTACCGAGTCGGTGCGGCCGCCTCCGCGCTGCGCGGGCACACCGGGATCGCCCCCGGCGCCGGCTGTGGGAGCCACACCGGAGGAACCGGCGCGGCCACCCTGACTCGGCACCTGCGGGGGCGCCTGCGCAGGCGCTTGCGGCAGCGAGGAATGCGGATGAGGCTGCGCCGGACGGGGAACCTGGTGAGCTTGGTGAGACGCCTGCCCCGGCACGGCCCCGTCGGTGCCCCCGGTGCCCAGCGGCTCGTCCCGACCGTCACCGCTCATGGCGCACGCCCCCGTTTGCACGCTCGGACCAGAACACCGCGCAAGCGTGCCACAGAGGGATGTCCCGGCGACCCCTGTTCCGCGTCAACCACTCATCCGGGGAACGGGGACGCACGTGAGCACGACGCGTCACCCGTTCGTGAAAGAGAGGACGCGCCGAGAGACGCCGCACCGAGAGGGGCGTGTGACCTGACGGAGGCCACGGTCACCCGCCCCTCCCCATGCCGGCGTCATGCGAACCGCGCGTTACGCGGGTCGCGACCGCAGACCCTCCAGAAGGATGTCGAGGAGCCGGGTCGAAGCCGCCGCCTGCTGCTCGGCGTCGGGCAGCGCGGGCGCCGCCGTGGCTATGACGAGCAGGACGTCGGCCACCGTCACATCGCCGCGCAGCTCACCGGCCGCGCGCGCACGGTCGACGAGCCGGCCCACGACCTCGAGCAGCTCCGCCGCGCCCGAGTCCTCCTGCTCGGCGGCCGGCACCCCGCGCGGGGCCACCACCCGCAGCTCCTGCGGGGACTGCGCCCCCGCGCGCTGCTGAGGCACCCGCGCCGTGTCCCGCGCGTCCACCACGTCCGCCCCGGCAGACGCCGGCGCGGAGGCCGACGCCGGCGACTCCTCGCCGTCCACACCGACCCGCAGCACCTGCGGCGGCAGCAGCCGCCCCGCGCCGGAGGCGACCGACGTCCGCAGGAAGCGGGAGAGCGCCGACCACGGCTCGTCCTCCTGCCCCAGGGCCGTACGCGCCTGTTCGGTCAGCCGGGACGTCTCCTCCTCGGCTATCCGGCGCACCAGCACGTCCTTGCTGGGGAAGCGGCGATAGACCGTGCCGACTCCGACCCGCGCCCGACGCGCCACGTCCTCCATCGGCGCCCCGTAACCGAGTTCGCCGAACACCTCGCGAGCCGCCCGCAGGACGTGCTCGAGATTGCGCTGTGCGTCCACGCGCAGCGGCGCGGGACGACTCATTCCACCGCCCGGCGCCCCCATGGCAGCCGAACGCCCGCTACCCAGGCCGTCCGACGGAGCGACAACGGCCTGCCAATGCGAATCCTGAATATGCATACAACGTTCCCCCGGTCATGATGTCTCCCCCCGGAGACTCCCCGCCCTGACAGTCGGGGCCCCAGACCCGACACGCTCAGGTCCAATCACGCTGCGACCCGACACCCCGACGAGATACGAACATAGTTGAGTCCGGGTCAATTCAGAAGGGGGAGTTCCGTACGGTGCGCCCCCCGATCGGAGCAAGGACCGGAACACTCCCGATTCTGCCCCCTCACGGTACCCCCCACCCCTGCCATGACCTGCGGTGATCCCCCCGCACCCGGGTGTTTCGCCACCCCGCGCCTCCGCCCGGCGCCGGTCACACAATCTGCCGGGCCTGTGGACAAACGCCGGAGAGCGTTGCGTCATGGGACAGTGACCGAACCTGTGCGCGTTCTCGTTGTCGGCGGTGGCTACGTAGGCATGTACACCGCGCTGCGCCTCCAACGGAAGCTGAGGGCCGAGCTGAGAAGCGGCGCGGCCGAGATCGTCGTGGTCACACCCGACCCGTACATGACGTATCAGCCCTTCCTCCCGGAAGCGGCCGCCGGGTCCATCTCACCCCGCCATGTCGTGGTGCCGATCCGCCGCGTCCTCGACCTGTGCAAGATCGTCATCGGCGATGTCGAATCCATCGACCACGCCAAGCGCACGGCGACCCTCACCACCCTCGCCACCGAGGAAGAGGGCACCGGAGCCGTCCAGATGAGTTACAGCGAGCTCGTTCTCGCCCCCGGCTCGATCTCCCGCACCCTCCCGATCCCCGGTCTCGCCGACTACGCCATCGGCTTCAAGACGGTCGAGGAGGCCATCGGCCTGCGCAACCACGTCATCGAACAGATGGACATCGCCTCCTCCACCCGTGATCCGGCCCTGCGGGACGCCGCCCTGACCTTTGTCTTCGTCGGAGGCGGCTACGCCGGCGTCGAAGCCCTCGGCGAGCTGGAGGACATGGCCCGCTACACCACGCGCTACTACCACAACATCAAGGCGCAGGACCTGAAATGGATCCTCGTCGAGGCGTCGAACCGGATCCTCCCCGAGGTGGGCGAGGAGATGGGCCGTTACGCCATTCGTGAGCTGCGGGCCCGCAACGTCGACGTCCGCCTGGAGACGCGGCTGGAGTCCTGCGAGGACCGCGTCGCCGTACTGAGCGACGGCTCCCGCTTTCCCACCCGTACGGTCGTGTGGACGGCGGGCGTCAAGCCGGCGCCCGTCCTCGCCAACACCGATCTGCCGGTCAACGAACGCGGCCGCCTCATCTGCACACCTCAGCTCACCATCGACGGCGTCGCGCACGCCTGGGCCGCGGGAGACGCCGCCGCGGTCCCGGACGTCACCGCCGACGAACCCGGCAGGGAGTGCGCGCCCAACGCCCAGCACGCCGTGCGCCAGACGAAGGTCCTCGCCGAGAACATCGCCGCCTCGCTGCGGGGACAGCCGCTCAAGCCGTACGCCCACGAATACGTGGGTTCCGTCGCCTCCCTCGGCCTGCACAAGGGCGTCGCGCATGTCTACGGGCGCAAGCTCAAGGGCTACCCTGCCTGGTTCATGCACCGCGCCTATCACCTCAGCCGGGTGCCCACCTTCAACCGGAAGGCCCGCGTGCTGGCCGAGTGGACCCTGTCGGGCCTCTTCAAACGGGAGATCGTCTCCCTCGGCTCGCTGGAACACCCGCGTGCCGAGTTCGAACTCGCCGCCGCGCCCCCGCCCGCACCCCCCAGGTCCGCCCCCGCCAAGGACGACCCCAGGGACGGCACGGCGTCGGGCTGACCCCGTTGTCAGTGCGGTCGGCCACACTGGGCGTGTGACCATAGGTGGGCTCACACCTGCACAGAGTGACAGCACCGCACGTGACTCGGCACGGCAGCGACACCATGAGGCTTGCTGTGTCTTCCCGGGGGGCGCTCCCCGGACCCCCGGCCGGGGGGCGGTCAACGGAAGACACCCAGAAGACGAACCGCAACGACACAACGAGGCCTGAAAAACCGTGAACTTCACGCGTTGGAGCGCCCGGCTCCCCGGTACGCAGCGCCGCGCGGCGGCGCGGGTGACCGACCATGGGGTCTCCCCGGCGAAGCGGGGGGACGGCTCCGTGCCCGCCGCCCGGGGTGAGTACGACCAGCAGCTGGAGCCCCTGCCGGACGACGTCCCCGCCCTCGAGGACTTCTCCGTCCGGGAGGTGATCGGCCGCCTCCCCGGCCTGGTCGCCCTCGCCTACGGCCCCGACCACCGCATCGCGTACGTCAACGACGCCTACGCCGCCGCGTTCGGACCGCGCCCGGCCGGCGCGCCGGTCGCCGACGGCTGCCCCGAGGCCGCCGAGCTCGGCCTGCTCCCCCTGATGGACCAGGTGCTGCGCAGCGGCAAGCCGCGCACGGTCAAGTCCCGGCGCACCCAGGACGGCGGCTCGTACACGGTCACCTGCCTGCCCGTCGACACGCCCGCCCACGGCGGCGGGGTCCTCGTCCACGCCGCGGACGTCACCGACCACGCCGAGGCGGCCGAGCGGCTGCGCGCCAGCGAGCGCCGCCACCGCGAGACCGCGGTCACCCTCCAGCGCTCGCTCCTCCCGCAGGAGTTGGAACAGCCCGACGACCTGCGGGTCGCCGCCACCTATCAGCCGGGCGGCACGGACGCGGCCGTCGGCGGCGACTGGTACGACGTGATCACGCTGGGCGCCGGACGCACGGCCCTGGTCATCGGGGACGTCATGGGACGCGGCGTCCGCGCCGCCGCCGTCATGGGACAGCTGCGCACGGCGGTGCGCGCCTACGCCCGCCTGGACCTCCCGCCCCACGAGGTGCTCCAGCTCCTCGACGGCCTCGCCGCCGAGATCGACGCCAGCCAGATCGCCACCTGCGTCTACGCCGTCCACGACCCCAACGAAGGCAGACTCGTCTACGCCTCCGCCGGCCACCTCCCGATCCTCGTCAGAGACGAGGACGGCTCGGTCCGCCGCGCCGAGGACCCGACCGGCCCGCCGCTCGGCACCGGCGGCTGGCTCCACACCTCCGGCACCATCGCCCTGCCGCCCGGCTCGAGCGCCGTCCTCTACACCGACGGCCTGGTCGAGCGGCGCGGCGAGGACATCGACGAGGGCGTGGCCGCGCTGGAGCGCGCCCTGTCCGGCGCCACCGGCGCCCCGCAGGTCGTCTGCGACCGGCTCATCCGCTCCCTGGGCGTGACCGCCGAGCACGACGACGACGTCGCGGTCCTCGTCCTGCAGCACCCCTCCCGTACGGGCTCGGACGCGGAGCTCTTCCACAACGCCGCCCTGGAACTGCTCGGAGGCGTGGAAGCCGCCCCCCGCGCGCGGGCCTTCGCCTCCGGAGTCCTCTCCAGCTGGCGCTTCCCGGTGGAGCTGCGCGACCTCGGAGTCCTCGCCACCAGCGAACTGGTGGCGAACTCGCTCCAGCACGGCACCCCGCCGATGCGCCTGCGCCTGCGGCGCACCGACCGCCGACTGATCATCGAGGTGACGGACGGCGACGACCATCTCCCGCGCCGCCGCCGCGCCGAAACGGAGGACGAGGCGGGTCGCGGTATCTCGATCATCGCGACGATCGCCTCGTCCTGGGGAAGCCGCCGCACGCCAGGGGGCGGCAAGGCGGTCTGGTGCGAGTTCGCCCTGCCCGACTAGGCGAGGGCCTCCGCCTTCTCCGGCTCGTGGCGGGCCACCACCCGCGACGGCCGGACGGCCGACGACGGCTGGTCCTGCACGGGCGTCAGCTGCTTGCCGAGCCGCAGCGCCAGGAAGGTGATGCCGAGCGAGAAGAGGACGAAGGTCACGATGTACGGCCCGTGCAGCGCGGCTCCCATGGGCCCGCCGACGGCCGGCCCGACCGCCAGAGCGAGCTGCTTGACCAGCGCGAAGGCCGAGTTGTACTGCCCGACCATCGCCTCCGGCGCGAGATCCGCCACCAGCGGCGCCACCGTCGGCGCCAGCATCGCCTCACCCAGCCCGAAGAGGGCGTACGTGGAGATGAACGCGGCGGTCGCCATGGTCTGGCTGCCGTGCCCGAGCCCGGCGTACCCGGCGATCACCCAGGCCACGGTCCAGATCAGACCGACGGCGGCGATCACACGGCTGCGCCGGCGCCGCTCCACGAACCGCAGCACCAGGAACTGCGCGGCGACGATGACGGCGGTGTTGGCGGCCAGCGCCGCACCGAGCGTCGACGGCTTGATCCCGGCGGCCTCGGTGCCGTAGGCCGCGAGCCCGGACTCGAACTGTCCGTAGCAGGCGAAGAAGAGGACGAACCCCAGCACACAGAGCTGCACCATCGCCTTGTGCCCGAGCAGGGCCCGCAGACCGCCCTTGGCCTTGGCCTCTGTGTTCTCGGGCCGGCCGCCCTGGATCGCCGGTGATCCCGGCAGGCGGACGGAGGCGGCGATCCCGGCCAGGACCAGGAACATCACGGCCTCGATCGAGAACAGCAGAGTGAAACTCGCCGGCCGGCTCTCGTCGACGAGCCGGCCGCCGATCAGACCACCGATGCCGAGACCGAGGTTCTGCAGGAAGAACTGCGTGGCGAAGGCCCGGGTGCGCGTCGCACTGGTCGAGCACCAGACGATCATCGTGGCGAGCGCCGGCTGCAGGACCGCCGTACCCGCACCCAGCAGCGCCGCCGCCAGCACGACCAGGGACACGCTGTCCGCGAGCCCCATGCCCAGCGCGCCCACCGACGCGAGCACCGAGGCGACCAGCAGCACGGGCAGAGGACCGCGCCGGTCGATGGCCCGACCGCTGAACGGCAGTACGACAAGAGCGGCCATGGCGAACACGGCGAGGACGGCGCCGGCCGTCGTCGCACCCAGCTCCCTCACCTGCGCGACGTACACATAGAGGTACGGAACGGTGAAGCCGAGTCCGAACGCGCTCAGCGCGCCCCCCGCCTGAATCCGGCGCATCGCCGCGCCCCTCACCTTGGTCACACTCACCTACTTCTTGCCACGGGGTCCTGAAGCCCCTGAAGGAATGAACTCTGAAGACTTTAACACTAAAGTTCGATCCTTAACAGTACACACTGAAGGACTTCAATGCCAACGGCAGCCGTGGGATACTCCCCGCATGTCCGACACCCCCGCGCAGCCCGGCACGCAGGCCGCCCTCCAGGAGCCGAGCCTCGACGAGCAGATCGCGGCCTATCAGCGCGAGTACCGCGACCTCGATCCGCAGGTGGAGAAGGTCGTCTCCGCGCTGGGCCGGCTGAACCGCCGGATGAACGTCGCGTACGGACGCCAGGTCGCCGACCTCGGCATCAGCAACGCCGAGTGGGAGGTCCTCAAGACCCTTGTCCTCGCCGGGGCCCCGTACCGCCTCGGCCCCGGCGAACTCGCCAAGCGCCTCGGCCTGACGCCGGCGGCCATGACGCACCGCATCGACCGCATGGCCGGCGACGGCCTGGTCACCCGGGACCGCGACGAGAACAACCGCGTGCGCGTGATCGTCGAGCTGACCGACGAGGGCCGCACCAAGTGGCTCGAGGCGATGCGGATGGCGACGGGCTTCGAGGAGGACCTCCTCCAGGACCTGTCGAGCGAAGAGCGGGGAGTCCTCGGTGAGATGCTCATCCGCCTGCTCCGCCGCGTGGAGCACACCCAGCCCGACGCGGGCGGCCGCCTCACCGACTTGGAGTGACGCGGCACCTGCGCGGGACCGACGAGGGCGGGGGTTGACACGACCCCTGGGCGTGCGTAGTGTTCTCCGAGTTGTCACGGAGCCGGAACGGTTCTGCGGCAGCCACTCCCGCCGCGAACGCGGCAAACAAACTCAGCACGGTCTCCCATCCGGGACGGATTTCGGCATGCCGGAATTCATTTCGAAGACTCGATTATGAGTCGCCCGGGAAATCGGTTAGAGTTTGAGCGTCGGAACGGCCCAACAGCCGGAAAGACAAACCCCTCTGACTGGGAATCAGGCCCGAAAGGATCTGATAGAGTCGGAACCGCCGGAAAGGGAAACGCGAAAGCGAAGAACTGGAAGGCAAGCCCCGCTCCGACGGGGAATCGGACACGAAAGAGTCTGATAGAGTCGGAAACACGAAAGACCGAAGGGAAAGCCCGGAGGAAAGCCCGAGAGGGTGAGTACAAAGGAAGCGTCCGTTCCTTGAGAACTCAACAGCGTGCCAAAAGTCAACGCCAGATATGTTGATACCCCGTCTCCACATCGTGGA
>NZ_JBVJYZ010000006.1:0-292468 GCF_055600045.1 Streptomyces sp. NPDC038280
TCCTCCGGGCTTTCCCTTCGGTCTTTCGTGTTTCCGACTCTATCAGACTCTTTCGTGTCCGATTCCCCGTCGGAGCGGGGCTTGCCTTCCAGTTCCTCGCTTTCGCGTTTCCCTTTCCGGCGATTCCGACTCTATCAGATCCTTTCGGGCCTGATTCCCAGTCAGAGGGGATTGCCTTTCCGGCTGTTGGGCCGTTCCGACGAGTGAGACTTTAGCGAATCACTGCCCCCGACGCTAATCGGGGGTGCGTCCCTTCGAACGCGGATTCCTCATTTCGCAAAAGCGCACGGAAAGCAGAACGACAACGATGCGTCGTTCGCTTCTGGTGGTCTTGCGGAATGGCTGTCCGGGGCCGACCGGGGTCGGTGCTCACGTCGGACAACTCGGAGAACACTACGGACGGCGGAATCCCGTGTCAACCTGGGGCCTGCCCCGGACCCCCAGGCATGTCAACTGGCTTCTGGGTGACGGAAAGCGGCGCGGTAGTCCCGGGGGCTGGTGGCCAGGTGGGCGGCGAAGTGCTGGCGCATGGTGACGTCGCTCCCGAAGCCCGCCCGGCGGGCGACCTCAGGGAGGGGATGGTCCGTGAGCTCCAGGAGCTTCTGGGCGGCGGCCACCCGCTGGGTGATGAGCCAGTGGAGCGGGGTGGCGCCTGTGGTGGCCTGGAAGTGGCGGGCGAAGGTGCGTGCGGACATGCCGGCGCGTGCGGCGAGCGTCGCGACGGTGTGGGGTTCGTCGAGATGGGCGAGGGCGTAGGCGCGGACGGTGGCGAGCGTGTCGGCCTCGCGGTCGGCGCGTGGCGTGGGGTGCTCGATGAACTGCGCCTGGGTGCCGGAGCGGAAGGGCGCCGTGACCATCGAGCGGGCGATGGTGGCGGCGGCTTCGGCGCCGTGGGCCGTACGGACGAGGTGGAGGCAGAGGTCGATGCCGGCGGCGGTGCCGGCCGAGGTCCAGATGTTCTCGTCATGGAGGAAGAGGGCGTCCGGGACGACGGTGACCTGGGGGTGGTGCGTGCGGAGGAGGTCGGTGAGGTTCCAGTGGGTGATCGCCCGGCGCCCGTCGAGGAGGCCGGCCTGGGCGAGGGTGAAGGCGCCTCCACACAGGGCGGCGAGGGGGGTGCCTCGCTGGTGGGCCGCGCGCAGGGCTTCCAGTACGGGAGGCGGTGCGGGGCTGAGGTGGTCGTCCAGGCCGGGGACAACGATCAGGTCGGCGGAGTCCAGCCAGTCGAGGGTGCGGTCCGGCGTGAGGGTGAGGCCGCCGCGCATGGGGACGGGCCCCCGGTCGACGGCGGCCCTGCGGAGGTCGAAGGAGGGGACCCCCCGGTCAGTGCGGTCGACGCCCCACACCTCGGTGATGACGGAGACGTCGAAGGCGCGGATGCCGGGGAAGGTGAGGAGGCCGATCCGCTGGGGGGCCGTGGGGCGGTTGGACGCGGGCGGTGTCACCGGGGCTGTCGCGGGGGTCGCCATGGTTGGCAGTAAACCATCGGTCGATGGCATCCATACCTCTGGGACGCGGGGCCTCCTGGCGGCACCATCGAGGTATGGAGATCAACGAGAACGCAGCGCTGGTGGTCGTGGACGTGCAGAAGGGGTTCGAGGAGGAGGACTTCTGGGGGCCGCGGAACAACCCCGGCGCGGACGACAACATCGCCGCGCTGATCGACGCGTGGCAGACGAGCGGGCGGCCGGTCGTCTTCGTACGGCACGACTCGGTGAAGCCGAGCTCGCCGTTGCGGACGGGATATGAGGGCAACGGCTTCAAGGAGTACGTGGAGGAGAGGAGAGGGAAGGGCGCGGGCGACGAGCTGTTCGTGACGAAGAGCGTGAATTCCGCGTTCTACGGGACGCCCGATCTGCACGCGTGGCTGCGGGAATCGGGGGTGCGGCAGATCGTGGTGGCCGGCATCCAGACCAATATGTGCGCGGAGACGACGGCCAGGATGGGCGGGAACCTGGGGTACGAGGTGTTCTTCGCGCTGGACGCGACCTACACCTTCGATCAGGCGGGGCCGTTCGGGTGGGCGCTCACCGCGGAGGAACTGGCGCGGGCCACCGCCGTGTCGCTGCACGGCGGTGGTTTCGCACAGGTCGTGGCCACGGAGGAGCTGGTCGGTGCCGCGAAGAAGTGACGACCCGTGCCGCCTCCTGTCTGGCGTCAGCCGTTGCCGGAGGCGAGCTCGCGGCTGCGGTCGCGGGCCGCTTCCAGGGCGGCGATGAGGGCGGCGCGGACGCCGTGGTTCTCCAGCTCGCGGATGGCGCTGATGGTCGTGCCGGCCGGGGAGGTCACGGCTTCGCGGAGCTTGACCGGGTGTTCGCCGCTGTCGCGGAGCATCACGGCGGCCCCGATGGCGGCCTGGACGATCAGGTCGTGCGCCTGGGCGCGGGGCAGGCCGAGGAGGATGCCTGCGTCGGTCATCGCCTCCACCAGGAAGTAGAAGTACGCCGGGCCGGAGCCGGAGAGGGCGGTGGCCGCGTCCTGCTGGCTCTCGGGGACGCGGAGGGTCTTGCCGACGCCTCCGAAGATTTCCTCGGCGTGGGTGAGGTGTTCGGTGGTGGCGTGGCTGCCGGCCGAGATGACGGACATGCCCTCGTCGACGAGTACGGGTGTGTTGGGCATGACGCGGACGACGGGGGTGCCGGTGGTGAGGCGCTCCTCGATGAAGGAGGTCGGGATACCGGCGGCGGCGCTGATGACGAGGCGGTCCGCGGTGACGTGAGGGGCGAGCTCGTCGAGGAGCTTGCCCATGTCCTGGGGCTTCACGGCGAGGATGAGGGTGTCGGCGCGCTTGGCGGCCTCGGCGTTGGTGACGGGCTCGACGCCGTAGCGGGCGCGGAGTTCCTCGGCGCGTTCGGTGCGGCGGGCGGTGACCAGAAGGTTGGCGGGGCGCCAGCCGGCTCGGATCATGCCGCTGAGAAGGGCTTCGCCGATCTTGCCGGTGCCGAGGACTGCGACTGTCTGGGTCATGGCTCTGTTCACCTCGCCGGTGGGGGTACGTGTCGCCATCCTCGCACCGTGGGCGGGGGGCGGGGCGGGGTGTCCGAGGGGCGGTACGGGTCCGGCGGGCCGTACGGCGCCGGTCCGGTCAGGCCGTACGGCGGCGGAGGGTGGCCGCGCCCAGGATGAGGACGAGGACGGCGCAGGCGGCGACCACGAGGGCGTCGCGGATGAAGTCGCCGGTGACGTCGGTGTGCTGGAGGACCTCGTTCATGCCGTCGACCGCGTACGACATGGGCAGGGCGTCGGAGATCGTCTCCAGAACCGGCTGCATGGTGTCGCGCGGGGTGAACAGGCCGCAGAGGAGGAGCTGCGGGAAGATCACGGCCGGCATGAACTGGACCGCCTGGAACTCGGAGGCGGCGAAGGCCGAGACGAAGAGTCCGAGAGCGGTGCCGAGGAGCGCGTCGAGCAGGGCCACCAGGAGCAGGAGCCAGGGCGAGCCGACGACATCGAGGCCGAGGAGCCAGAGGGCCAGGCCGGTGGCGAGGGCGGACTGGACGATGGCGAGGAGTCCGAAGGCGAGGGCGTAGCCGCCGATGAGGTCGCCCTTGCCGAGCGGCATGGCGAGGAGGCGCTCCAGGGTGCCGGAGGTGCGTTCGCGCAGGGTGGCGATCGAGGTCACCAGGAACATCGTGATCAGCGGGAAGATGCCCAGCAGCGAGGCGCCGATGCTGTCGAAGGTGCGGGGGCTTCCGTCGAACACGTACCGGAGCAGGAAGAGCATCACGCACGGCACGAGGAGCATGAGGGCGATCGAACGCGGGTCGTGACGCAGCTGGCGCAGGACGCGGGCGGCGGTGGCGAGGGTACGGGCGGCGCTCATCGGGGGGTCTCCTGGCGGGCGGTCTCCGGGCGGGTGGTGTCCGTGTCCGTGTCGGTGGCGGTGGTGGCCGTGCCGGCGGTTCGGTCGCGGGCGGCGGCCGCGTCGACAAGGTGGAGGAACGCGTCCTCGACGGTCGCGGTGTCGTTGCGGCGGCGCAGGGCGTCGGGGGTGTCGTCGGCGAGGATCTCGCCCTCGCGCATGAGCAGGAGGCGGTGGCAGCGTTCGGCCTCGTCCATGACGTGCGAGGAGACGAGGAGCGCCGCGCCGCGCTCGGCGGCGATGCGGTGGAAGAGGTTCCAGAGATCGCGGCGGAGTACGGGGTCCAGGCCGACGGTCGGCTCGTCGAGCACCAGGAGCTCCGGAGTGCCGAGGAGGGCGACCGCGAGGGAGACGCGGCTGCGCTGTCCGCCGGAGAGGTTGCCGGCCAGGGAGTCGGCGTGGGAGCCGAGGTCGACGTCGTCGATCGCCCGGGCGACGGCGGCGCGGCGGGTGTCGTGGTGCCGGCGGCCGGGCTGGAGGACGGACGCGAAGTAGTCGAGGTTCTGGCGGACGGAGAGGTCGTCGTAGACGGACGGGGCCTGCGTCACGTACCCGATGCGCGAGCGCAGCGACGCGTCGCCCGCGGGGCGCCCGAGGACCTGGAGGGTCCCGGTGACTTTGGCCTGGCTGCCGACGATCGCGCGCATGAGTGTCGACTTCCCGCAGCCGGAAGGGCCGAGCAGCCCGGTGATCTGGCCCGGCGGCACAGTGAAGTCGAGGCCGCGGAGGACGGTGCGGTCGCCGCGGACGACGGTGAGGGCGTGGGCCGAGATGGCGGGGGTGGCGGGACGCGGGCCTGCTTCGGGCGGGGCGGCGGCGCCGGAGCTCCCCGGGTCACCGGAGTAATTCATCATGCGATGAATAGTGCGCCTGGCGGGTGGGCGCGTCAAGGGTGGCGGTGGGTGGGGTTGGGGCTTTGGAGGGTTGGGTGGAGCTCGGCGGCGCTCCTCGCGGACGCCGGCGCGGCGCGGGGGCGTCGACGCGGACGTGCGAGCGCTTCGTCGCGGCCACGCGGGCGCGGGAAGCCAGCCGTCGTACGTCGTCACCCGGGCATGCGGCCGACGAACTCGGCGATCTCAGGAAGGGCACGTCCAAGACGTCTGGAGCACGAGCGCGGTGCGTTCGGCGGCGGGGATGAGCCGTTCCGGGACGGTGAGGACGGCGATACCGATGGACTCGTCGAAGGGTTGCGGGGTCCTCCGGGCCGGTCTCGGTGAGTACGGGTGCGGGGAGCCAGGGGGCGGCGTACCTCTCGGCGGGCACGCACGGATGCCGGCTGGCCGGAGCAGATGCGGGTGACGCGGTCGTCGGAGGGGCGCGCGGGTCGGTGGCGTGGCCCTCGGGCAGTGCCTGCCGGGTCGGCCACGACTCCTGCGCCGGCGTCGTCGGTGGCGGCGACCGAGCCGGTGACGCGGCACGCGACCCCCCCACGGGCGGGGGCGGCACGGCTGAAGACTGCCGGGGCGGCCTGGACGCGCCCGCCTGGCCGTTTGCGGGGCCTACTTGCGCTTCGGCTTCTTGCGGGGCGCCGGTTTGCCCGTTCTGGTCGCCCGGCGCTTCTCGTACCGGGCGCGCGCCGTCTCGTACTCCTCGCGCCGCAGCTTCTCCCCCGGCGCCTCGACGAGCGAGCGGAAGAAGTAGGCGAGGAGCGAACCGATGAAGCCGATCGCCTTGAGGCTGCGCAGCGAGTCCTCGCGCGCGGGGTCGGCCGGGCGGCGCGAGAAGCCCTCCCAGGTCTTGCGGAAGGCGATGGCGCTGCAGACCGCGAACATGACGACGACCAGGGCGTTGACGAAGCCGCCGACCTCGGCGACCTCCAGGCCCTGGTAGGCGAAGCGGAGCACGAAGCAGCCGGCGACTGCGGCGGCGAGCGAGCCGAGGGCGACGGCGGCGCGGCGCAGGCCGTACCGGCCGTCGTGGTCGACCCATGTGGTCCCGAAGAAACGGATCTCCTCGGGGTGGGGGCCGGGGGCCGAGGTCGGTGCGGCGGGCCGGGCCGGCGCCGGGTGCTCGTTCTGGTCGTCGCTCACCCGTCGATTATCCCCGGGGCGCCGCGCTCGCCGACCCCGGCCGGCCGCTGGGCCCGTGGGGCTCGGCCCGGGCAGCCCGCCGCGTCGGGTCGCCCGGTCAGGAGCAGCGCGGGGCCACGTACCCGTCGCTGCCGGTCTTCACGTACGCGTCGGAGACGTACTCCCCGCTCGCGATGTTGTCCCAGAGCGCTGTGGTGCCGTACGGACCGCTGACGCGCTCGCCCGGACGCTGGCAGTGGATCGCGACCGTGGAGCCCTCCGGGAGCGTGCGCACGATCCGGTACTGGGTGCCCGGGCCGCTGCGGACGTTGACGCGGTAGCCGGGTGCGATCGGATAGCGCGTACCGGTGGCGGTCTGCGCGAGCGCCCCGGCCTCTTCGATGGACATGTGGTTCTCCCCCGTGGACATGTGGTGCTCCTGTGTACGACGCGCGCAGGCTAGCAAGCTCCCCCGGGCTTCGACGCACCATGGACTAGGCTCCGTGCGTCGTGCGCGCGCACGAATAAAAGGGGAAAAATACGGGGTGGGGCTATGCCACCGTTGCGCGGTACCGGCAGGAGCCGGGAAGCGGAGGATCCGGAATACGCCGGCACATACCGTCTCGAAGCCTGCCTCGGCTCCGGCGGGATGGGGGTCGTGCATCTGGCCCGCTCCGCCTCGGGACTGCGGCTCGCGGTCAAGGTCGTCCATGAACACTACGCGTCGGACCCGGAGTTCAGGGCCAGGTTCCGGCAGGAGGTGGCGGCCGCGCGCCGGGTGAGCGGCGCCTTCACCGCGCCGGTCGTCGACGCGGACCCCGACGCGGCCCGCCCGTGGATGGCCACGCTCTACGTACCCGGGCCGACGCTCGCCGCGCAGGTGAAGCGGAACGGGCCGCTGGCTCCGGCCGAGTTGCGGCGGCTGACCGCGGGACTGGCGGAGGCGCTGCGCGACATCCACCGGGCCGGTGTCGTCCACCGGGATCTCAAGCCCGGGAACGTTCTGCTCACCGACACCGGGCCGAAGGTCATCGACTTCGGCATCTCACGGCCGGTGGACAGCGATCTGCGCACGGAGACGGGGAAGTTGATCGGCTCGCCGCCGTTCATGGCGCCCGAGCAGTTCCAGCGGCCCCGGCAGGTGGGGCCTGCCGCGGACGTGTTCGCGCTCGGGTCGGTGCTGGTGCACGCCGCGACGGGGTGCGGGCCCTTCGACTCCGACAGTCCGTACATCGTCGCGTACCAAGTGGTGCACGACGAGCCGGACTTGACGGGCGTACCCGAGGACCTGGCGCCGCTGGTGGCGCGCTGCCTGGCCAAGGAGCCCGCGGAGCGGCCCACTCCGGACGAGATCATGTCGGCGCTGCTGCCGCCGTCGTACGAAGCGGCGGCGTTCATACCCGCCCAGCGGCGGCCGGAGAGCGCGCCGGCCCGCGACTTCGACACGCGGGCGCTGATGCCGCCCGGCGGGCCGGGTGCGGGTGCGGGGGCTGGGCCGGGGGTTGGGCCGGGGACCGGTACGGGGGCGGCGCGGAGCGTGCGCCGGCGCCGGTGGCCGTTCGCCGTCGCCGCGCTCGCGGTACTGGCGGCGGGAGGCGTCGTCGCGGTGCAGCAGGCCGGATCCGACGCGCGTACGGCCCGGCCGCAGCAGGCCGGGATGGCGGAGCCTTTCGGCACCTGGCAGACGCCACTGGTGACGCGGGGCGACTCGGCGCCGGTCTGCGACCACACGAACGGCGCGCTCTACTGCACCGCGCGCGGCATCGGCGCCGCCCGGCTCGATCCGGCGACCGGGCGGATCCTCTGGTCGCGGCCCGCCGGGACGGAGGTGGAGATCGAGGCCCCCGCGTTCTCGGGCGGGCTGGTCGGCACGACGACCGCCGACGGGCGGTACCGGACCTACGATCCGGCTCGCGGCACGCCCGGGTGGAGCACGGACGTCTCCGGCTTCCTGGACGGCGTCCACCCCGCGGGCGACACGCTGCTGTTCGGCTCCCGCTCCGGGACGGTGACGGCCGTCGACGCGGCCACCGGCAAGCAGCGCTGGCGGCACGCCCTGCGCGGGCACGCGGAACCGCGCTTCGGCCCGTACGACGCCGGGACCGGGCTCGTCCATGTCTTCGAGGCGTCGGGCAACGGCGGCGGGACGCTGGTCAGCGCGGTACGGGCGCGGACCGGGGAGACCGTCTGGCAGCGGCGGCTGGACGGGACGCTCTTGCCGGTCGGCACGGGCGCGGGCGGCGCGCTGTTCCTGACGTCCTCGCAGCGCGACTCGGGGGCCGACGCTGTGGTCCGCTACGACCCCGAGCGGCGCAGCGCGCGCCGCGTGGCGCTGCCCTTCCGGATGTCGGAGGCGCAGGCCGCCGTGCGCGGGGACACGGTGTACCTCGTCTCCGGTGGCGGCACCCTCCTGGCCGTCGACACGGCCGGCGGGCGCGAACTGTGGCAGCTGGAGATGGGCGGCCGCGTGTCGGCGCCCGCCGTCGGCGAAGGCGACCGCTTGTACGTGTCGTCGGCGGACGGACGCCTCCTGGCGGTGGACACCGCACGCGGCGCGCTCCTGGGCCAGACGAAGCCCAAGCTCCGCGAGGGAAAGCTGGGTTACGCTCCGACTCTGCCCTCCCCGGTCGCCGCCTCGGGCGCCGTCTTCGCGACGGCCCCGGACGGCTCGGTCTTCGCGGTGCCGGCGAGCGACCCGGCGTCGTGGTGAGGGGGCGGTGGAAGCGGCGGGCCCGGGGGCGCCCGACGGCCCGCCACACGGCCCGCCGGCCACGGCACCGCGGCGGGCTCACCGGCCGGGGACTCCGAACACACGGGCACTGACGTAACCCCGCGGGCCGGCGTCAGCGGCGGTGACCCCGCCGCCACGCACACAATCGGGCACGGACCACCCAGACAGTTCCGGCACCGCACCGGGCACAGCCCCGCGGGCCGGCGTCAGCGTCGGTAGCTCCGCCGCCACGCACACGGTCGGGCACGGGGCGCCCTCCGCCGAGCCGATCGCAGCGAACCGGGCGAGGCGCGCCGGGCGGGTGGGGACGCAGCCGCGAGCGGGCGGGGGGCGTCCCACGCCGGGCGCCGCGGCGAGGAAACCGGACACCACTCCCCACCGCGGCCGACCGGCTGCCGTGAACGAGGCCGCCGCGACCGGGCCAGGCGCACCCGGGCCGTGACCCGGGACAGCGCCTCCCACGCGGCCTGGCGTCGCCTCTCGCACAGGAGGCGTACGCCCGTCAGGCCGAAACGCGGGCGTGAAAACACGAAGAAGCGGGGAGGGGCGTCGTCCGCCCTCTCCCCGCTTCGGAAGTCGGTTGTCCGGGCTCAGGCGAGCTTCGACACGTCCCGCACCGCGCCCTTGTCCGCGCTCGTCGCCATCGCCGCGTAGGCCCGCAGTGCCGCCGAGACCTGGCGGTCGCGGTTCTTCGGGGCGTAGACGCCCTTCAGGGCCTCACGACGAGCCGTCAAGTCCTCATCGGAGACGAGGAGTTCGATCGAACGGTTCGGGATGTCGATCCGGATCCGGTCGCCGTCCTCCACCAGCGCGATCGTGCCGCCCGACGCCGCCTCCGGCGAGGCGTGGCCGATCGACAGGCCCGACGTACCGCCCGAGAAGCGGCCGTCCGTCACCAGGGCGCAGGCCTTGCCGAGGCCCCGGCCCTTCAGGAAGGACGTGGGGTAGAGCATCTCCTGCATGCCGGGGCCGCCGCGCGGGCCCTCGTAGCGGATGACGACGACGTCGCCCTCCTTGATCTCCTTGAGGAGGATCTTGTCGACCGCGTCGTCCTGCGACTCGCAGACCACCGCCGGGCCCTCGAACGTCCAGATCGACTCGTCGACGCCCGCCGTCTTCACGACGCAGCCGTCGACCGCCAGGTTGCCCTTGAGGACCGCCAGGCCGCCGTCCTTCGAGTACGCGTGCTCCGCGGAGCGGATGCAGCCGCCCTCCGCGTCCAGGTCCAGGCTGTCCCACCGCTCGGACTGGGAGAACGCGGTCGCGGAGCGGACGCAGCCGGGCGCCGCGTGCCACAGCTCGACGGCCTCGGCGGACGGCGAGCCACCGCGGACGTCCCAGGTCTTCAGCCAGTCCGCCAGGTTCGGGGAGTGGACGGAGTGGACGTCCTCGTCGAGCATCCCGCCGCGGTAGAGCTCGCCCAGGATCGCGGGGACGCCGCCGGCCCGGTGGACGTCCTCCATGTAGTACGTGCCGCCGGGGGCGACGTTCGGCGCGACCTTCGCCAGGCAGGGCACCCGGCGCGAGACGGCGTCGATGTCCTTGAGGTCGTAGTCGAGCCCGGCCTCCTGGGCGGCGGCCAGCAGGTGCAGGATCGTGTTGGTCGAGCCGCCCATCGCGATGTCGAGCGCCATGGCGTTGTCGAACGCGGCGCGGGTGGCGATGTTGCGCGGCAGGACCGACTCGTCGTCCTGCTCGTAGTAGCGCTTGGCGATCTCGACGACCGTGCGGCCGGCGTCCTCGTACAGCGCCCTGCGGGCGGTGTGCGTGGCGAGGACGGAGCCGTTGCCCGGCAGGGAGAGGCCCATGGCCTCGGTGAGGCAGTTCATCGAGTTGGCGGTGAACATGCCGGAACACGACCCACAGGTCGGGCAGGCGTTCTCCTCGATCCGCAGGACGTCCTCGTTCGACACGTTCTCGTTCGCCGCGTCCACCATGGCGTCGATCAGGTCGAGCTTGCGGACCGTGCCGTCCACGAGGGTGGCCTGGCCGGCCTCCATCGGGCCGCCGGAGACGAAGACGACCGGGATGTTGAGGCGCAGGGCGGCCATCAGCATGCCGGGGGTGATCTTGTCGCAGTTGGAGATGCAGATCAGCGCGTCCGCGCAGTGCGCCTCGACCATGTACTCGACCGAGTCGGCGATCAGGTCGCGCGACGGGAGGCTGTAGAGCATCCCGGCGTGGCCCATGGCGATGCCGTCGTCGACGGCGATCGTGTTGAACTCGCGCGGGACCGCTCCGGCCGCCTTGATGGCGTCGCTGACGATCCGGCCGACCGGGGCGAGGTGGGTGTGGCCCGGGACGAACTCCGTGAAGGAGTTGGCGACGGCGATGATCGGCTTCCCGATGTCCTCGCTGGCTACGCCCGACGCCCGCATAAGGGCGCGGGCGCCCGCCATGTTGCGGCCGTGGGTGACAGTGCGGGACCTGAGCTCGGGCATCGTCGCTCGCTCCTTAGACAGATAGGGCTGTCTTCGAGCGTACGCCGCGTCTCCAAGATCTGGACAGTCTGTCCGGCATGCGGGACGGGTGGCTCAGCCTTCGGTCACCGTCCGGGACGGCCCCTGGATCCGGGGTCCGGGACCCCCTCACGCCTCCGTCAGGTAGCGCTGGAGCGTCGGCGCGACCATCCGCACGATCTCCTCCGGGTCCGCCGAGGCCAGCGGCTCCACCTGGATCACATACCGCACGATCGCGATCCCGATCATGTGCGAGGCCGCGAGCTCCGCCCGGAATTTCGGGTCCGGAACGTGCAGGTCAGCCGCCACGCGTTCCAGTAGCCGGCGCAGGACGAACCCCCGCAGCACCTTCGCGGCCGCCTCGTGGGTCAGTGCCGACCGGATGACCGCCACCAGCGGGGCGCGTGTCGTCGGATTCTCCCAGACCCCGAGGAAGTACCGGGCCAGGCGCTCGCCCACGGCGTCCTTCTCCGCCTCCGCGCCGATCAGGGCGGGGATGGTCAGGGCCGGCTCGAAGGAGACCTCGATGGCGGCGGCGAAGACCTCGTCCTTGGTACCGAAGTAGTGATGGACGAGCGCCGGGTCCACACCGGCCGCCTTGGCGATGCCGCGCACCGACGTCTTGTCGTAGCCGCGCTCCGCGAACTGGGCCCTGGCCGCCTCCAGGATCCGCTCACGGGCGCTGGGGCCGCCGTCCTCGGCCGCGCGCGCGGGCCGGCCGCGGCGCCGGGGAGCCGACGCGCCGGTCATGAGCGGCGGGCGCGGGAGGACGAGGCGGACGCGAGGTGCAGACGGGTGAAGGCCAGCGCCTCGGCGAGGTCGGCCTCACGTTCGGCGGCGGACATCGCGCGGCGGGTGTTGACCTCGATGACGACATGGCCGTCGAAGCCGTTGCGGGCCAGCCGTTCGAGGACCTCCGCGCACGGCTGGTCGCCGCGGCCGGGGACGAGGTGCTCGTCCTTGGCGGAGCCCTTGCCGTCGGCGAGATGGACGTGCCCGAGCCGGTCGCCCATGCGGTCGAGCATCGCCAGGGTGTCGGTGCGGGCGGTCGCGGTGTGCGAGAGGTCGATCGTGTAGTGCCGGTAGTCGTCCTTGGTGACGTCCCACTCGGGGGCGTACGCCAGCATCTCGCGGTCCTTGTAGCGCCAGGGGTACATGTTCTCGACGGCGAACCGGACGTCGGTCTCCTCGGCCATGCGCCAGATACCGGTGACGAAGTCCCGGGCGTACTGGCGCTGCCAGCGGAACGGGGGGTGCACGACGACCGTGGACGCCCCGAGCTTCTCGGCCGCGGCCTGCGCGCGCTGGAGCTTCACCCACGGGTCGGTGGACCAGACGCGCTGGGTGATCAGCAGACAGGGCGCGTGGACGGCGAGGATCGGGACCTGGTGGTAGTCGGAGAGGCGGCGCAGGGCCTCGATGTCCTGGCTGACGGGGTCGGTCCAGACCATGATCTCGACGCCGTCGTAGCCCAGGCGCGCGGCGATCTCGAAGGCCGTCGCCGTCGACTCCGGATAGACCGAGGCCGTCGACAGGGCGACCTTCGCATCCGGGATGCGCACCACTGGTTTTGCCACGAGGGACAGCGTACGGGCCGCCGCCGGGGGACGGGGAGGCGGTCCGCACGCCGAGCGGTGGCACGGGCGGGCGCGAAGCGGGGCGGGCCGCGGACCGGCTACGGACCGGGCGGGGAGTCGTACGGGCCGCGCACGGGCCGGGGCTGGTGCGGGCCGACCGGGGGACGGGGCGGAGATGCGTACGGGCCGCGCGCGGGCCAGGCTGGTGCGGGCCGACCGGGGTACGGGGACGGGAAGCGGGCCCGCGCCGACGCCTTCAGCCCGTCGGGGCACGTGGTCCGTGCGGCGCGGGATCACCTTCTCGCCTTCTCGACGATCGCCGAGGACCACCACGTCGCCGGCGGCTGGACCGCCCGAACGACCGGCGGCGCCGCGCGACCTCAGCCCGTCGGCAGGTGGTCCAGGCGGCGCAGGATGACGCCCTCGCGGAGCGCCCAGGGGCAGATCTCCAGCTCGTCCACGCCGAACAGGTCCATCGCCCCCTCGGCCACCATCGCTCCCGCCAGCAGTTGTGGTGCCCGGCCCTCGGAGACACCCGGGAGGCTCGCGCGCTGGCCCACCGTCATGGCCGCGAGCTTGGGCACCCACTCCTCCAGGGCCTTGCGGCTCAGTACGCGCCCCACGTAGAGCCCTTCGCCCGAGCCGGGCGCCCCGGCGATCCGGGCCAGTTGCTTGAAGGTCTTGGACGTGGCCACGACGTGATCCGGCTTTCCGAAGCGGCTGAACTCGCCGACCGTACGCGCGATCTCGGCCCGCACGTGGCGCCGCAGGGCCCGTATGGCGGTGGTGTCGGCCGGGTCCCCGGGCAGCCACGCGGCGGTCAGCCGGCCCGCGCCGAGGGGGAGGGAGACGGCCGCGTCCGGTTCCTCGTCCATGCCGTACGCGATCTCCAGCGAGCCGCCTCCGATGTCGAGGAGCAGCAGCTTGCCCGCGGACCAGCCGAACCAGCGGCGCGCGGCGAGGAAGGTGAGGCGTGCCTCCTCCTCGCCGGTGAGGACCTGGAGGTCCAGGCCTGTCTCGTCCTTCACCCGGGCCAGTACGGCCTCGACGTTGGTCGCCTCGCGCACCGCGGAGGTCGCGAAGGGCAGGACCTCCTCGCATCCCTTGTCCTCGGCGGCCTGCACGGCGTCGGCGAGCGTGGCGATCAGCCGGTCGACCCCGTCGTCCGCGATGGCGCCCGACGCGTCGAGGAGTTCGGCGAGGCGCAGCTCCGCCTTGTGCGAGTGGGCGGGCTGGGGGCGAGCGCCGGGGTGGGCGTCCACCACCAGGAGGTGCACTGTGTTCGAACCGACGTCGAGGACTCCGAGTCTCATGGGCGGAACGCTACTGCGCTCGCGCGCATACGCTTGGCGTGTGCCAAAGACGAAAAAGGCGAAGCCGGGCAAAGCCGATATCTCGACGGTCCCGATGACTTCCAAGGCCTCCAAGAAGCCGATCAAGACCCTCGAACCGGACGAGAAGGGTCTGGATTTCGCGCGCGCGTGGGTCGAGTTCCCCGATCCCGCCGACGACGAACAGGTCTTCCGCTGCGACCTGACGTGGCTGACCTCGCGCTGGTCCTGCATCTTCGGCAGCGGCTGCCAGGGCATCCAGGCGGGCCGCGCGGACGACGGCTGCTGCACGCTGGGCGCGCACTTCTCCGACGAGGACGACGAGAAGCGCGTCGCCTCCCATGTGGAACGCCTCACTCCGGATCTGTGGCAGTTCCATGACGTCGGCACGTCGAGCGGCTGGGTGCAGAAGGACGAGGACGGCGAGCGTCAGACCCGCCGCTGGGAGGGTTCCTGCATCTTCCAGAACCGGCCGGGCTTCGCCGGTGGCGCGGGGTGCTCGCTGCACATCCTGGCCCTCAAGGAGGGCAGGGAGCCGCTGGAGACCAAGCCGGACGTCTGCTGGCAGCTGCCGGTGCGCCGGACGTACGACTGGATCGACCGGCCCGACGACAGCCGGGTGCTCCAGATCTCGATCGGCGAGTACGACCGGCGGGGCTGGGGCCCCGGCGGGCATGACCTGCACTGGTGGTGCACCTCCGCCACCTCGGCCCACGGCGCGGGCGAGCCGGTCTATGTGACCTACCGGCCGGAGCTGACGGAGCTGATGGGCAAGGAGGCGTACGACGTACTGGCGGGGCTGTGCGCTGCCCGCCTGGCGTCCCAGCTGCCGCTGGTGGCCCCGCACCCGGCCGACCCCACCGCCTGAGGCCGGCCTCCGGCCCGGTCCTCCTGAGGTCCGGTTCGGTCCTCCCGAGTCCGGCCTCCGGATCAGTTCGACTGCGATGGTGACTCCGGTTCGCTCGGCGCCGGCGTCGAGTCCGACGGAGTCGGGTCCGGCCCGGGCGGGGTGGGTGTGGGATCCGGCCCCGGTGGCGTGGTCGACGTCGGGTCGGGGTCCGGCGGCGTGGGTGTCGGGTCCGGGTCGGGCGGGGTCGGCGTGGGGTCCGGGTCCGGCGGCGTGGGCGTCGGCGGCCGATCCGGGCCGTATCCGTCGATCTCGACGATCGCACCGGCCGGGTCGATGCCCACCCGCGCGGTCCACGGGCCCTGCGGCTCGCGGCCGTGGTCCACGGCGATGTAGATCGTGACGGACTCTCCGGGGCGGAGCGTGCCCGAGGTCCGGCTCACGAACAGCCAGGACGCGTTCGTCCACAGCGACCAGGCGACCCGGGCGCCTCCCGAGGCGGTGAGCGTGAGGGTCGTCGTGTCGCCGGCCGGGTGCGCCGCGACCGTGATGCGGCCGGGACCCTGCCCGGCGTGGCCGGGAGGAGCGGGAGTACCGGCGCTGATCACCTCGACCGACACGTCCGGGGAACGGCTGCCCTGGGTGAAGCGCGGTTCGGCCCGGGCGCTGGCGTTGCCCGCGTTCTCATAGTGCTGGTAGGGCCGGCCCTCGCCGCCGGGCACGTCCGCCTCGCTCGCCGTGACCGTGGAGCCGTCCCGGCCCTCGCCGGTCAGCGGCGCGCCCCGGTAGGCCGCCCACAGCGCGAGCACCGGCGCGGCGACCACGGCCGCGACGACCGTGGTCGTCACCGCCCGGGCTCTCATCCGGTCGCGGCGCGCGGCGTGGTCCTTGGGGTCCATCGGGAAACCGGTCGGCCCGAAGCGGGGTGCGCCGGCACGAGCCCGGGGGACGTGCAGCATCGCCACGTACACGGCCGCCCTGGGCGCCTCGACCAGCGGGAGCTTCGCCGGGCTGACGGTCGCGCCCGGCCAGGGGGCCGCGGCGCCCGCGCGCTCGGCGGCGCGCCTGCAGCGGGGGCAGTCGTCGACGTGGCGGACCAGCTCGCGGCGCAGTGTCGCGGAGAGCAGGACCCGATGGTCGCCGGTGAGCTGGGCGACGCTCGGGCAGGTGCCCGTCTCGACGACCGCGAGCGCGGCGCGGGTGCGCTCGACCTCGCACGCGGCGGAGGCCAGCAGTTCGCGTGCGGCGAGGGCGCCGAGGCCGAGGACGGAGGCGACCTCCTGGGGGGCGAGCTGGTGGCGTACGGCGAGCTCCAGGGCCTCGCGCTGCTCGGGGGTCGTACCGGCCGCCTCGGGCCAGGCGAGCAGGGCGAGCTCCGCGTGGCGTCGCTCGGCGGTCTCCTCGGAGACCGGGGGGGCATGAGGCGGGACGACGGCGGGGCGGCCGGTGTGGGCGCCCGGACGGTGGCGGCGCTGCTCTCCGAGCGTGCGCAGACAGGCCCAGCGCGCCAGGGCGTAGAGCCAGGCCTTGCGTCCGGAATCGTCCTGCGCCGGACATCGGCCGTGGTGGCGTTCCGCGATGGCGAGTACGTCTCCGAGGACGGTGGTCGCCGTGTCGTGGTCGCACAGCACCGCGAGGCAGTAGGTGAACAGGCCGTCCAGGTGGGCTTCGTAGTGGGCGGGCGGCTGCTGTGCGAGCGTGCGGGGGCCCGCACCGGCCGCCGCGGTCGTGTCCGCGGCGGTGGGAACGCGGTCCTCGACGGCCCGGGGGGCGGCGGCGGACGCGGTGGCCGTCGGGCGCGAGCCGGCCGGGGTGTCCGAGGTCGACCGGGGCGCGCGACGGTGCGCCCGGTGTGCGCCGGTGGTGTGCGTGGGGGGTTCCAGCCTGCTGCTCGTCACCCGGCGACGGTAGGCAGGCGAAGGCACACTCTTCGTACCTCTTCGACTCTTTTAACACTTACGGGTGAACGTATCCCTCAAAAGGGGACAGTCGCGGTTGCCTTGGTCCTGGCCGAGGCGTTATGGGACAACGGTGGCGGACGGGGGCGGAAAGGGACCGTGGGACGGAGTGTCAGTGGGTGCGGCTACGGTTTCCGCATGGCTGCCCGTACTAAATCCGCCAAGGACAGGCCGTCCTACCGCTGCACCGAGTGCGGGTGGACGACCGCCAAGTGGCTCGGCCGATGCCCCGAATGCCAGGCGTGGGGCACGGTCGAGGAGTACGGCGCGCCCGCTGTCCGTACGACCGCCGCGGGCCGCGTTTCCACCGCCGCGCTGCCCATCGGCCAGGTCGACGGCCGCCAGGCCACGGCCCGCAGCACCGGCGTGCCCGAGCTCGACCGGGTCCTCGGCGGGGGGCTGGTGCCGGGCGCGGTCGTGCTGCTCGCGGGCGAGCCGGGCGTCGGCAAGTCGACGCTGCTGCTCGACGTCGCGGCGAAGGCGGCCAGCGACGAGCACCGGACGCTCTATGTCACGGGCGAGGAGTCGGCGAGCCAGGTGCGGCTGCGCGCGGACCGGATCAAGGCGCTCGACGACCATCTGTATCTGGCGGCGGAGACCGACCTGTCGGCGGTACTGGGGCACCTGGACGCGGTCAAGCCGTCGCTCCTGATCCTCGACTCCGTGCAGACGGTGGCATCCCCGGAGATCGACGGGGCGCCGGGCGGTATGGCCCAGGTCCGCGAGGTGGCGGGCGCGCTGATCCGCGCCTCCAAGGACCGCGGCATGGCCACGCTGCTCGTCGGCCATGTCACCAAGGACGGCGCCATCGCGGGCCCCCGGCTCCTCGAGCACCTCGTCGACGTCGTCCTCTCCTTCGAGGGCGACCGTCACGCGCGGCTGCGGCTGGTGCGGGGCGTGAAGAACCGCTACGGCGCGACGGACGAGGTCGGCTGCTTCGAGCTGCACGACGAGGGGATCACCGGGCTCACCGACCCCTCCGGGCTCTTCCTGACGCGGCGCGACGCGCCTGTGCCGGGCACCTGCCTGACGGTCACCCTTGAGGGACGCCGGCCCCTTGTCGCCGAGGTGCAGGCGTTGACGGTGGACTCGCAGATCCCCTCGCCCCGGCGGACCACCTCGGGTCTGGAGACCTCGCGGGTCTCGATGATGCTGGCGGTCCTGGAGCAGCGCGGCCGGATCACGGCGCTCGGCAAGCGCGACATCTACAGCGCGACGGTCGGTGGCGTGAAGCTCTCCGAGCCGGCGGCGGACCTGGCGATCGCGCTGGCCCTCGCCTCGGCCGCGAGTGACACCCCGCTGCCGAAGAACCTGGTCGCGATCGGCGAGGTGGGCCTCGCGGGCGAGGTCCGGAGGGTCACCGGCGTCCAGCGCCGGCTGGCGGAGGCGCACCGCCTCGGCTTCACCCACGCCCTGGTCCCCACCGACCCGGGCAGGGTCCCTCCGGGCATGAAGGTCACGGAGGTCGCCGACATGGGCGACGCCCTGCGGGTGCTGCCCAGGAGCCGCAGGTCGGCCCCGAAGGACTCGGCGGAGCCGAACGGCTGAGGCGGGGACCGGGACCGGAGGAGCGGGCCGGTGCTGAGGCGAGCCCGGGTACGCGCAGGACGGCGACCGCCCGCCCCGGCTCCGGCCCGGTGAGCGCGAGGACCCGACGCCCGGGCCGGACGCAAGTCCGCACGGATCGGATCCCGACCGCCCCTGCCCACGGGCGCAGGGCGGCGCCCGACCCCCCGGCCGGGCCCCAGTCCGCGCAGATCCCGACCACCCCGGCCCACGGGCGCAGGGCGGCGACCCGACCCCCGGCCGGGCCCGAGTCCGCGCAGATCCCGACCACCCGGGCCCCGGGCGCAGGGCGGCGACCCGACCCCCGGCCGGGCCCGAGTCCGCGCAGATCCCGACCACCCGGGCCCCGGTTCGCGGTCCCGCCCCCGGGGTAGGGGCCGCCCGCGGGACCGGGTCCGCAGGGGGCGGCGCGCGGTCCCCCGTCCCGGTCGACGACGTCCTCGGAGCACCCCGCTGTGCCGCGGCGCAGCCCGGGGGCGGGCGGGGTCGCTAGACTTTGCCCTGGTCTCGCCCATCCGTACGAGCCGGAGGAGTGCAGTGGCAGCCAAGGACGGGGCATCAGCTCCCGGAAAGTCCGGCGGAGGCTCCGGCAACGAAGCCCTGATGCGTGCGTCCCTGAGCGCTGTCGCCCCCGGCATGGCCCTGCGTGACGGTCTGGAGCGCATCCTTCGCGGAAACACCGGCGGTCTGATCGTTCTCGGCATGGACAAGACCGTCGAGTCGATGTGTACGGGCGGGTTCGTGCTCGACGTGGAGTTCACCGCGACCCGGCTGCGCGAGCTGTGCAAGCTCGACGGCGCGCTCATCCTGGACAAGGACATGTCCAAGATCCTTCGGGCCGGCGTCCAGCTCGTCCCGGACGCGTCCATCCCCACCGAGGAGACCGGCACCCGCCACCGCACCGCCGACCGGGTCTCCAAGCAGTGCAACTTCCCGGTGGTCTCCGTGTCCCAGTCGATGCGGCTCATCGCCCTGTACGTGAACGGCGAGCGCCGCGTCCTGGAGGAGTCGGCCGCGATCCTCTCCCGGGCCAACCAGGCGCTCGCGACCCTGGAGCGGTACAAGCTCCGCCTCGACGAGGTCGCCGGCACCCTCTCCGCCCTGGAGATCGAGGACCTGGTGACGGTCCGGGACGTCACGGCCGTCGCGCAGCGCCTGGAGATGGTGCGCCGGATCGCCACCGAGATCGCCGAGTACGTCGTGGAGCTGGGCACGGACGGCCGGCTGCTCTCCCTCCAGCTCGACGAGTTGATCGCCGGCGTGGAGCCGGAGCGGGAGCTCGTCGTACGGGACTACGTGCCGGAGCCGACGGCCAAGCGGTCCCGCACGGTCTCCGAGGCGCTCACCGAGCTGGACGCCCTGAGCCACACCGAGCTGCTCGAACTGCCCATCGTGGCCCGCGCGCTGGGTTACAGCGGGTCGCCCGAGACGCTGGACTCCGCGGTCTCGCCGCGCGGCTACCGGCTGCTGGCCAAGGTGCCCCGGCTGCCGGGCGCCATCATCGAGCGGCTGGTGGAGCACTTCGGGGGTCTGCAGAAGCTGCTGGCCGCGAGCGTCGACGACCTGCAGACGGTCGACGGCGTCGGCGAGGCCCGGGCCCGGAGCGTCCGCGAGGGCCTCTCGCGGCTCGCCGAATCGTCCATCCTCGAGCGGTACGTGTAGCGCGGTCCGCAAGGCAGGCGAAGCGCGGCGGGCGCCCGGCCCGCCACCGCCCCGTCCTCGCCGGGCCTAGTCCTTCGCCAGCGTGAACGACGCCGGCAGCACCTTCGCGCCCGGCACCTGCGCCTCGACCAGGTACGTTCCGGGGCCCGCGGCCGCCGCGGGCGGCGTCGCGCACTGCGGCGCGCTCCGCCTGCGGTCCCACTCCACGGTGTACGTGGCGGTCCCGCCCGCGGGAACACTCAGCAGCACGCTGCCGGCGCCGCGCGGGCAGTCCTTGGACGACCACACCTCGTGGCCCTGGTTGTCGCTGATCGTCAGCACGGCGCGGACCGGTCCGAAGTCGGCCTTGCAGCCGACGGTGGACGTGTTGCGGGCGACCAGCTGGAACTGCGGCTTCTCGCCGGACTCGTACGAGACCTTCATGGAGCGCAGGGTGAACTGAAGGCTCGTGGGCGCGCAGTTGGGCAGCGGCGAGTTCGCCGGGACCTGCTGGCCGGTGCCCGCGCCGCCGCCGGTGCCGCCCGTACCAGTGGTGTCGCCGTTCTTGGCGCCGCCGGCGCCGCTCGCCGTGCCGCCCCCGGTGCTGCCCCCGGTGCCGCCGCCGTCGCTCGCGCCGGAATCGCCCGACTCGTCGCGTCCGCCCGGCTGTTCGCTGATCGCGGGTCCCGACGAGGGGGGCCCCGGGGTGATGGCGGGCGGCTTGGGAGAGGCGCCGTTGGCACCGTCGCTGCCCTGCTTCGAGCCACCGCCGATGGTGGAGACGGACCACACCGCGAGCAGGGCCAGCAGGGCGATCAGGCACAGCGCGACCGCCCTCCGTCGCCAGTAGATGGAGGAGGGAAGCGGCCCGACCGGATTGCGCATAGATCCCACGGACGGAACCTTACGAGAGATCGCCGCCAACTCCCGCCCCACCCGCCGCCTCGCGGCCCAAGTTTTACGGATGATCACATCCGAACGTCCGTCAACGGGGCCCGGGGGCCGTCGGGGCGCTTCGGGCGGCCGTCGCGCCGAGGCGGCGCGTGAGGTCCTGTCCTGGCCAGGTACGGTCCATCAGATGAGCCAGGACCTCTATCTCGACATCACCGACTTCGCCCGCACCACCCCCTCGTGGTTCCAGACGCTCGCCGAGCTGTGGACCGAGGCCGGACTGCTCCTGTTCGGACTGCTCTTCGTGGTCGGCTGGTGGCTGGCGCGTTCCGCCGGTTCGCGGGTGATGGCGCTCGCGCTGCTCGCCCCGCTCGCGACCGCCTTCGGCTATGTGGTGAGCGAGGCCCTGAAGTCCCTGGTCGATGAGGAGCGGCCGTGCCGGGCCGTCGCCGGCGCCGGCCGCCCGCTGGTGGAGTGCCCGCCACACGGGGACTGGTCGTTCCCCAGCAACCACTCCGCGATCGCGGGTGCCGCCGCGGTCGCCGTGACCTTCGCCCTGGTCGCCTTCTGGCGGTGGATCGCCTGGCCGGCCGCGGCGATGGCCGTACTGATGGCGTTCTCCCGGGTGTTCGTGGGTGTGCACTACCCGCACGACGTGGCGGCGGGCCTCGCCCTGGGCGCGGCCTTCGCGTTCGTCTTCGTACGGCTGCTGACCCGCCCTGCCCTGGCACTCGTCGAGACGGCCCGGACCAGCCGCAACACTCTCGCCGTGTGGTGCGTGGGTCGCGGGCCGCGCGCACACGCCTCCGTGCGCCCTGAGCGGGTGCCGCACCGGTCGTTGTGAACGTGTCAGGATCGGAGGTGCCATGACTGCCACTGACGCCCCCATCCCGGTCGACGCCCCCCTCGACGTCCCCCTCGACGCCCCCGCGGCTGCCCGCCTCCATGCGCCCGTGCTCGCGTGGTTCGAGCAGCACGCCCGTGACCTGCCCTGGCGCCGCCCCGAGGCGGGTGCCTGGGGCGTGATGGTCAGCGAGTTCATGCTGCAGCAGACCCCGGTGGCCCGGGTCCTGCCGGTGTACGAGCAGTGGCTGGCCCGCTGGCCGCGCCCGGCCGATCTGGCCGCCGCCGCGCCGGGGGACGCCGTGCGCGCCTGGGGCAGGCTCGGCTATCCGCGCAGGGCCCTGCGGCTGCACGGGGCGGCCGTGGCGATAACGGAGCGGCACGGCGGAGACGTACCGAAGGACCACGCCCATCTGCTCGCCCTGCCGGGCATCGGCGAGTACACGGCGGCGGCGGTGGCCTCGTTCGCCTACGGGCAGCGCCACGCCGTGCTCGACACCAATGTGCGCCGGGTCTTCGCCCGGGCCGCGGCCGGGATCCAGTACCCGCCGAACGCCACCACGGCCGCCGAGCGCAGGCTCGCCCGCGCCCTGCTGCCCGACGACGACGCGAGGGCTGCCCGCTGGGCGGCGGCCTCGATGGAGCTCGGCGCGCTGGTGTGCACCGCGAAGAACGAGGACTGCGGGCGCTGCCCGATCTCGGGTCAGTGCGCGTGGCTGCGGGCCGGGAAGCCCGCCCACGACGGGCCGGCGCGGCGCGGCCAGACGTACGCGGGTACCGACCGCCAGGTGCGGGGGCGGCTGCTGGCCGTCCTGCGTGACGCGGTGGGCCCGGTGTCGCAGGCGGCGCTGGACTCCGTGTGGGACGAGCCGGTGCAGCGGGCCCGGGCGCTGGACGGGCTGGTCGCCGACGGGCTGGTGGAGCCGCTGGCGAACGGCGCGTACCGGCTGCCCGCCTCACGGCCCGCCCAGCCGGGAACCGCTCCCGCGTCCCCGCCCGGATCGCGGCCCCGCGAAGCCTGACACAAACGCTGTTACACAACCGATGGGCAGCCGTGCGTCCGCCGACGGCTGCCCCGGACAGCCCCGTGACAACCGCTCCGTAGCTTCAGTGACGCAACGGAAAACGGGCTGTATCACGGGGATCGGAGGCGGTTGAGAATGGCGCACGGCGAGGTGCTCGAATTCGAAGAGTACGTACGCACGCGACAGGAGGCCCTGCTGCGCAGCGCCCGCCGCCTCGTCCCCGACCCGGTCGACGCCCAGGACCTGCTCCAGACCGCGCTGGTCCGTACCTACGGCCGATGGGACGGGATCGCGGACAAGTCGCTCGCCGACGCGTACCTTCGCCGGGTGATGATCAATACGCGTACCGAGTGGTGGCGCGCCCGGAAGCTCGAAGAGGTGCCCACCGAGCAGCTTCCCGACGCGAGCGTCGACGACGCCACCGAGCAGCACGCCGACCGGGCCCTGCTGATGGACGTACTGAAGGTCCTCGCGCCCAAGCAGCGCAGTGTCGTGGTGCTGCGGCACTGGGAGCAGATGAGCACCGAGGAGACCGCCGCCGCGCTGGGCATGTCGACCGGTACGGTGAAGAGCACGCTTCACCGGGCACTGGCCCGTCTGCGCCAGGAACTGGAGAGCCGCGGCATCGACACCGACGCCCGCGCCCTGGAGCGGTCCGGTGGACGACACGACGAAGGGTGGCGGGAGCGGTGCGCGGCCTAGGGTCTGTCTTCTGGATCAGCCCGGCAGGATCCGAAAGACAGGGCCTCGCTGCCAGACGCGAGAGCGACGGCGCGAGCCACACGACGACGAGCCCCGGCCGCACGGCGGACCAGGGGCTCCCGCATGGCGGCGGCAGCCGGCACGGCGGCGGGGTCAGGGCGGCGGGCACCACGGCACTGGCCGGGCTCGCCGCCATCGGTCTGCTCGTGAGCGGATGCTCGTCCGGCGGGACGGGCTCGCGCGACGAGGGCGCGGCGCGGCCCGACCAGGGGACGCCCACGGCTTCCCTGCCCTCCCCGTCGGCCTCGTCGCCCGCGCCCTTCAAGAAGGTCGACGCGGCCCGGCTGATCAAGAGCGACCCGAAGGTCAGCGACCGGGTCAAGGACGATCTGAAGCCCTGCGCGGCGCATGCGTACCCGGTGGACACCTCGTACGGGAATCTGACGGGCGGCTCGTCCCCGGATGTGGTGGTCAACGTGGTGACGTGCGGTGATGCCGTGGGCATCGGCACGTATGTGTACCGCGCGGAGAACGACACCTACAAGAATGTCTTCGCGGTGGAGGATCCGGCGGTCTACGCCACCATCGACCGGGGCGACCTGGTGGTCACCAAGCAGGTGTACGCCAAGGGTGACCCGGTGGAGTACCCCTCCGGCGAGGACGTCGTGACGTACCGCTGGTCGGGGAACAAGTTCATCCAGCACGACTGGGTGCACAACGACTACAGCAAAGCGGTCGGCGACGGCGACGGTCCCGCGCCGTCCGCGCCGAGCGAGAACTGAGAGCGGACGATGGCCGAGACTCATGTCCTGTTCGTCGAGGACGACGACGTCATCCGCGAAGCCACCCAGCTCGCCCTGGAGCGGGACGGCTTCGCGGTCACCGCCATGCCGGACGGTCTGTCCGGGCTGGAGGCGTTCCGGGCGCGGCAGCCGGACATCGCCCTGCTGGACGTGATGCTGCCGGGCATGGACGGCGTCAGTCTGTGCCGGCGGATCCGTGACGAGTCGACCGTCCCGGTGATCATGCTCTCGGCGCGGGCCGATTCCATCGACGTGGTGCTCGGCCTGGAGGCGGGGGCCGACGACTACGTCACCAAGCCGTTCGACGGCTCGGTGCTCGTGGCCCGGATCCGTGCCGTTCTGCGGCGCTTCGGCCACGCGGGCGGGCCGGCGGGCGGCGCGGCGGACGGGGGACAGCCGGCGCGCGACGAGCAGGGCGGTGTGCTGGTCTTCGGCGACCTGGAGGTCGACACGGACGGCATGGAGGTCCGTCGCGGCGGCGCCCCGGTGGGTCTGACGCCGACCGAGATGCGGCTGCTGCTGGAGTTCTCGGGCGCGCCCGGGACGGTCCTGTCACGGGACAAGTTGCTGGAGCGGGTCTGGGACTACGGCTGGGGCGGTGACACCCGGGTGGTGGACGTCCATGTGCAGCGGCTGCGGACGAAGATCGGGCAGGACCGGATCGAAACGGTCCGCGGTTTCGGATACAAGCTGAAGGCGTGAGCTGAAGGCATGAAGCGACACGCGGTACGCGTCGGGGCCCTCCTCGCGGAACGGGACCCAGTCGTATGAGGCCGCTCGCCCTGCGCACCGGGGTCCGCTGGAAGATCGCCATCGCCATCGGGGCGGTCGGCGCGCTGATCGCCGTGACGCTGAGCCTCGTCGTGCACAGCGCCGCCCGTATCTCCATGCTCGACAACGAGCGCGAGGTGCAGATGGAGCGGCTGCTCTTCGCGCAGCGGATGTATGAGACGTCCAAGCCGAAAGAGCCCAAGTTCAACACCGAGATCAACGACCGGGCCCTGCCGCCGCAGCTCCACCGGCTGATGCGGGACAAGCGGCGCGGCACGTTCGTCCAGGAACAGAAGGACGGCGGCCCTCCCGACATCTGGGCGGCCGTACCGCTGGCCAACGGCGATGTCCTGTCCCTGCACACCCGTTTCACCGACCGCAGCACGACGATCATGAAGGATCTCGACCGGGCGCTGATGATCGGCTCGGTGGCGGTCGTCTTCGGCGGCTGCGCGCTCGGTGTTCTGATCGGCGGACAGCTGTCCCGCAGGCTCCGCAAGGCCGCCGCGGCGGCCGGGCGGGTCGCCCAGGGCAACACGGACGTACGGGTACGGGACGCCATCGGCGGAGTCGTACGCGACGAGACGGACGAGCTGGCCCGGGCGGTCGACGCACTGACCGACGCGCTGCAGGAGCGGATCGAGGCGGAGCGGCGGGTCACCGCGGACATCGCGCACGAGCTGCGCACCCCGGTGACCGGGCTGCTCACGGCCGCCGAACTGCTGCCGCCCGGCCGCCCCACGGAGCTCGTACGGGACCGGGCGCAGGCGATGCGCACGCTGGTCGAGGACGTGCTGGAGGTGGCCAGGCTCGACAGCGCGTCGGAGCGGGCCGAGCTCCAGGAGATCTCGCTCGGGGAGTTCGTGGCCCGTCGGGTCACCGCGCTCGACCCGGAGATCGTGGTGCGGGTGGTTCACGAGTCGTGGGTGAGCACCGATCCGCGTCGGCTGGAGCGCATCCTGATCAACCTGCTGGCCAATGCCGCCAAGCACGGCAAGCCCCCGGTGGAGGTGACCGTCGAGGGCCGCGTGGTGCGGGTCCGCGACCACGGACCGGGCTTCCCCGAGGCGCTGCTGCGGGAGGGGCCGAGCCGTTTCCGCACGGGCGCGAGCGACCGGGCGGGGCAGGGGCACGGCCTCGGCCTGACGATCGCGGCGGGCCAGGCCCGCGTCCTCGGTGCCCGGCTGACCTTCCGCAACGCGGCGCCGGAAGGGGCGGAGGGCTCGGCCGGAGCGATCGCCGTCCTCTGGCTCCCGGACCACGCCCCGACGAACACCGGCAGCTTCCCCATCCTCCAGCTCCCTGAGGGGACGCTGCCGTAGGCGCGGAGCTCGCGCCGCCCCCGCTGCACCGGGAAGGCCCCGGGCGCTCGTGCGCCCGGGGCCTTCCCTTGCTGTTCCCTCACGTCCTCGCCGGTCAGACCGTCTCCGCGACCTTTCCGTCGGACGTCGGGCTCGGTGTGGCGGCAGGCTTCGGGCCGGCGCCCCTCAGCGGGACCTCCTTGACGAAGAAGGCCGCGAGGAAGCCGACGATCGCGATGGCCGAGCCGAGCAGGAAGGCCCCGTGCGTCCCGGACGCCACCGCCATCTGGTACGCCTCACGGAGGTCCTCCGGGAGCCGCGCCAGGCTCGCCGCGTCCAGCTGAGCCGACTGCTGCGTCAGCTGACCGCCGCCGTGTCCCGCCATCTCCGACTGGACCCGACTGGTGAAGAGGGCGCCCATGATCGCCACGCCGAAGGAGGAGCCGAGCGTACGGAACAGGGTGGCCGACGAGGAGGCGACGCCCATGTCCTTCATCTCGACGCTGTTCTGCGCGACCAGCATGGTGATCTGCATCAGGAAGCCCATACCCGCGCCGAGCACCGCCATGTAGAAGCCGGAGGTCAGCCGCGAGGTGCCGGTGTCCATCTGGGCGAGCAGGAAGAGCCCGACCACCATCAGCGCACCGCCCACGATGGGGAAGATCCGGTACTTGCCGCTGCTGGTGGTGACCCGCCCCGCGATCAGCGAGACGACCATCATCGACATCAGCATGGGCAGGAGCAGCAGGCCGGAGTTGGTGGCCGACGCACCCTGCACCGACTGCTGGAACAGCGGCAGGAAGAGGACCGCGCCGAACATCACGAAGCCGGTCAGGAAGCCGATCACCGACATCAGCGAGAAGTTGCGGCTGCGGAAGATGTGCAGCGGCATGATCGGGTCGGCGGCGCGGGTCTCCGCGTACAGGAAGCCGGCGAGCGAGACCACGCCGACGGCGATCAGGGCGAGGATCGTGGCGGATCCCCAGGCGTACTCGGTACCGCCCCAGGTGGTGACCAGCACGGTCGAGGTGATGCCGACGGTGAGCAGCGCGGCGCCGAGGTAGTCGATCCGGGTCTTGCCGGTCCGCTCCTTCTTCGGCAGGTGGAGCACGGCGGTGACCATGGCGAGGGCGACGACGCCCAGCGGCAGGTTGATGTAGAAGGACCAGCGCCAGCCCCAGTGGTCGGTGATCGAGCCGCCGACCAGCGGTCCGCCGATCATCGCGAGCGCCATGACGCCGGCCATCATGCCCTGGTACTTGCCGCGGTCACGGGGCGGGATCAGGTCGCCGATGATCGCCATCACGCCGACCATGAGCCCGCCGGCACCGAGGCCCTGCACGGCCCGGAAGCCGATGAGCTGGCCCATGTCCTGGGCCATGCCGCTCAGCACAGAGCCGATCAGGAAGATCACGATCGAGGTGAGGAAGATGCCCTTCCGGCCGTACATGTCGCCGAGCTTGCCCCAGATCGGCGTGGACGCGGCGGTGGCGAGGGTGTAGGCGGTGACGACCCAGGAGAGGTGCTCCAGGCCACCGAGCTCGCCGACTATGGTCGGCATCGCCGTGCCGATGATCATGTTGTCTAGCATCGCGAGCAACATCGCGATCATCAACGCGAGCAGAACCACCCGCACGCTGCGGGGCGCGGCCGAGCCGTCCGCCTCTTTTCCGGTGTCCGTCGCTGTTGCCATGGTCCCTACTCCCCTGTGGTCCCGGTACGTGGTGCCCGCCGGGCACTTACTTGCCGCCCGGCTAGTTGACTACAATGGGGAAGGTAGCCCCGTAACTAGCCGGGCGTCAAGTAAGTTTGTGGGATGTAGGAGAGCAGCATGGCCCGAGGCAATACCCGCCAGCGCATCCAGGACGTAGCCCTCGAACTCTTCGCCGAGCAGGGATACGAGAAGACCTCTCTACGGGAGATCGCCGAGCGGCTCGACGTCACCAAGGCCGCTCTCTACTACCACTACAAGACCAAGGAAGACATCCTGGTCAGCCTCTTCGAGGACCTGACACGGCCCATCGACGAGCTGATCGCCTGGGCCCAGGACGAGCCGCGCACGCTCGAGACGAAGCGGGAAGTGCTGCGCCGCTACAACGACGCGCTCAGCGGCGCGGCTCCGCTCTTCCGCTTCATGCAGGAGAACCAGGCGACCGTGCGCGAGCTGAGCGTCGGGGAGTCCTTCAAGGACCGCATGATCCGGATGCTGGCGCTGTTCAAGGAGCCGGACGCCGCCCTGGTCGATCAGGTGCGCTGCGTCAGCGCGCTGTTCACCCTGCACGCGGCGCAGTTCGCCATGAGGGACGTCGAGGGCGACCCCGAGGAAAAGCGCGCGGCTGTCCTCGAGGTCGCCCTCGATCTGATCACTCAGGCTCACACCCCGTAGGGCCCGGGCCGCGTCAGACCACGACGCCCGCGGAGCGCAGGAAGGCGACCGGGTTCAGCGCGGAGCCGTAGTTCGGGGTGGTGCGGATCTCGAAGTGCAGGTGCGGGCCGGAGGAGTTTCCGGTGTTGCCGGAGCGGGCGATGACCTGGCCGGCCTTCACCTTCGAGCCCACGCCCACGTTGATCTTCGACAGGTGCGCGTACTGCGAGTACTTGCCGTTGGCGTGCCGGATGACGATCGCGTTGCCGTACGCGGGGCCGTCACCGCCACCGTTCGGTCCGGCCTTCACCACGGTGCCGGAACCGGCGGCCTTGACCGCGGTACCGATCGGCACGGCGAAGTCCTGGCCGGAGTGCTTGTGGGACCACATGGAGCCGCCCTGGTTGAAGCTGGCGGTCTTCGTGTACGAGCTGACCGGCTTCACCCACGCCGGGTTCTTCTTGGCCTTCACGACGGCCTTCTTGACCTTCGCGACAGCCTTCGCCTTCGCGACAGCCTTCGCCTTCGCGACAGCCTTCGCCTTCGCGACAGCCTTCGCCTTGGCGGCGGCCTCGACCTTCGCCGCGGACGCGGCGTGGGCCTGGGCGTTCGCCTGGGCGGCGATGGCGGCGGACGTACCGGCCACAGCGGCCCCGGCCTGGCTCTCGGCGGCGAAGGCGTTCCCGGCTCCGGACACGACGGTCGCTCCGAGGCCGGCGGCGATCAGGGAGACGACGGCGGTACGGGCGGGATGCTTGGCGCGCTTCGACATACGGGGGAGACCTCCGGACATGAACGGACCCGACGCGAGCAGTGCGCCGGGCGGTGGTGCCATCCCTTGGTAACCCGAGCCCCCATCTCCGCTCAAACACCCCATCTACGACATCGTGTCGTAGCGATCTCCTCCGAATGGAGGGTCTTGACGCCGCCGGACACGCTTCCCCACATTCGGGCAAAACGCCTGCGAGGACGGGTTTAACCCCATGTCGGGCCTGCCCGTATTCGTCAGCGGGGCGGGCCTGTCGGACCCATGGGGCCCGGGGGCCCGACGACCCCCTCGCGGGTGCGCCAAAAGTCCCGAATCGGTACTTAACATGTCGACTATTCCGGCTAGTACCGCCGAAATCGGCTGTGCGCCTTGTCACGGCCCGCGGGCCGAAAGACCCCCGATCCCGGGTCCTCCGGCCGCGACCGTCGCTAGGCTGGCGACCGGACACACAGGGGAACGGCTTCGGGGGAACGCACGTGGATCCAGCGCTGATCGGCACCCGTCTGGCGTCGAGCGCGATCGGCCCGCTGATCAAGAAGCTGCTGGTCCAGGAGGCCCCCGGCGCCGGGCTCACCGAGCGCCGCATCCGGCTCTCCCGGCTCGTCTCCTTCCGCGGCGAGAAGCGCACCCTCACCGAGCGGGACGTCCGCACGCTCGCCGCGACCCTGGTCCGGGACTCCCTCGCGACCCCTGGCGAGCAGCCGTTCCCGCCCGACGAGGCCGAGGCCGTCGCCGCCGCCCTGAGCCGTACGCTGCTCTCCCTCGGCGACCTCGACATGGACGACGTCCAGGCCGTCCGCCTCGGCCACCGCGAACTGGCGCGCCGACTGCGTACCGCGGGCCCCGGCCCCGACGGCCTCTCCACCGACGCCGCGCTCTACCTGGACTCGGTCACCGAGTGGGCCTGCCTGCACATCCTGCACTTCTTCACCCAGCGCTCGACCTTCGTGGCACGCACCCTGGTCGAGCAGAGCCGCGACCAGGCGGAGCTGATCGCCAAGGTCGACGAGCTGATCGCGCGCACCCCGAGGGCGGACGCGCGCGACGGGAAGTTCGAGCGCCGTTACCTCTCGTACGTGGCGAAGAAGCACGGCAGGCTCACCATCTACGGCATCGACCTGCACCACTCGCCCGACGCGTGGCCACTGGACGTGGCCTACCTGTCGCTGGAGGCGAGTGTTCCGGAGCGCGACCCGGTCCTCAGCCAAGACCAGGTCGCCGACGCGCCCGAAGCCACCGCCGCCTACACCCGTGCCCTTGCCCCGGGAGCGAAACCGGTCCTCGTCCGCCACCAGGGCCACTTCCGGGACATCGGCCACTTGATCCCCCACACCGCCCCGGTCTCCGCCGACCAGGCCCTCGCCCGCCACGACCGCGTCCTGCTGCGCGGCGTCGCCGGCTCCGGCAAGACGACCCTCGTGCAGTGGCTGGCGGTCTCCGCCGCCCGCCAGGACCTCGACGAGCGGATGGCCTACCTCCGCGACCGCATCCCCTTCGTCCTGCCCCTGCGCACCCTGACCCGCCACGGCGGGCGGCTGCCCGCGCCCGACGCCTTCCTCTCCGCCGTGGGCTGCCCCCTCACCTCGCCCGAGGGCTGGGCCGACCGCGTCCTGGCCGCCGGACGCGCCCTGATCCTCATCGACGGCATCGACGAGGTCCCCGAGGCGGAGCGAGACCGGACCCTGCGCTGGCTGCGCGACCTCCTCCTCACCTACGAGGGCAACCGCTGGCTGGTCACCTCCCGCCCCTCCGCCGTCCGCGACGACTGGCTCACCCCCGACGGCTTCACCGAGCTCACCCTCTCCGCCATGAGCACCGCCGAGGTCACCACCTTCGTGCGGCGCTGGCACCAGGCCGCCGGCCCTGCCTCGGAGTCGTACGCACACCCCCTCCTCGACGCCCTGCGCACCACCAAGGACCTCGCCCTCCTCGCCACCAACCCGCTGATGTGCGGCCTCATCTGCGCCCTGCACCGGGACCGGCGCGGGTATCTGCCGCACGGCCGCAGAGCCCTGTACGAAGCCGCCCTGTCGATGCTCCTCAGCCGCCGCGACCGGGAGCGGGACATGGGGGCGCCGTACGGTGTCGAACTGGGCGAGGCCCCCCAGATCCAGCTGATCCAGCGCCTGGCCCACTGGCTCACCGTCAACGGACGGGCGGTGATGGACCGTTCACGCGCCGAGTCGATCGTCCGGAGTGCCGCCCCGTCCATCAGGGAAGCCGCCGCGCACGACGCCGGGGCGGTCTTCGCGCACCTGCTGCACCGCAGCGGCCTGCTGCGCGAACCGGGCCCGGGCCAGGTCGACTTCATCCACCGCACCTTCCAGGACTACCTCGCCGCGAAGCACCTGGTGGACGAGTGGCACATCGGCGTCCTGGCGGAACGCGCCGCCGACGACCAGTGGGAGGACGTCATCCGCATGAGCGTGGCCCACGCCAGGCCCCGCGAATGCGCCGAGATCTTCGAGGAGTTGATGGCGGCCGCTGACCGCGCGAAGGACCGCTCCACGCAGCTGCGCGTCCTGGTCGTCGCCGCGACGGCGCTCGACCACGCGACGGAGGTGGCCCCGGCCGTGGAGCGGGCGCTGCTGGAACGCACCTCGGCGGTGATCCCGCCGAAGTCGGCGGACGAGGCACGGCAGTTGGCGACGGTCGGGCCGCTGGTGCTTGACCTCCTGCCCGGCCCGGACGGCCTGAGCGACGACGAGGCGGAGATGGTGGTCGTCACGGCCTCCCACATCGAGGGCGACGCGCCGCTGCCGTTCCTCGCGCGGTTCACGGGCCATGCGTCGCTCGGCGTGCGGTCCCAGCTGATGTGGGCGTGGGGGCGCTTCGACGCGACGCAGTACGCGGACGAGATCATCGCCCACCTCGACCCGAGGGACCTGGACTTCACGATCCGCGCCGACGACCGGGCCGGTCAGATCGCCCGCCTGGGCCTGCGACCGGAGCGCCTGGACATCCGCAGGGACCTCTCCGACGCCGGGCTGGCCGCACTGCTCGCGGGGCTCTCCCCGACGTCGCTCAGTCTGGAACGCCCCACCGAGCATCCCGACCTGCGTCCGCTCGCCGCTCTCGAACGGCTGGACCAGCTGACCCTGACCCTGTCACCCCGGGCGTCCTGGAGCCTCGAGGCCCTTCCTGTCGCGGCTCCCCTGCGACGGCTCTACTTCCACCCCCGCCCGCAGGGCGGCCTCGCCGGGCTGGCCCGCCACTCACGGCTGCAGGACCTCGACCTGACGGAGGCCGGCGGGCTGACGGCCGACGACTGGCACGAACTGGCTCGGCTGCCGGCCCTGACCGAGCTGAGCTTCAGGTCCCACGGCCTCCGCTCGCGCCCACCGGGACTCACGCTGCCGACCGTCACGCGGGTGTTCCTGTACGCGGCGGAGGACGAGGAGCTCCAGGGCCGCCTGGACGAGGTCTTCCCGTCCCTGCGCCAGCTGGTGGTCCACGAGGGCTGACGCCCGGCCCGAGGGACACCCAGCCCCCGGCAAAGGCCCTGGTTGGCGCACAAACAGAAGGCTGCCCCGGCCCGTACGTCTCCGTACGGGCCGGGGCAGCCCTTCAACCACTCAGCGAAGTGTCACGCGTCCTTCGAGAGGTTCGGCCCGGCTCCGCCGGCCGCCTGCTCGATCGGCGGGACGTCCGGCAGCGCCGACTTCTCCTCGCCGCGGAAGGTGAACTTCTTCGCCTCACCCTCGCCCTCGGTGTCCACGACCACGATGTGACCGGGGCGCAGCTCGCCGAAGAGGATCTTCTCCGACAGCGAGTCCTCGATCTCACGCTGGATCGTCCGGCGCAGCGGACGGGCGCCCAGCACGGGGTCGTAGCCCTTCTTGGCGAGCAGCTGCTTGGCGTCCGCGCTGAGCTCGATGCCCATGTCGCGGTCCTTCAGGCGCTCGTCCACCCGGTTGATCATCAGGTCGACGATCTGCAGGATGTCGTCCTCGGTCAGCTGCGGGAAGACGATGACGTCATCCACACGGTTGAGGAACTCCGGGCGGAAGTGCTGCTTCAGCTCGTCGCTGACCTTGTTCTTCATCCGCTCGTAGTTGGACTTCGTGTCGCCCTGGGCCGCGAAGCCCAGGTTGAAGCCCTTCGAGATGTCCCGGGTCCCGAGGTTGGTCGTCATGATGATGACCGTGTTCTTGAAGTCCACCACTCGGCCCTGGGAGTCGGTCAGACGACCGTCCTCCAGAATCTGGAGCAGGGAATTGAAGATATCGGGGTGGGCCTTCTCGACCTCGTCGAAGAGGACGACCGAGAACGGCTTCCGGCGCACCTTCTCGGTGAGCTGGCCACCCTCTTCGTAACCCACGTATCCGGGCGGGGAACCGAAGAGACGGGAAACCGTGTGCTTCTCGCTGAACTCCGACATGTCGAGGGAGATCATCGCGTCCTCGTCGCCGAAGAGGAATTCCGCGAGCGACTTGGAGAGCTCGGTCTTACCGACACCGGACGGGCCGGCGAAGATGAACGAGCCACCGGGACGCTTCGGGTCCTTCAGACCGGCACGGGTACGGCGGATCGCCTTGGAGAGGGCCTTGACCGCGTCCTGCTGGCCGATGACGCGCTTGTGCAGCTCGTCCTCCATGCGCAGCAGTCGCGAGGACTCCTCCTCGGTCAGCTTGAAGACCGGGATGCCGGTGGCGGTCGCGAGGACCTCGGCGATCAGCTCGCCGTCGACCTCGGCGACGACGTCCATGTCGCCGGCCTTCCACTCCTTCTCCCGCTTGGTCTTCGCCGCCAGCAGCTGCTTCTCCTTGTCGCGGAGAGACGCCGCCTTCTCGAAGTCCTGGGAGTCGATCGCGGACTCCTTGTCCCGGCGCACGCCGGCGATCTTCTCGTCGAACTCGCGGAGGTCCGGCGGCGCGGTCATCCGGCGGATGCGCATCCGGGAACCGGCCTCGTCGATCAGGTCGATCGCCTTGTCCGGCAGGAAGCGGTCCGAGATGTACCGGTCGGCCAGCGTCGCGGCCTGGACCAGTGCCTCGTCCGTGATGGAGACGCGGTGGTGGGCCTCGTAGCGGTCGCGCAGACCCTTGAGGATCTCGATGGTGTGCGGCAGCGACGGCTCGGCGACCTGGATCGGCTGGAAGCGGCGCTCCAGCGCGGCGTCCTTCTCCAGGTACTTGCGGTACTCGTCGAGCGTGGTGGCGCCGATGGTCTGGAGCTCACCGCGCGCGAGCATCGGCTTCAGGATGGAAGCCGCGTCGATCGCGCCCTCGGCGGCGCCCGCACCCACCAGGGTGTGGAGCTCGTCGATGAACAGGATGATGTCGCCGCGGGTGCGGATCTCCTTGAGGACCTTCTTCAGGCGCTCCTCGAAGTCACCGCGGTAGCGGGAGCCGGCGACCAGCGCGCCGAGGTCGAGGGTGTAGAGGTGCTTGTCCTTGAGGGTCTCGGGCACCTCGCCCTTGACGATGGCCTGCGCCAGGCCCTCGACGACGGCGGTCTTGCCGACGCCGGGCTCGCCGATGAGAACGGGGTTGTTCTTCGTCCGGCGGGACAGCACCTGCATGACCCGCTCGATCTCCTTCTCGCGCCCGATGACCGGGTCGAGCTTGGACTCACGGGCGGCCTGGGTGAGGTTCCGGCCGAACTGGTCGAGGACCAGGGACGTGGAGGGGGTGCCCTCGGCAGGGCCGCCCGCCGTGGCGGCTTCCTTGCCCTGGTAGCCGGAGAGCAGCTGGATGACCTGCTGCCGCACCCGGTTGAGATCGGCGCCGAGCTTCACGAGGACCTGGGCGGCGACGCCCTCGCCCTCGCGGATCAGGCCGAGCAGGATGTGCTCCGTGCCGATGTAGTTGTGGCCCAGCTGAAGAGCCTCCCGGAGCGACAGCTCCAGGACCTTCTTGGCACGAGGGGTGAAGGGAATGTGCCCGGACGGGGCCTGCTGGCCCTGACCGATGATCTCCTCCACCTGCTGTCGGACCGCCTCGAGCGAAATCCCGAGGCTCTCCAGGGCCTTAGCGGCGACACCCTCACCCTCGTGGATAAGGCCCAGGAGGATGTGCTCGGTGCCGATGTAGTTGTGGTTGAGCATCCGGGCTTCTTCCTGAGCCAGGACGACAACCCGCCGCGCGCGGTCGGTGAACCTCTCGAACATCGTTAATCGCTCCTCAGAGCGGTCAGTCAGTTAGGGGTCGATCCCCTCCCTGTCCTTCCGCAGCTTAGTCCCGCAAGCGGGGACCGCTCATTCCAACTGCCGACACCGTCCTTGGCCTCCTGACCCCGAACGCCGACATCTGCTCCAACCCGATGGTGCGAGACGATGTTCCCGCAGGCCAAGCAGTTACCCGCGCCTGGTGTACGCCCATGGCGAACGTAAGACGTGGAAGCCTGCGTGTCGCCCCTTCCCACTAGGAATGTCTTACCCGTAAGCACGGACACTCCATGCGGCATACCCGGGTTCCCTCCGCTACGGGCGAACATCCTTGCGCTGCCGAATGCGTTCGCGCACCCCCGTGGCGGACACGCTTCGCACACGCGCGGGAACGCTGTGTAGCGGACCGCGTAACCAAGAGTCCCGCTCGGCAGTTGCCCCGGGTATGGCCATCACTGTTCCGCTCCCCCGGTCGCCCCTCGACGGCGGCAGCGCCCGGTGGTACGAGAACGAGCTCGGCTGGGCCACCCTGAGCGGTCCCCCGGTGCGGCTGCTCACGGGCCTGCGTTTCGATGTGCTGGAACTACCGGCGGCTGCGGGCTTCGCCGTGCTGCGACGGGTGGGCGGCACGGGCCCTGTGGCCCTCTTGGGGCACCGTATGGGGCTGCTGGTTGCCGCGGGGAGCGCGGAGGAGCTGCCGGGGCTGCTCGACTGGCTCGAGTGGGGCGGCATCACCCTCGATCTCACGATCCGCGGCGCGGGCGGCCGGATCACCGCCCCGGTTCCCCCAGGAGAGAGCGGTTCCGGCTCGCGGGGGGCCGCCGTGTGGCTGCGGCCCCCCGAGCCCGGACGCGAGGTCGAGTCGTCCCTGCCCGCCCTGCCCTCGATCGGGGGCGGCGGCGCGCCGCACTGCGGCTCCGGTCTTGTGCGACTCGTGGACGCGGCGGCGACGGAATGCCACCGGGCCCGGTTGCTGCGAACTCAGCCGTTGGCCTTCTCGTAGGCCTCACGCACCGTGGCAGGAACGCGGCCGCGGTCATTCACCTCAAAGCCGTTCGCCTTCGCCCATGCGCGGATTTCGGCGGTGTCCTTGTTCCCGCCGGTGGCGACACGGCCCTTGCCACGGCCGGTGGCGGAACGGCCACCAGTACGCCGGCCGCTCTTGGTGTACGGCTCGAGCAGGCCGCGGAGCTTGTCCGCGTTGGTGGTGGTGAGGTCGATCTCGTAGGTCTTGCCGTCCAACGCGAACGTCACGGTCTCGTCCGCCTCGCCACCGTCGAGGTCATCGACAAGAAGGACCTGAACCTTCTGTGCCACCGGATTTCCTTTCATCGAAAATGCAGTACGCGGAAAGGAAACCGCTTTTCCCTGAAAAACACAAACCCCTGGGAGAGGTTCAGAACCCCGGGAACGCGGGAAACGTGCGCGATTCGGACATAGGGTTCCGCGCGATCGATACGATCACAGGTGCAGAAGCATCCGGCTGTTGCCCAAGGTGTTCGGCTTCACTCGTTCGAGACCGAGGAACTCCGCGACACCCTCGTCATAGGAACGCAGCAGCTCGCTGTAGACATCTCCGTCGACCGGTGTCTCACCGATCTCGACGAAGCCGTGCTTCGCGAAGAAGTCGACTTCGAAGGTGAGGCAGAAAACCCGGCGCACACCGAGCCAGCGGGCCGTGTGCAACAACTTGTCCAGCACCTGGTGACCGACGCCTGCGCCACGGAAGTCGGGGTCCACCGCGAGAGTGCGGACTTCCGCCAGGTCTTCCCACATCACATGCAGTGCGCCGCAGCCGACGACCAGTCCGTCCTCGTCGCGTTCGGCGACCCAGAACTCCTGGATGTCCTCGTAAAGCGTGACCGTCGCTTTGTCGAGCAGGATGCCTTCGGTGACGAACGGATCGACGAGTCGGCGGACCGCCGCGACATCGCTGGTCCGCGCCCGCCGTACGGTGACGGCTTTCGCTGCGGGATTGGGCGTGTGGGGCGTCGGAGGCGGAGGCACGGAGGACGGCATGGGTGGACGCTATCGCCCCGGCTCCGCCTCGCCGTCGGCGCCCTCCGGCGGAAGTGGGGAAGGCTCTCCGGGAGGTTCGGGGGCCGACTCGGTGGGCAGTTCCGGGGCGTCGGGCTGGACCATACGGACCGCGTCGTTGAGTGCCACGCGCTGCTCGGCCGACATCATGCCGAAGAAGGCCACCAGAGCGGCGGCGGGGTTGTCGCTCTGCGACCAGGCTTCGTTCATCAGTGCGGCCGCGTAGGCGGCTCGGGTGGAGACCGCGGTATATCGATAGGCGCGGCCGTCGACTTCCCGGCGCACCCAGCCCTTCTGATGGAGATTGTCCATTACCGTCATGACGGTGGTGTAGGCGATGGAGCGTTCCTGCTGCAGATCTTCCAGGACTTCCCGGACCGTCACCGGCCGGTTCCATTGCCAGACGCGGGTCATGACGGCGTCTTCCAGCTCTCCCAATTGACGGGGCACAGCGCCACCATAGTGGGCGATGTCGGAATGGCCCACTATTGACGTAACAAAAAGGACGTACGACTTGAACGCAGTCGTACGTCCTCGGAGGGGGCGCCCGGAGCTACGGGGTGCCGTCCGCCTGGCGGGTCGCCTCGGCGCGGGCGAGCGCCGCGTCCACGGCGGCGTCCTCCTTGGCCTTGTTCGGGCCGCCCTGGCTCTTGACGATCGTCACGACGAGGCCGATGAAGAAGGCGGCCATCACGACGGGGGGCAGGAGCGCGGATACGTATTCCATGCCGTCCAGGGTAGCTATCCGGCGGCGCGCTGTGCGGGCGGGGGCGCGGGGCGGCGGCGCGGCGGGAAGACCTCGGACGGTTTGGGGACCGGCTTCTCGGTGGGGGCGGGCTCCGGCGGCTTCGGCGCGGGCTTCGGCTTCTCCCCCTCGCCCGACCGGCCGCCCTGCAGGGCGAAGAGCCGGGTGCGGGGCGCCGTGACACGGGCCAGGCGCCCGCGCACGGAGTGCTCGGCGAGGAGCCGGCAGCGATCGAGGAGCGTCGCGGCGACGGGCGTGGAGCGCAGGGTGCGCAAGGCGCCGAGATCCTCCGGCTGGGGGTCGTAGCCGGCGGCCAGGGCGTCCTGGAGCAGCTCCAGGTAGCCGGCGGCGGTGCCGGGCAGGGCGTCGCGGTAGCGGGCCAGATCGGCGAGGAGGAAGGCGCGCAGCCGTCCGGCTTCGCGGACCGCCTCGTCCAGGGAGTCGGCGAGGCGCAGGCAGTCCTGGACGTCCTCGTCCTCGAGGGTGGTCGGGTGGAGGGCAACGGCCAGGGCGCGTCGGAGCACACGCAGCTCGTCTGCGCCGAACGCCATGCCGCCGCGGGATCCGTAGGGCGTGGGCATGGGCCGACGATACGCGCTAATCAGACAAAATTCCCTTAACGGACTTTCCCTGGCGCGCCTCGCCGGCCCGTCCGCCCGCGCGGCCGTCACATCCGGGAGACGTTCCGTTCGTAGACCAGGCGCAGACCGATCAGGGTCAGCCAGGGCTCGTGCTCGTCGATCATCGACGACTCGCTCAGCACCATCGGGGCGAGGCCGCCCGTCGCGATCACCGTGACGTCCGACGGGTCCCCGCCCGGGCCGGTCAGCTCGCGCTTCATCCGCTCCACGACGCCGTCGACCTGACCCGCGAAGCCGAACACGATGCCCGCCTGCATCGCCTCCACCGTGTTCTTGCCGATCACGCTGCGCGGCGGGGACAGCTCGATCTTCCGCAGCTGGGCGCCCTTCACGCCCAGTGCCTCGACCGAGATCTCGATTCCGGGGGCGATGACGCCGCCGGTGTACTCGCCGCGCGCGCTGACCGCGTCGTACGTCGTCGCCGTACCGAAGTCGACGACGATCGCCGGGCCGCCGTAGAGCTCGACGGCGGCGACCGAGTTGATGATGCGGTCCGCGCCGACCTCCTTCGGGTTGTCCGTCAGGACGGGCACGCCCGTCTTGATGCCGGGCTCCACCAGGACGGCGGGGACGTCGCCGTAGTACCGGCGGGTCACCTCGCGCAGCTCGTGCAGGACGGAGGGAACGGTCGAGCAGATCGCGATGCCCTCGATGCCGTCACCGAGCTCCACGCCGAGCAGCGGGTGCATGCCCATCAGGCCCTGGAGCAGGACCGCCATCTCGTCGGCGGTGCGGCGCGGGTCCGTGGAGATGCGCCAGTGCTCGACGATCTCCTCGCCGTCGAAGAGGCCGAGGACGGTGTGGGTGTTGCCGACGTCGATGGTGAGCAGCATCAGACGTTCGCCTCGTTCGCCTCGCGCAGGTCGAGGCCGATGTCCAGGACCGGGGCGGAGTGGGTGAGCGCGCCGACCGCGAGGTAGTCGACGCCGGTGGCGGCGTACGCGGCGGCGTTGTCCAGGGTGAGGCGGCCGGAGGACTCGAGCGCGGCGCGGCCCGCCACCAGCGTGACGGCCTCCTCGGTCTCCAGCGGAGTGAAGTTGTCGAGCAGGATCAGGTCGGCGCCCGCCTCCAGGACCTCGCGGACCTGGTGCAGCGTGTCGACCTCGACCTCGATCGGGACGTCCGGGGTGCCCATCTCGGCGAGCGTCTCCCGGACGGCCTTGAAGGCCTGCGCGACGCCGCCCGCGGCGACCACGTGGTTGTCCTTGACCAGGGCCGCGTCCGAAAGCGACATGCGGTGGTTGACGCCGCCGCCGCAGCGCACCGCGTACTTCTCCAGGGCCCGCAGGCCCGGCGTGGTCTTGCGGGTGTCGCGGACCCGGGCGCCGGTGCCTTCCAGGGCGTCGGCCCACGCGCGCGTCGCGGTGGCGATGCCGGAGAGGCGGCCCAGGATGTTCAGCGCGCTGCGCTCGCCGGTGAGCAGGTCGCGGGTGCGGGTGGTGACGGACAGCAGCTTCTGGCCGGGCTCGACGCGCGCGCCGTCCTCGACGTGCCGCTCCACCTCGAAGGCGTCCGTGCAGACGATGGAGAGCACCGCCTCGGCGACGCGCAGGCCCGCCACCACGCCGTGCTCGCGGGCGGTGAAGTCGGCGGTGGCGACGGCGTCCTCGGGGACGGTCGCGACGGTGGTGACGTCCACACCGCCGTCGAGGTCCTCCTCGATGGCGAGGTGCGCGATGTCCTCGACCTGTACGGGGTCCAGGCCCGCGTCGGCCAGGAGCTGGGCGAGCGCCGGGTCGAGCCCGCACTCGTACACCTCGTCGCCACCGCAGCCGCAGCCGTCACCGCAGCCGGCCTCCTCGGCCTGGGCGCTGGGGGCGCTGATCTGGATCAGCGGTACGTCCACGGGGCGCGGGCGTTCTTCTTCGGGCGTGCTCACGGTTACGGCTCCCTGGGGGCGTCGGCGGCGGTCGGGGGGAAGTCTTGGGTGCCGGTGGGCCGGACGTCCAGGGTCCGGTCGGGGCTGAGGCGTACGACGAGGTGGCGGCGCCAGGTGGTGTCGTCGCGGTCGGGGTGGTCCTCGCGCCAGTGGCAGCCGCGGGTCTCCTCGCGGCGCCGGGCGGCGGCGACCAGGACCCGGGCGACGCACAGCAGGTTGGTGGTCTCCCAGGACTCGACGCCGGGCTCGGAGGACTTGTGGTCGTCGCTGTCCCCGGCGACGGCGTCGGCGTGGAGGTTCTCCAGGGCCTCGGCGGCGGCGGCCAGGCTCGCGGCGGAGCGCAGTACTCCGGCCCCCCTGGTCATGATCCGCTGGATACGGACGCGGGCGCCCGGGTCGGGCAGCGGCAGGGCCACCGGGGCCGGGTGCGGGACCGGCGCGCCGGGGGCGGCGACGGTCGCCGCGGTGATGTCGTCGGCGATGCGCTCGGCGAAGACCAGTCCCTCGAGCAGGGAGTTGGACGCCAGCCGGTTGGCGCCGTGGACGCCGGTGCAGGCCACCTCGCCGCAGGCGTACAGGCCGGGGACGGTGGTGCGGCCGTGCAGATCGGTACGGACACCGCCGGAGGCGTAGTGCGCGGCGGGGGCGACCGGGATCGGCTCGGTGACCGGGTCGATGCCGTGGGAGCGGCAGGCGGCCAGGATCGTCGGGAAGCGGTGCTCCCACATCTCGGCGCCGAAGTGCCGGGCGTCCAGGTACATGTGCTCGGCGTCCTGCTCCCGCATCCGCCGCATGATCGCCTTGGCGACGATGTCCCGGGGGGCGAGCTCGGCCAGCTCGTGCTGCCCCAGCATGAAGCGGGTGCCGGACGCGTCGACGAGATGGGCGCCCTCGCCCCGTACCGCCTCGGAGACCAGCGGCTGCTGGCCCTCGGCGTCCGGGCCGAGGAAGAGCACAGTGGGGTGGAACTGCACGAACTCCAGGTCGCTGACCTCGGCGCCGGCCCGCAGCGCCAGCGCGACCCCGTCGCCGGTGGAGACGGCCGGGTTGGTCGTCGCGGAGAAGACCTGGCCCATGCCGCCGGTGGCGAGGACCACGGCGGGGGCGTGGACGGCGCCGACGCCGTCGTGCTGGCCCTCGCCCATGACGTGCAGGGTGACGCCCGCCGTACGGCCCTCGGCGTCCGTGAGGAGGTCCAGGACCAGCGCGTTCTCGATGGTGCGGACGGAGTCGGCGCGGACCGCCTCGACCAGGGCGCGGGAGATCTCGGCGCCGGTCGCGTCGCCTCCGGCGTGCGCGATACGGCGGCGGTGGTGGCCGCCCTCGCGGGTGAGCGCGATGTCTCCGTCGGGGTCCTTGTCGAAGTCCGCGCCGGTGGCGATCAGCCGGCGCACGGCGTCGGGGCCCTCGGTGACCAGGGTCCGTACGGCCACCTCGTCGCACAGGCCCGCGCCCGCGACGAGCGTGTCGTCCAGGTGCTGCTCGGGGGTGTCGCCGTCGCCGAGGGCGGCCGCGATGCCGCCCTGCGCCCAGCGGGTGGAGCCGTCGTCCAGGCGGGCCTTGGTGACGACGACCGTACGCAGCCCGGCGGCACTGCAGCGCAGGGCGGCGGTGAGTCCCGCGACGCCGGAGCCGACCACGACGACGTCGGCGTCGATGGCCCAGCCCGGCGCGGGCGCGTGCAGCCGTATTCCGGTCACTTGGGGGCTCCGAAGGTCAGGGGGATGTTGTCGATGAGCCGGGTCGAGCCGACGCGGGCGGCGACGGCGAGGATCGCCTCCCCGCTGTGGTCGTCGGGAACCTCGGTGAAGTCGGACGGGTCGACCAGCGCCAGATAGTCGAGGACCAGCGGCGGGTCGGCCTTGGCCGCGTCGTCGAGAACCGTGCGGGCCGCTGCCCGCACGGCGCCGGCGCCGCCGCTCTCGGTGGCCTGGGCGACCGCGTGCGCGTCGGCGGCCGCGCGGGCCTCACCGATCCGGGACAGCGCTGCGGCCCTGGCCTGCGGGGCGGGCAGCGACTCGGCACGCGCGCGCAGTGCCAGCTGGGCGGCAAGCCGGTCCTGGGCGGCGAACAGGGCGCCGGACAGCGCGAGCGCGGTGTGGCGCTCGGCCGGTGAGAGGTAGCGGTTGCGGCTGGAGAGCGCGAGACCGTCCGGTTCGCGCACGGTCGCGACGCCGGCGATGTCGACCGGGAAGTTGAGGTCGTGGGCCATGCGCCGGATCAGGGCGAGCTGCTGGGCGTCCTTCTGGCCGAAGAGGGCGACATCGGGGCGGGTGAGGTGGAGCAGCTTGGCGACGACGGTCAGCATGCCGTCGAAGTGGCCGGGCCGGGAGGCGCCTTCGAGTCGCTCGCCCATGGGGCCCGCGGTGATCCGGACCTGCGGCTCCCCGCCGGGGTAGACCTCGTCGACGGAGGGGGCGAAGACGGCGTCGGCGCCCGCCTCCTCGGCGGTCCTGAGGTCGGCGTCCAGGGTGCGGGGGTAGCGGTCGAGGTCCTCGCCGGCGCCGAACTGGAGCGGGTTGACGAAGACGGTGACGACGACGAAGCCCTCGGGGCCGACCTGCCTGCGGGCGTCGCGGACGAGGGTGGCGTGGCCCTCGTGGAGGGCGCCCATGGTCATGACGACGGCGCGCCTGCCGCCGTTGCCCAGCGCGTGGAGTTCGGCCGCCGTGCGGACCGGTACGAGGCTCATCGGTCGTCCTCCTCGGGCCCCTCGGGCCGCTCGACCAGGACGCTTTCCGCCAGGACGCCCAGCAGGTCCTCGGCGAGCTCGGGCTTGAGCAGGCCGTGGGCGAGCGCCCGGTCGGCGGTCGCCCTTGCCATCGCGAGATAGCCGGCGACCGTGGCGGGCGCGTGCGCGCGCAGTTCGGCGACGTGTGCGGCGACCGTGCCGGCGTCACCCCGGGCCACGGGCCCGGTGAGGGCGGCGTCGCCGGACCTGAGGGCGTTGTCCAGGGCCGCGCCGAGCAGCGGTCCGAGCATCCGGTCGGGGGCGGCGACCCCCGCCGTACGCAGCAGCTCCATGGACTGGGCGACCAGGGTGACCAGATGGTTCGCGCCGAGGGCGAGGGCCGCGTGGTAGAGCGGGCGGGCCTCCTCCTCGATCCACTCGGGCTCGCCGCCCATCTCGATGACCAGCGCCTCGGCGGCCAGCCGAAGTTCCTCGGGCGCGGTGACGCCGAACGAGCAGCCGGCCAGTCGCTGGACGTCCACGGAGGTGCCGGTGAAGGTCATCGCGGGGTGCAGGGCGAGCGGCAGCGCGCCGGCGCGGCGGGCCGGGTCCAGGACCTTGGCGCCGTACCGCCCGGAGGTGTGCACCAGCAGCTGTCCGGGGCGCACGGCTCCGGTCTCGGCGAGGCCCTCGACGAGGCCGGGCAGGGCGTCGTCGGGAACCGTCAGCAGCACCAGGTCGGCGGCGGCCATGACCTGCGCGGGCGGCACGATCGGCACGTCCGGCAGGAGCGCGGCGGCGCGGCGCACCGACGCCTCGGAGACGCCGGACACGGCGACCGGGTGGTGGCCCGCGAGCTGCAGGGACGCCGCGAGTGCGGGTCCGACCCGGCCGGCGCCGACGACGCCGACGGTGAGGCGGGCCGGGCGGGGTTCTGGTGGTGCGTTCACGCTGACGGTGGCCTTCCGTTCCAGTCCGCGGGGGGTACCGGACGATTTCTCGTCATGCTACGCCAGCGTTTCGCGACCTTCCCTGACTGTCCACAGGGTCCGGGCGGCGATGTGATGATCGGTGGATGGACCATGAGCAGGGCGAGGACGAGCGGAACGCGAGGCGACGGAGGATCGAGGCCTGGCGGTCCTCCGGGAGGACGTTGTGGCGGCCCTCGGCGGACCTCCCCCTCGGGGAGCGGCTGAGAGCGCTCGCGGACGATGCGGCCTCGGTCGCCGACGTGGAGGCGCCCGTCGACGTGTACGGCGACGGGGTCGTCGCCGAGGTCGAGCGGCGCGCCGCCGACCTGCTCGGCTTCCCCGCCGCCGCCTTCTTCCCGACCGGGACGATGGCGCAGCAGGTGGCGCTGAGGTGCTGGGCGGGCCGGACCGGGAACCCGGTGGTCGCCCTGCACCCGCTGGCGCACCCGGAGGTCCACGAAGGGGGCGCCCTGGGCGCGGTGAGCGGCCTGCGGACGGTCCATCCGACGGACGCGGCGCGGCTGCCGACGGCCGAGGAGGTCCGGGACCTCGCGGACCCCTTCGGCACGCTGATGCTGGAACTTCCGCTGCGGGACGCCGGATTCGTCCTGCCCTCGTGGCAGGAGCTGGTGGACGTGGTGGAGGCCGCGCGGGAACGCGATGCGGTGGTGCACTTCGACGGCGCGCGGTTGTGGGAGTGCGCCCCCCACTTCGGGCGCGAGCTCGCGGAGATCGCGGCCCTCGCCGACAGCGTGTACGTCTCCTTCTACAAGTCCCTCGACGGGCCGTCGGGCGCGGCGCTCGTCGGACCCGAGGACCTGATCGCCGAGGCGAGGGCCTGGCGGCACCGGTACGGCGGGCTGGTCTTCCAGCAGTCCGCGGCGGCGGTGGGGGCGCTGGCCGGGATGGCCGGGACACTGCCTCGCCTCCCCTCGTACGTGGCGCACGCGCGCGTGGTGGCGGCGGGGCTGCGGTCCGGGTTCGAGGCGGCGGGAACGGCGTGGTTCCGCGTGCATCCCGAGGAGCCGCATACCCATCAGTTCCAGGTGTGGCTCCCGTACGACCCGGACGCCCTGACCGAGGCGTCGGTCCGGCAGGCCGAGGACACGGGCGTCACGCTCTTCCGCCGCTGGTTCTCCCCGGGCGCCGGGGGCCCGCCGGGGGTGGCGGTCACCGAGGTGACCGTGGGCGAGCCGGGGCTGGCGTGGACGGAGGCGGAGGTCGCGGAGGCGGTCGAGGCGTTCCTGGCGCGTCTGCCCTGAGCCGGACACGGCCCGGGGAGGGCCCCCGAGGCCCCGGTCCGCGGGAGGGTCCCCGAGGCCCCGGGGAGTGTCCGCGACGTGGCGTCGTCCGCCCGGAGGCACCCGGGGCTTCACGGCCTAGCGGCAGCCTCTCGCCGACGGCGGGCGGTGCTCCATGCGCGGCAGGGGCAGGGGCAGGAGGCGGGAGAGAGCCGAGAGCCGGGACCCCAGCCGGGTCAGCGCCGGCGCGGTGCGGCCCCCGGCGGGGCGGCCGGCGATGACCGCGGTGAAGCGGTGGTAGTCGCGGGCCGAGGCGAGCGCCGACCAGTCGTGGGCGCCCGGCAGCGGTGGTGCCGGCTCGCCGTGCTGGGCCGAGCGGTAGGCGTCGATCATGTGCTGCTCCATGGCGTTCATGGCATTCACGATGCGCCCGAACGGCCCAGCGCGCTCGTCGATTGACGACCCCCGTCAAACGACGCGACGCCGCACCCCCCGCACCCCCCACCATGGGGGTGTGAGCGTGAGCATCGACATCGCCGGCCTGCCGCCGGAACGCATCGTCTTCGACATCTCCCCCCTCGCCGAGCTGGGCGTCGCCCTCCACGCGCTGGCCGAGCCGGGGCACCACCCCGGGCTGCACGGCTGGGCGACGGCGACCACCGCCGCCCTCAAGCCGGAGCTCGCCGACCGGCTCCACGACGCCTCGTTCCTGTGGACGAGCACCTTCTCCGATGTGTTCATGCCGTACGCCGGCCTGCGGCACGGCACCGGCCGGACCGGTGCGACGCTCGCCGAAGAGCTGGACATGCTCGACGAGCTGGACGAGGACGTGTACGTCGCGGCGGCCCTGGAGTTCACCTGCTCCAGCAGCTACGCCGCCGGCGGCCCCGTCGACGCCGACCGCGCCCTCGATCTCGCCGCCACCCGCGGCCCCCGGGCGCTGGACTTCACCCGGCGGATGCTCGCCGATCCGGCCTCCGTACGCGCCTGGCTCCGCCGCCTCTTCGAGGACTGCGACGAGGCCTTCTTCGCCGACACCTGGCGCCGCGTCCAGCCGGGCCTCGCCGCCGACGCCCGCCACAAGACGGAGCTCCTGCGCCACAAGGGCCTCGCCGAGACGCTGCGGGCGGTCTCACCCGCGCTCTCGCTCAACGAAGCCCTGGGCCGTATCGAGGTGGACAAGCTCGCCGACGGCCGGACCACCGCCGTCGACCCGGCCGTCGGCGCCGGGATCACCTTCGTGCCCTCCAGCTACGGCTGGCCGCATCTGATGGTGCTGCACGCCCCCGGTTGGCGGCCCGTCGTCCACTACCCGGTCGGCGCCCCGGACCTGCCGGGGCAGGCCTCCGTCGAGCTGCTGAAGCTGCGGATGGAGGCCCTCGCCCACCCGATGCGCATGCGCCTGTGCCGCAACCTGGCCCGCGCCCCGTACACGACGGGCGAACTCGCGGACGTCTACGGCATCACCGCGCCGGAGGTCTCCCGGCATCTGGCCGTGCTGAAGAGGGCGGGGCTGATCTCCACGCGCCGCCGCGGGCGATACGTGCTGCACCAGCTGGATGTCGCGGCGGTCGCCCGGATCGGCAGCGACTTCCTGGAGACGGTGCTGCGCTAGGTGCCGTGCCAGGGACGCACCCGGAGACGGTTCCGCACCAAGCGCCGCGCCGGGGACGCACCCGGCCACCGTCCCGAGCGTCGTCGCCGCTCCCGTCCCGGTCCTGGCCGCCGTCCCGGTCGTCGCGTCCCGGTCCTGGCCACCGTCCCTCGTCGCCGTCCCTCGTCGCCGTCCCGCTCCTCGCCGTCCCGCTCCTCGCCTGCGTCTCAGTCGAAGCGGATGTGGGCGAGGCCCACCCGGATGCGCCGCAGCCGGTGGCGCAGCCGCCCGTCCTCGTTCGGCAGCAGTCGCAGACCGGCCGAGCGCGCCACCGCTTCGGCGACCTGGGGGATGCCCAGCCGGTCCGTACGGATGTGCTCGGCGAACTCCGGTCCGCTCAGCCGCTCCAGGCAGTGGTCCAGCTTGCGCACCGCGAAGCTCTCGCGCTTCAGACCGCGCCCCAGACCCCGCTCGGTCAGTCGCCGCAGGACCGTCTCGCGCTCCGCGAGCAGCGCGAAGTGGTGCACTTCGTGCCCCGCCTCGGTGCGCAGCCGCCCGACGATCTCCTGGAAGTACCCGGGGTCCACCAGCGTCATGGGGGCGATCACCGGCCCGCCGCGGTGCTCGCGCAGCGCCAGGTCCAGCACCTCGTACACCCCCTCCCGCCAGGCCCGCAGATCCTGGAAGTCACCGCGCAGTTCGCGCGGCAGCATCCGGTGCAGGCCGAATCCGACGTGCTCCGGATCGCACACGACACTGCCCGGCAGCCGCCGCCGGAGCTCGTACGCGGTCTGGGTCTTGCCGCCCCCGAAAGGGCCGTTGATCCACAGCAGCATCGGACCAGGATGCCCGATCAGGAGGCCGCTCCGCCGCCCGCCCGAACGAGGCCCGTCTCGTAGGCGAGCACGACGACCTGCACCCGGTCCCGGAGATCCAACTTCGTGAGGATGCGCCCCACATGGGTCTTGACGGTCGCTTCGGAGAGGACGAGACGCGCCGCGATCTCGCCGTTCGACAGGCCCTGCGCGACCAGCATCATGACCTCCCGCTCCCGTTCGGTCAGCTTCGCGAGTGACGCGTGCTGGGGCTCCTTGCCACTCGAAGGCAGCATCGGCGCGAAGCGGTCGAGCAGGCGCCGCGTCGTGGACGGCGCGACGACCGCGTCGCCGCTGTGCACCGACCGGATCGCGCCGAGCAGTTCGGACGGCGGCACGTCCTTGAGCATGAAGCCGCTCGCGCCCGCCTTCAGACCCGAGAAGGCGTACTCGTCGAGGTCGAAGGTGGTCAGGATCAGGACCTTGGGGGCGTCCGGCTCGGCGCAGATGCGGCGGGTGGCCTCGACGCCGTCGAGCTTCGGCATGCGGACGTCCATGAGTACGACGTCCACGCTGGTGGAGCGGAGGTTCTGGATGGCCTCGACGCCGTCGCCCGCCTCGGCGACGACCTCCATGTCCGGCTGGGCGGCCAGCACCATACGGAAACCGGTACGCAGCAGCATCTGGTCGTCGACGAGCATCACGCGGATCGTCATGTCAGGGGTCCTCGGGATCGGGTGCGGCGGGGCCGGCCTGGGCTGGCGCTGGGGCTGGGGCTGGGCTGAAGGGTTCGGGCGGGTGCGGCTCCGGGCGGACTAGTGGGCGGCCTTGAGCGGAAGCAGGGCGCTGATCCGGAAGCCGCCGCCGGGCCGCGGTCCCGCGTCCAGCGTGCCGCCGACCATGCCGACCCGCTCCCGCATCCCGATCAGGCCGTGGCCGCGACCGTCGGCGCCGCCGTCCTCGTACATCTCGTGGGTCGCCCCGCGGCCGTCGTCCTCGACCAGGAGGCCGAGTCCGTCGTCGAAGTACACCAGCCGCACGCTCGCGCCCGCTTCCGGGCCGCCGTGCTTGCGGGTGTTGGTGAGGGCTTCCTGCACGATCCGGTACGCGGTGAGCTCGACCCCGCTCGGCAGCGGCCGCGGCGTCCCCTCGATCTTGAAGTCGACGGTGAGGCCCGAGACCCGGACCTGCTCGACGAGGTCCCCGATCTGCTCGACGTCGGGCTGGGGGACGTACTCCCCGGCCTCCTGGTGTTCGCCGGTGCGCAGGATGCCGAGGAGCCGGCGCATCTCGGCGAGTGCCTGCCGGCCGGTGCTGGAGATCGTCTCCAGCGCCTGCTTGGCCTGGTCGGGCGCGGCGTCCAGGACGTACGCGGCGCCGTCGGCCTGCACCACCATCACGGACACGTTGTGGGCGACGACGTCGTGCAGTTCGCGGGCGATGCGGGCGCGCTCGGCGGCCACGGCGACCTTCGCCTGCGCCTCGCGCTCCCGCTCCAGCCGCGAGGCCCGCTCCTCCAGCTGCGCGAAGTAGGCGCGCCGGGTGCGCACCGAGTCGCCGAGCACCCAGGCGAGGGCGAACGGCACGGTCATGATCATGGAGAAGAAGATCTTGGACCCGATGCCCATGCCGCTCTCGTGCCAGCGCAGCTGCGACAGGGTCGCGGCGCTGAGCCCGCCCGCCAGCGCCACTCTCGACGCCCAGCGCGGGCCGTCGTGGGCGGCCACCGTGTAGATGATCACGAGCATCGCGAAGTCCGCGATGGTCGGCACGATGTCCAGCGCGAGCTGGGCGACTCCCACGGCCGCCCCGAGGAGCAGCATCCGCTCGGGCGCGCGGCGGCGCAGGGCGACGACGAGGGAGAGCAGCAGGGCGACGCTCACATGGCCGGCGACGGGTTCGGCCGCGGGAGCCTTCGAGATCACCCACAGCATGGAGAACCCGAGAAGGACGACGGCCCAGAAGGTGTCGACGCCCGTCGGGTGTCTGCGGAGGAAGTCGTAGAGGCTCTGCACGTGACCAAGCGTAGGGAAGGCCGATAGGTGCATGGGTCAACCGGAGGGGCGATCCCGTCACCGGAGGCGTACTCCGCAAGGTGGAGACTGGTGCCCGTGACGGATGATTCGTGTAAGTCCGCGGAGTGGAACGGCTGGCGGCAGGCCGCCGAGACGGCGTTGTACGGGCCTGACGGCTTCTATCTGCGGCCCGAGGGACCGGCCGGCCACTTCCGCACGTCCGTCCACGCGTCCCGGCTCTTCGCCTCCGCCGTCGCCCGGCTGCTGGAGCGGGTCGCGCGGGAGATCGGCGGAGACGAGATCGCGCTGGTGGACGTGGGCGCGGGCCGCGGGGAGCTGCTGACCGGGGTGCTGGCGGAGGTGGACCCCGGACTGCGGGTCCGGGCCCACGCCGTGGAACGGGCCGGCCGTCCCGAGGGCCTCGACCCGCGCATCGCCTGGAGCGACCGGCCGCCCGTCGCGGTGCGCGGGCTGCTCTTCTCCAACGAGTGGCTGGACAACGTGCCGGTGGACATCGCCCAGGCCGACGACGCGGGCGCGCCCCGGTACGTCGAGGTGCGGGCCGACGGCACCGAGCGGCTCGGCGCCCCGATCACCGGCCCGGACGCCCGCTGGCTGGAGAGGTGGTGGCCGCTGGGGGAGCCCGGTGAGCGGGCCGAGATCGGGCGTCCGCGCGACGAGGCCTGGGCGGCGGCGGTCGCCGCGCTGGACGAGGGCCTGGCCGTCGCTGTCGACTACGCGCACGTCCGGGAGGCCAGGCCGCCGTTCGGGACGCTGACCGGTTTCCGGGACGGGCGAGAGGTGCGACCGGTCCCGGACGGGAGCTGCGACCTGACCTCCCATGTGGCCCTGGACGCGTGCGCGGCGGCCGTCGCGCTGCCCGGCACCGAGCTGCTGTCCCAGCGGGAGGCGCTGGCCGGCCTCGGCGTGACCGGGGGCCGGCCGCCCTTGGCGCTCGCCTCCTCCGACCCGGCGGCGTACGTGCGGGCGCTGTCGGCGGCGGGTGAGGCGGCGGAGCTGACGGCGAGGGGCGGCCTCGGGGATTTCACCTGGCTGATGCAACGGGTGTCCGGCGCCCCGGGGGCGTCCAGGGGACCCTCCGCGTCCGGGGCGCCCGCCGCACCCGTCCCACCCGGCACGGAATAGCGCGTACCGGCGAGGGATACTGTCCGGCATGACGGAGACCACGGTCGGCATCGGCGGCGCGGCGGAGAGCACCGACATGGTGCTCAACATCGGCCCCCAGCATCCCTCCACCCATGGCGTGCTCCGCCTGCGCCTGGTTCTGGACGGCGAGGTGATCCGGCACGCCGAGCCGGTCATCGGCTATATGCACCGTGGCGCCGAGAAGCTCTTCGAGGCGCGGGACTACCGGCAGATCGTGATGCTGGCCAACCGCCACGACTGGCTGTCCGCGTTCTCCAACGAACTCGGTGTGGTCATGGCGGTCGAGCGGATGCTGGGCATGGAGGTCCCCGAGCGGGCGGTCTGGACGCGCACCCTGCTCGCCGAACTGAACCGGGTCCTCAACCACCTGATGTTCCTGGGGTCGTACCCCCTTGAACTGGGCGGAATCACCCCGATCTTCCACGCTTTTCGCGAGCGCGAGGACCTCCAGCACGTCATGGAGGAGGTATCCGGCGGCCGGATGCACTACATGTTCAACCGGGTCGGCGGCCTCAAGGAGGACCTCCCGGCCGGCTGGACGGGCCGCGCCCGTGAAGCCGTCGCCGCCCTCCGCTCCCGGATGGACGTGTACGACCGGCTGGTTCTCGGCAACGAGATCTTCCGCGGCCGCACGCGCGGTGTGGGCGTCCTGGCCGCCGAGACCGTGCACGCCTACGGGGTGAGCGGGCCGATCGCCCGCGCCTCCGGAGTCGACTTCGACCTGCGCCGCGACGAGCCGTACCTCGCGTACGGGGAGCTGGCGGACGTACTGAAGGTCGTCACCCGCGAGGAGGGCGACTGCCTGGCCCGCTTCGAGTGCCTGCTCGACCAGACGCACAACGCCCTCGATCTGGCGGACGCCTGCCTGGACCGGATCGCGGAGCTGCCGCCCGGCCCGATCAACCAGCGGCTGCCGAAGGTGCTCAAGGCACCCGAGGGCCACACCTACGCGTGGACCGAGAACCCCCTCGGCATCAACGGCTACTACCTGGTCTCCAAGGGCGAGAAGACTCCGTACCGCCTCAAGCTGCGCTCGGCGTCGTACAACAACATCCAGGCGCTGACCGAGCTGTTGCCCGGCACGCTGGTCGCGGACATGGTGGCGATCCTGGGCTCGCTCTTCTTCGTCGTCGGCGACATCGACAAGTAGCCGGATCCGACGGCGAAGACCCGGAAGTTCCCGGCCCGGACGGCCGGGAGGTTCGGAGGCTGAGGGGCCCGGTTCAGGAGTTCACGGCCCCGCGCAGCTCGACCACGTCGATCTGCTCGGTCTCGTCATGCGCGGTCAGGTCGATGACCTGGCCGACCGCCCGTTCCTCGGAGCGCGTGTGGACGGCGAGGGCCTCCTCGCCCACCACATCGGCGAGGTCCTCCTGCGCCACCGCCTCGATGGCGGCCGCCGCCTTCTTCTGCGTACCGAAGAAGTCGAAGCCTCCCTCCGGGCGCGGGGCGGGACGGCGCTGGGCGGCGTACGGCACGATCGCCGTGGCGGCCGGGACGACACGGACGGCGGGCAGCGCCGACATGGGCCGGGCGTGCTGCTCCGACCCGCCCGGAGCGCTGTGCGCCGAGGCACCGCCCGGCTGTGTCGGGGCGCTGACCGCCGCGTGCTTCCCCTGCGGCTCCTCCGCCTCCCGTGCCCGCTCGGCCAGGTCGCGGCGCCTCGCCTCCTCGGTGGTGCGCCGGGCCTCCTGGGCCGCCGCGTTCCGCGTGAGGTTCTCCAGCGCCTTCGCCGCCTGCAGATACGCGGCCGGCGACGGCGTGGAACCGCCCGCCGTCAGCGCCTTGGCGGGGGCGGCCGCCTCCAGGGCGAGCTGCCTGCGGCCCTCGAGGGCGCTGGCCCGCTCGGTCTCCGCGGTGGCGTACCGGCGCAGCAGCGCCGCGTGCTCCCCGCGCAGCGCGGCCAACTCCACCCGCTTGGCGCGCAGCTTGGCGTCGAGCCTGGCCCGCAGCTCGCGGGACTCCTCGATGTCCGCCTCGAGTTCGGCTATGCGCTCCTCGGTCTTCCACTCGTCGCCGAGCCGCGCGCGCGTCAGCTCCGCGACCTTGCGGCCGGCGCTGCGGTCCCAGCTGCGCATGAGGACGGCGCCGGTGACCGCGGCGCCCGCCGCGGCGGCGACCAGCACCCGGAGCAGGACCGGATCGGCGAACAGCCAGGCGCCGGCGGCACAGAGAACCGAAGCTCCGGCGACCGCGGAGGGCGGCAGGAGCCTGTGGAGAGGTGGGGAATGGCGGTGGCGTCCACGTGGCATGGCCTGAAATTTACCGTGCGTAGGCGCCGTATGGGGTGTCGGCCCGGCATTCTCTTGCTCACTTGTCGGCAACAAGCGGAACGACGGGCAACGAACTGCGTCGCCTCCCCGCGCGGGCCGACTGCTCTTACCCGCGCGGGCCGACTCCCCTTAGCCGCTCCCTTACTTCTTGATCAGCCCCTTGGACTTCAGGTACTCCTTCGCGACGTCCTGCGGCTTGGCCCGCTCCGCGTCCACCTTGCGGTTCAACGCGACGAGATCGGCGGTCGTCAGCGTCTTGGTGAGCTTGTCCAGAGCGGCGGCTATCCCGGGCGCCCCGGCGTCCTTCGCATTGACGACGGGCAGCACATTGTCGGCATTCTGCAGCTTCTTGTCGTCCTGGAGGAACACCAGCCCGAAGGAGTCGAGGGTGGCGTCCGTGGTGGTCGTCAGCACCAGCTGGTCCACCCCGTCCTTGACGGCCTGCTTGGACTGCGGCGTACCGACACCCTTCGGGTCGACTCCTGTGACGTCGATGCCGTACGTCTTCTTGAGACCGGGCGCGCAGTACGGCCGTATCGAGCATTCGTCGGCCGCGGCGATCTTCACCTTCAGCTTCGACCTGCCGAGATCGGAAAGCGTCGTGAGCTTGTTCTTCTCGGCGAATTCCTTGGTCACCGCGAACGCGTTCTGATCGACGGCCTCTCCGACGGTCAGCACCTTCAGACCACGCGGTTCGGCGAGCTTCTTCAGCGCCTCGACGGTGGCGGCCGCGTTACCGGAGGCGACCGGCTTCTCTTCCGGCGCCTTCGGGCCGTTCACCTTCGCGTTCAGGAATTCCGCGATCGTGGCGGCGTATTCCGGTACGACGTCGATGTCGCCCTTCTCCAGCGACGGCTCGTACAGTTCGCGGTTCTTCACCGTGGTGATCGACGTGCCATAGCCGGCGTCGGCGAGGACCTGCGCATACAGCTCCGCCAGGACCTTCGACTCGGTGAAGGCCGCCGCGCCGATGACGAGCGAACCCTTCTCGCCGTCGCCGGTACCGGACGAGCCACCGGACTTCTCCTTCTCCAGGCTGTCGCCGCCGCACGCGGCGAGACCCGCCGTCAGCGCCGCAACGCCCAGTACCGCACCCGCGATACGCGAGATCCTGCTCACGAGCTCACCATCCAGTCATACGTCTCAGCCGCTAGGGCTTCAGCCATCGGTCGTCGGTCTGTCGGAGGGTTCACGGTCCCGCGGTGGGCACCTTGCGGCCGGGTCCCGTCGCAGAGGACCGGGTGGAGGGCCGGCGCGGGGAGGAGAGCGGGCGCGGGGAGGAGCGCACCGGGCTGAAGAGCCGGTCGACCACCACCAGTGCCGCCTCCACCAGGAGGGCGAGCAGGGCCACGAGCACCGCGCCCGCGACCACCTGCGCCGTGTTGTACGTGTTGAAGCCGGCGGTGATGATCCGGCCGAGGCCGCCCTGGCCGACCATCGCGGCGATGGTCGCCGTCGCGACGACCTGGACCGCCGCCGAGCGGAGCCCGGTCATGATCAGGGGGTGGGCCAGGGGCAGTTCGACCCGGAGGAAGAGCTGGCGCCCCGACATCCCCATCCCCCGCGCGGCCTCCACGACCGCCCGGTCCACCTCCCGCATCCCCACGTACGCGTTGGTCAGCAGCGGTGGCACGGCGAACAGCACCAGCGCGATCACCGTGGGCAGATAGCCGGCGTTGCGCAGCGGCGACACCATGAAGAGGGCGAGGACCGCGAAGACGGGTATCGCCCGCCCCACGTTGGACACATTGATCGCCAGTGTGCCGCCCCTGCCGAGATGGCCCAGGAACAGCCCGAGCGGCAGAGCGATCAGACAGGCGACGGCCAGCGCCACCCCGCTCACGTACACATGCTCGCCGAGCCGGTTCCAGACGCCGCCCTCCCCCGACCAGTTGGCGCCGCTGCTCAGCCAGCTCCAGGCCTCGCCCAGGACCCCCATCAGCCGCTCCCCTCGGCGGCACGTACGCGAGTCCAGGGCGTCAGCAACCGCTGGACCCCCAGCAGCAGGAGGTCCGCGACGACGGCGAGCAAAACGCACAGCACCGAGGCGGCCAGCACCTGCGCCTTGAAGAAACTCGGCAGCGCGTCCTCGATGAGATTGCCCAGACCGCCCCGGCCCACGATGGAGCCCACGGTCGTCAGCGCGATCGTCGACACCGTCGCCATCCGGATGCCGGCCATCAGCGCGGGCAGCGCGAGAGGGAGTTCTACCTCCCACAGGAGCCGGGCGGGCCCATAGCCCATCCCGTGCGCGGCCTCCCGCGCCTCGGCGGGCACCGCCTCCAGGCCCGCCAGCATGTTCCGCACGAGAATCGTCAGCGAATACAGCACGAGGCCGGTCACCACGAGCGCCGCCGAGAGCCCGAAGAACGGCAGCAGCAACGAGAACATCGCCAGCGAGGGAATCGTGTAGAGCACGGTCGTCAGGCCCAGGACCGGTCCCGCGAACCGCGGCCGCGCCCGGGCGACGAGCGCGAGCGGCACGGCGATCACCAGCCCGATCAGCACCGACACCACCGTGATCCCGACATGCTGGAGCGTCGCGTCGGTCAACTCCTGGCTACGGGTGCGGAGGTACTCCCCGCAGATCCAGTCGTTCGTCGCCAGACAGCTCATGTGCCCACCCCCCCACCACGGACCGATCCGCTGTTCGACTGGAAACCGACCCTATCCCCGACCACTGACAATCGCCGAGGCCCGCCACGGTGCGGCAACATGGCCTTCACACACTCCCCCGTCCCACCGGCCACAATGGGGAACCATGATCCGATTCGAGAACGTGACGAAGCGGTACGCCGACGGCACGACCGCCGTGGACGACCTCTCCTTCGAGGTCGCCGAGGGTGAACTGGTCACGCTCGTCGGTCCTTCCGGCTGCGGCAAGACGACCACGATGAAGATGGTCAACCGCCTCATCGAGCCCTCCGAGGGCCGCGTATACCTCGGTGGCGAGGACATTGCCGCCATCGACCCGGTACGGCTGCGCCGCCGGATCGGCTATGTCATCCAGCAGGTCGGCCTCTTCCCCCACAAGACCGTCCTCGACAACACCGCGACCGTGCCGCATCTCCTCGGCGTCAGCCGCGCCAAGGCCCGCGAGCGCGCCGCCGAACTCCTCGACCTGGTGGGCCTCGACCCGAGGACGTACGGCGACCGCTACCCCGAGCAGCTCTCCGGCGGCCAGCGCCAGCGCGTCGGTGTGGCGAGGGCGCTGGCGGCCGACCCGCCGGTCCTCCTCATGGACGAGCCGTTCGGCGCGGTCGACCCGGTCGTCCGTGAGCACCTGCAGAACGAGTTCCTGAAACTCCAGTCCCAGGTCAATAAGACCGTCCTCTTTGTCACCCACGACATCGAGGAAGCCGTCCGGCTCGGCGACCGCATCGCCGTATACGGCCACGGCAGGATCGAGCAGTTCGACGCCCCCGCCACGGTGCTCGGAGCGCCCGCCACCCCGTATGTCGCGGACTTCGTCGGCGCTGACCGGGGGCTCAAGCGCCTGTCCGTCACCCCGATCGAGACCGGCGACCTCGAACAGCCCCCCGTCGTCCATCTCGACGACCCGCTGCCCCGGGACCTCGGCTCACGCTGGGCGGTCGTCCTCGACGCCGACGACAATCTGCACGGCTGGATCTCCGCCGAACAGGCCGCGGCCGCCCCCTCGGGCGGGACCGTACGCGCACACGCCCGTCGCATGGAGGCCTGGCTGCCCGTCGGCGCGTCCCTCAAGCAGGCCTTCTCGACCATGCTCCAGCACGACGCGGGCTGGATCGCCGTCATCGACCGCGAGGAGACCGGCCGCTTCCTTGGCGTACTGACCCCGGCCCGGCTCCACGAGGCGCTGCGCCGCTCCATCGACGCGGACGCCCAGGACATCGCCCGCGCGGAGGTGGCGCTGGAATCAGTCAGCTCGCGCTGAGCCGGCCGCTGATCCACTCGAGTGCCGGCGGGATCTCCCGGTTCCAGGTGTTGAAGTTGTGACCCCCGCTGTCGAGGGTGATCGAGGAGACGCGCGCGGGCTTCCTCACCTTGGAGACGAAGGCCAGGGTCCCCTTCAGATTGCCCTCGCCCTGCTTCGACGTGGTGACCAGGAAGGACGACGGGCCCTGGGGCAGGTGGTCCAGGGACCACAGCAGGTTGGCCCGGTTGCGCTTCTTCCTGTCGCCGTGGAAGAGATCGCCGGTGGTCACGTCCTCGGCGGCCTTGTAGTACGCGGAGAGCCCGACGCCCGCGGTGAACTGCTCCGGGTGGTGCAGGGCGATCTTGAGCGCGCAGTAGCCGCCGGTCGAATTGCCGATGAAGCCCCAGTTCCGCGCCGCCCTGCCGATCCGGTACGACTCCGAGACGGCCTTCGGCAGGTCCTTCGCGAAGAACGTCTCGGTCTGCGGGCCGCCGGGGACGTCCACGCACTCGGTGTCGCGCGGCGGGGCCACCGTCGGCCGCATCATGACCAGGATCATCGGCTGCGTCTTCCCCGCCTTGGCCTGGTGGAAGGCGGTCTTCGGATACTTCAGGCCCTTGAGCAGGTTCTCGGCGGTGCCCGGGTAGCCGGTCAGGACGACAGCAGCCGGAAAGGTCCTCTTCGCGTACTGCGGCTGGAAGTACTCCGGCGGCAGATAGACGTACGCGGGGCTGTCGATCTTCGACTTCTCACCCGCTATGACGACCTTCTGGATCTGGCCGCCGGTCGCCGGCCGGCCGCCCCCCGGCACGTCGACCTTCTGCGTGGCCACCACCTTGACGTCCCTGGCCCCCGCCGAGTGGTCCACGACCACGCCCAGCTCCTGCTCCTGGCCGAAGAGGTCGGCCCACGACCCGTAGAAGAGGAACGAGTTGTTGGCCGCGAAACCGACCGAGGCGAACAGCGCCACCTGGGTCGCCAGCAGCAGGCCCACCCGGCCCAGCACCGCGCGCCAGGTGCGGCCCGAGAGCCGCGGCCAGAGCCAGATCGTGGTGGCGAAGAGCACCACGGCCAGCACGATGGCCAGCGCCAGGACTGTATTGCTGGTGAGACCCATGAGTCGATTGAGCTTTCTGCCTTGAGTTGCTTGAGAATTTCCTGAGAGCGAGTGAACCCACTCCCCGGAAGTGCCGTCCTAGAGAGCGCAAAACGTCCGGTTCGGCCCCTGCCACGCACGGCGGCCGGTGGGCCGGACTCCAAGAATTCTCTCGCGGAGCCACGGGAAGCGATGTCTGTCACGGTAGATGGGGACAAAACAGGATTGGTTCCGGATCAGGTGCGCCGGATACTGCGCGGACCGCGACCGGAAGTGGTCCCCGCACTGGTCGGGACGGCCTGCACTTTCATCGGCCTGATCGACATCGCGGCCGGGGTCTTCCCCCGCTTCCGCGCCAGCCGCATGCACGCCTTCGCCGAAGTGCTGCCGGGGACCCTGAGCCCGCTCTCCGCGGCCCTCTCCCTCAGCGCGGGCGTGCTGCTCCTGCTGCTCGCCCACGGCCTCAAGCGCCATAAGCGCCGCGCCTGGCGCGCGGCCGTGATCCTGCTGCCGGCGGGGGCGGCGGCCCAGTTCATCTACCGCCACTCGATCATCGGCGCCCTGTTCTCCCTCGTCCTCCTCACGCTGCTGCTGCGGCACCGCGGCGAGTTCGCCGCCCTGCCCGACCCGCGCAGCCGCTGGAAGGCCCTCGCCAACTTCGTCCTCATGGGCGCCGGATCGATCTCCCTCGGTCTGGTCATCGTCAGCGCGCACCCGCGCCGCGTCGTCGGCAACCCCGGCATCGCCGACCGGCTGGAGCACGTCCTGTACGGGCTCTTCGGAGTCGAGGGCCCGGTCAGCTACTCCGGCAACGTCGACTGGACCGTCGGCTACTCGCTCGGCGCGCTCGGACTGCTGACCGCCGTCACCACCATCTACCTGGCCTTCCGCCCCGAGCACCCGGCCGCCCGGCTTACCGAGGACGACGAGACCCGACTGCGCGAACTGCTCGCCAAGCACGGCGGCCGCGACTCCCTCGGCCACTTCGCGCTCCGCCGCGACAAGGGCGTCGTCTTCTCCCCGAGCGGCAAGGCGGCCGTCTGCTACCGCGTCGTCTCCGGCGTCATGCTCGCCAGCGGCGACCCGATCGGCGACGTCGAGGCCTGGCCCGGAGCCATCGAACGGTTCATGGACGAGGCCAAGGCCCACTCCTGGACCCCCGCCGTCATGGGCTGCTCCGAGACCGGAGGCGAGGTCTGGACCCGCGAGACCGGCCTGGACGCGCTGGAACTCGGCGACGAGGCGGTGGTCGACGTCGCGGATTTCTCCCTCTCCGGGCGCGCCATGCGGAACGTTCGCCAGATGGTGAAGCGCATCGAGCGCAATGGTTACGAGACGCGGGTCCGGCGCGTCCGTGAACTCTCCGAAGGAGAGCTGGAGCGGATACGGCGCGCGGCCGCCGACTGGCGCGGCACCGACACCGAGCGGGGCTTCTCCATGGCCCTCGGCCGGATCGGCGACCCCGGCGACGGCGACGCCGTCATCGCGACCGCGCACAAGGCGGACGACGAGGGCACGAACTCCCCGTACGGCGACCTGAAGGCGATCATCCACTTCGTTCCCTGGGGCAAGGACGGGATGTCGCTGGAGCTGATGCGCCGCGACCGCTCCGCCGACCCCGGCATGAACGAGCTGCTCATCGTCGCCGCCCTCCAGGAGTCCCCGCGCCTCGGCATCGAGCGCGTCTCCCTGAACTTCGCCATGTTCCGCGCGGCCCTGGCACGCGGCGAGAAGATCGGCGCCGGACCGGTCCTGCGCGTCTGGCGCGGCCTGCTGGTCTTCCTCTCCCGCTGGTTCCAGATCGAGTCGCTGTACAAGTTCAACGCCAAGTTCCAGCCCCGCTGGGAGCCGCGTTTCGTGGTCTACCGCAAGAGCCGTGACCTGCCCCGCATCGGCTTCGCCGCCATGCAGGCCGAAGGGTTCGTCACCCTCGCCCTGCCCCGCCCGTTCGCCCGCCGCAGCGCCCCCGTCCAGTCCCGCCCCTGCGCACACATCGTCCCCGCGCAGGCCGTCGACCACGAGGCGCGGGCAGCCTGACCGGGGCCGCCGGCCCCCGCCCGCGGAGTGATCCGGCCACCGACGGCCCTAGGCTGGACATATGAGTACGTTGCGCGGACGGGGTACGGCCTGGGGCCTGCCGGAGTGGGATCGCTGTGCGGTCATGGGAGTCGTCAATGTGACGCCGGACTCCTTCTCCGACGGCGGCCGCTGGTTCGACACCACGGCCGCCGTCAAACACGGCCTCGACCTGGTCGCCGAGGGCGCCGACCTGATCGACGTCGGCGGCGAATCGACCCGGCCCGGCGCCAGCCGCGTCGACGAGGAAGAGGAGCTGCGCCGCGTCGTACCCGTCGTACGCGGCCTGGCGGCCGAGGGCGTCACCGTCTCCGTCGACACCATGCGCGCCTCCGTCGCCGCCCAGGCCGTCGCGGCCGGGGCCCTGCTCGTCAACGACGTCAGCGGGGGCCTCGCCGACCCCGGCATGGTCCCGGCCGTCGCCGCGGCGGAGGTCCCCTTCGTCGTCATGCACTGGCGCGGATTCAGCCAGGACATGAACAAGCTCGCCGTCTACGACGATGTCGTCACCGAGGTCGTCGGCGAACTGCGCACCCGAATGGAGGCCGTCATCGACGGCGGCATCGCCCCCGAGCGGCTCGTCGTCGACCCCGGCCTCGGCTTCGCCAAGCAGGCCGCGCACGACCTGGCCCTGGTCGCCCACCTCCGCGAGCTGCGCGAACTGGGCCGGCCGCTGCTCGTCGCCGCCTCCCGCAAGCGCTTCCTCGGTCACGTACTCGCAGGTCAGAGCGGCCCGCCCCCTGCCCGGGAACGCGACGCCGCCACCGCCGCCGTCTCCGCCATCGCCGCCCACGAGGGCGCCTGGGCCGTCCGGGTCCACGAAGTCCGGGCCACCGCCGACGCCGTACGCGTGGCCCGAGCAGTCGAGGGAGCCGCGTGACCCGGCCGACCGACACCGAGGCCGTCGAGGCCGCCAACACCGCCTTCTACGAGGCGATGGAACGCGGCGACTTCGAGGCGATCTCCGACCTCTGGCTGGACGACAACGGACATCTCGCGGGCGAGATCTCGTGCGTCCACCCCGGCTGGCCGGTGCTCACCGGCCGCGGCGAGGTCCTGCGCTCGTACGCCCTGATCATGGCGAACACCGAGTACATTCAGTTCTTCCTCACCGATGTCCAGGTCTCCCTCGCCGGGGACACCGCCCTGGTCACCTGCACCGAGAACATCCTCAGCGGCGGCCCGGCCGAGGACGGCGCCGAGCTCGGCCCGCTCGTCGGACAGCTCGTGGTCGCCACCAATGTGTTCCGTCGCACACCCGACGGCTGGCGGATCTGGTCCCACCACGGCTCGCCCGTACTGGCCGAATCGGGTGACGAAGAAGGCGACGACACGGCCGCCTGAGTGGGTAGGCGGCCGGTAGACGCACCCCATGGGCGGGCAGTGTCAGTACCCGCAGGTAGATTCGAAGTGGTCACAACGCCGTCCGCACGCGGCCGCGTGCCCGCAATTCCTACGAACAGCAGGAGTGATTCGCGTGGATCGTGTCGCGCTGCGCGGCCTCAAGGCCCGCGGGCACCACGGCGTCTTCCCCCGGGAGCGCGAGGAGGGTCAGACCTTCATCGTGGACCTGGTGCTCGGCCTCGACACCCGCCCCGCGGCGGCCGACGACGACCTGGCGAAGACCGTGCACTACGGCGTGGTCGCGGAAGAGGTCGTCGACGTGGTGCAGGGCGAACCGGTCGATCTGATCGAGACGCTCGCCGAGCGGATCGCCCAGCAGTGCCTCAAGCACGAGGGCGTCCAGCAGGTCGAGGTGGTCGTGCACAAGCCGGACGCACCGATCACCGTCCCCTTCGACGACGTGACCATCACCATCACCCGGAGCCGAGCATGAGCGACCCCACCGTCCAGCCGGTCCCCGCGTCGGTGATGGAGACGGTCGACGCGGCGGACATCACCCTGTCCAACCCCAAACGGGCCGTGATCGCCCTCGGCTCCAACCTCGGCAACCGGCTGGAGACGCTCCAGGGCGCCATCGACGCCCTGGAGGACACGCCCGGCCTGCGGGTCAAGGCGGTCTCCCCCGTGTACGAGACGGAGCCCTGGGGCGTCGACCCCGGCTCCCAGCCGTCCTACTTCAACGCGGTCGTCGTGGTGAAGACGACCCTGCCGCCGTCCTCGCTCCTGGAGCGCGCCCACGCCGTCGAGGAGGCGTTCGACCGCGTGCGCGACGAGCGCTGGGGTCCGCGGACGATCGACGTCGACATCGTCACGTACGCCGATGTGCTCTCCGAGGACCCGACCCTCACCCTGCCCCACCCGCGCGCCCACCAGCGGGCCTTCGTCCTCGCCCCCTGGCACGACGTCGACCCGGAGGCCCAGCTGCCGGGCCACGGCACGGTCGCCGAGCTGCTCGCGGAGGTCGGCACGGCCGGGGTCGTCCCCCGCGCCGATCTGGAACTCCGTCTGCCCGAGTAGTCGTTGGTCCCAGCGACAGCCACGACGTGAAAGGCACCCGGTGAAGCAACTGAGGCTCAAGGTACTGGCCGGACTCTTCGTCGCCGCCGGCGTCCTCTCCTGGGGAGGCGCCCGGCTCTGGGAGTCCTTCGCCACCCTGCCCAGCGTGCCCCTCGCCGCCCCGATCGTCCTGGCGGCGATCGCCGTGGTCCTCACCGCGACCGCCCTGTCGATCCGCGGGCGCCTGAAGGCCCAGCGGGAGCGCCGACCCGGCGCCAAGGGCGTGGAGCCCCTGATGGCGGCCCGCGCGGTCGTCTTCGGCCAGGCCAGCGCCCTGGTCGCGGCCCTGGTCGCCGGGATGTACGGCGGCACCGGCGTCTTCCTGCTCGGCTCGCTCGACATCCCGGCCCGCCGCGACCAGGCGATCTACGCGGGCTTCTCGGTCCTCACCGGCATCGCGGTGATCGCGGCGGCGTTCTTCCTGGAGCGCGTCTGCAAACTCCCGGAGGACGACGAGCCGGCGGGCACGGCAAGGGCGTAGGCAGGCCGGCCCGCGCCACTACCAGGGCTCCCGAACCAGATGTCCGTTGACCAGGAACGTCGGGTGCGGGGCCAGGCGGTAGCTGTAGAACGTGAACGGCTTCCGCTCAGCAGCGCGAGGTCGCACCTCTCTCACCTGGACCCACTCCGACTCCCTGACTTCCAAGGGATGCAACTCGGGCCGGAACGTACCCCGCTCGAACCAGCGGTCCACGATCACCAAGTGTGAAGCCCTGCCGTTCGTGCGCGCTGTGAATCGCGCGCCGATAATCCGTGCCATCTCGGCGAGGAAGGGCACGTTCGCACTGACGACGAGACGCCCCTGCCATGTCTTCGACCGGAAGCCGTCCCCCTCGACATAACCATCGAGGAAGCCCTCGAAGACCTCGCGGTCCCGGAGCACCACTCTGGGGAAGCGCTGCCGCATGTGATGCGCGTCGCCACCCAGACACTGGCGCAGGAAGTCCGCCAGGTAGGAGGAGACCACTCTGACGCGGAACCCGGGAGCGTCGCGCTTCAGGTAACCGGACGGCCTGGTGACCGCCTCCAGGCGGCCGGCCAATCCCGTCGAGGCGGTCAGCGCCGTCGCATAGCGCCGGGCGAAGGCCTCATCGTTGACCACCAGGGAGACATAGTTGGTGCCGACGGTCCCGTCCGAGCATGTGGCGCCCATGAGGTACCCGAAGTCGTAGCCCGGTCGAATGCTCAGCCTCTCGCGGCACAGCTTTCGGGCGTGGGTCCAGGCCAACACCGTACCGGCCGCGTCACGGGCGTGGACCCACCCGTCGGGGGTGCCGAGCAGCACGTCAGGTGCCACGGTGAAGGTGGTATGGCTGGTCACGACGTCCACCGCCTCGCGGGAGACGTCAGCGACTGCGCCCAGAACCTCCGTCTGTACGGTGCGTTCCCCGTCCAGCGTCCATAACCTGTCGCCGGCAACGACACTCCCCGCGCGCGTGCGCCCGACGACCCCGTTCACCGTTTGCCTGCTCGGAAGCCCATACACCATGACGATCCCCTGATCAGCAGCCAAATCCACTGATCGGAGACCGTATCGGGCGCTACTGACAGTCCGGCTATCGCGCCATGATCAGGCTCATCGCCTCATTGCGCGTAGCGAGGTCGCGAAGCTGGCCGCGCACCGCGGAGGTGATCGTCTTGGCGCCGGGCTTGCGGATACCGCGCATGGACATGCACATGTGCTCGCACTCGATCACCACAATGACGCCGCGCGGCTCGAGGATCTCCATGAGTGAGTCGGCGACCTGGGTGGTCAGCCGCTCCTGCACCTGGGGGCGGCGTGCGTAGACGTCCACCAGACGGGCCAGCTTGGACAGACCCGTGATCTTCCCGGAGCTCGAGGGAATGTACCCGACATGGGCCACACCTCTGAAGGGGACGAGATGATGTTCGCAGCAGCTCGTCACTTCGATGTCCTTGACCAGGACCATCTCGTCGTGGCCCAGGTCGAACGTCGTCGTCAGGACATCCTCCGGACGCTGCCACAGCCCGCCGAATATCTCCTTGTACGCCCGCGCGACGCGCGCCGGCGTCTCCCTCAGTCCCTCGCGGTCCGGGTCCTCACCGACCGCGATGAGGAGCTCCCGCACGGCATTCTCGGCGCGCTTCTCGTCGAATTCGCCGATCGTGCCCTCGCCGTCAAGCGTCACCGGGTCGGTCATCTGTGCCTCGTTCCGTCTGCTTGGTACGCGAAATGCCGCGCCCCCACAGGCTAAAACCTGGGGGGCGCGGCATCCATTCCGGGGCTGCCGGGAGGGCAGCGGGCGGCCGTCAGGCCTCCGGGCGGTCCTCCGGGGCCACCTCGATGCCGGGCGTCGCCGGGGCGGCGTCGGCGGAGGTGGTCGCGTTGGAACCGTTGGCGCCGTTGGTCAGCGCCAGCTCCTTCGGGGAGAGCACCGGCGGGCGCGTGGAGGGAGTGCGCCGGGAGGAGCCGGTCCACGCCGGGCGGGCCGGGCGCTTCACGATCGGGGCGAAGACCTCGGCGATCTCCTCCTTGCCCAGCGTCTCCTTCTCGAGGAGCTGGAGGACCAGGTTGTCGAGGACGTCGCGGTTCTCGACGAGGATCTCCCAGGCCTCGTTGTGCGCGGTCTCGATGAGCTTCTTGACCTCTTCGTCGACCAGCGCCGCGACCTCTTCCGAGTAGTCGCGCGGGTGCGACATCTCCCGGCCGAGGAACGGCTCGGTGTTGTCGCCGCCGAACTTGATCGCGCCGAGTCGCTCGGTCATGCCGTACTGCGTGACCATGGCGCGCGCCGTGGCCGTGGCCTTCTCGATGTCGTTCGCCGCGCCCGTGGTCGGGTCGTGGAAGACGAGCTCCTCGGCCGCGCGCCCGCCCAGCATGTACGCCAGCTGGTCGAGCATCTCGTTGCGCGTGGTCGAGTACTTGTCCTCGTCCGGGAGGACCATGGTGTAGCCCAGGGCCCGGCCGCGGGACAGGATGGTGATCTTGTGGACCGGGTCGGAGTTCGGCGAGGCCGCCGCGACCAGGGCGTGACCGCCCTCGTGGTACGCGGTGATCTTCTTCTCCCGGTCGGACATGATCCGGGTCCGCTTCTGCGGGCCCGCGACCACGCGGTCGATCGCCTCGTCCAGGGAGTGGTTGTCGATCAGCTTCTTGTCGCTGCGCGCCGTCAGGAGCGCCGCTTCGTTCAGCACGTTCGACAGGTCCGCGCCGGTGAAGCCGGGCGTGCGCCGGGCGACGGCGCCCAGGTCGACGTCCGGGGCGACCGGCTTGCCCTTCTGGTGGACCTTGAGGATCTCCAGACGGCCCTGCATGTCGGGACGGTCGACGGCGATCTGCCGGTCGAAGCGGCCCGGGCGCAGCAGCGCCGGGTCGAGGATGTCGGGCCGGTTGGTGGCGGCGATCAGGATGACGCCGCCCTTCACGTCGAAGCCGTCCATCTCGACGAGCAGCTGGTTGAGCGTCTGCTCGCGCTCGTCGTGGCCACCGCCGAGGCCCGCACCGCGGTGCCGGCCGACGGCGTCGATCTCGTCGACGAAGACGATCGCCGGGGCGTTCGCCTTGGCCTGCTCGAAGAGGTCACGGACCCGGGAGGCGCCGACACCGACGAACATCTCGACGAAGTCGGAACCGGAGATCGAGTAGAACGGCACCCCGGCCTCACCGGCGACGGCGCGCGCGAGGAGCGTCTTGCCGGTGCCGGGCGGGCCGTAGAGCAGCACACCCTTCGGGATCTTGGCGCCGACGGCCTGGAACTTCGCCGGCTCCTGGAGGAACTCCTTGATCTCGTGGAGTTCCTCGACCGCCTCGTCGGACCCTGCCACGTCGGCGAAGGTCGTCTTGGGGGTGTCCTTGGTGATGAGCTTGGCCTTGGACTTCCCGAACTGCATGACCCGGGAGCCGCCGCCCTGCATCTGATTCATCAGGAACAGGAAGACCACGACGATGAGGACGAAGGGCAGCAGCGAGAGCAGCACCGAGATGAACGGGGACTGCTTCGACGGCGAGACCGTGTAGCCCTTGTCGATCTCACCCGCCTCGAACTTCTTCTGCAGCGTCGTGGCCAGATCGGAACCCTGGGTGCCGATGTAGCTGGCCTGGATCTTGTCGCCGCCGTACTTGGCCTTGTCGGCCCCGTCCTTCAGCTCGACCTTGATGATCTGTTCATCGCCGGTGGTCAGCTTGACCTGATCGGCCTGATTGTCGTCGATCGCCTGGACGACCTTGGCGGTGTCCACCGTCTTGTAGCCGCCGGACGAGCCGACGACCTGCATCAACACGACCACGGCGAGGACGGCCAGCACGATCCACATGACCGGCCCACGGAAGTATCGCTTCACGTCCATCCATACGGAGCGAGAACGCCCCGTCCCTCCTGCCCGTAGGTAAATGCTGCTGTGAGAAAAGACTGTTCTTCGGACGGTACCCCAGCATTGTCACCCGTGGCCGTCTTCCCTTGCTCCAACGGCGGGAAGGGGCTGTGGGTTCCCGTGCGGTCCGGCGGGTTCAGCCGCCGTAGACGTGCGGGGCGAGCGTGCCGACGAAGGGAAGGTTGCGGAACTTCTCCGCGTAGTCCAGGCCGTAGCCGACGACGAATTCGTTGGGGATGTCGAAGCCGATCCACTTCACGTCGATCGCGACCTTGGCGGCGTCGGGCTTGCGCAGCAGCGTGCAGACCTCGAGGGACGCCGGCTCGCGCGAGCCGAGGTTCGACAGCAGCCACGACAGGGTCAGGCCGGAGTCGATGATGTCCTCGACGATCAGGACGTGCTTGCCCTTGATGTCGGTGTCGAGGTCCTTGAGGATCCGTACGACGCCGGAGGACTGGGTGCCCGCGCCGTACGACGAGACGGCCATCCAGTCCATGGTGGCGGGGGTGGACAGCGCGCGCGCCAGGTCCGCCATCACCATCACGGCGCCCTTGAGGACACCGACGAGGAGCAGATCCTTGCCCGCGTACTCCGCGTCGATCTTCGCGGCCAGCTCGGCCAGCTTCGCGTCGATCTCTTCCTTGGTGATGAGCACCGACTTGAGGTCGGTGCCCATGTCCTTCTCGTTCACCCGGGTCACTTTCGTTGCAGCGTGCGTCAGCCTTGCCGAATGACCAGTCTGCCACCCTGCCGACGTGCCTCGACGCGGCCGGGCAGATTGATGGCCCCCTGGCCGCGCCAGCTCGTGATCAGCCGGTCGACTTCTTCGATGTGGCGGGCGAAGAGGGAGCCCGCGGGGGCGCCCTCGGCGATGACCGCGCGGCGCAGCACGCGGCGGCGGACGGCGGGCGGCAGTCCGAAGAGCTTGGCGCACTCGAGGTGGCCGGCTTCGTCGCGTACGGAGGAGTCCGCCTCGGCGGCCCAGGAGTCCAGGGCGTCGGCGTCGTCGCGGGAGAGCCGGGCGGTCCGGGCGAGGGCTTCGACGACGCCCTTCCCGAGCGCCTTCTCGAGGGCGGGCAGGCCCTCGTGGCGCAGCCGGGAGCGGGTGTAGGCGGGGTCGGTGTTGTGCGGGTCGTCCCAGACGGGCAGCTGCTGGACCAGGCACGCCTTGCGGGCGGTCTGGCGGTCGAGCTGCAGGAAGGGCCGCCGGTAGCGGCCGGCGGCGCCGGAGACGGCGGCCATGCCGGAGAGCGAGCGGATGCCGGAACCCCTGGCGAGACCGAGAAGGACGGTTTCCGCTTGGTCGTCGCGGGTGTGGCCGAGGAGGACGGCGGCGGCGCCGAGCCGGTCGGCGGCCTCGTCGAGGGCGGCGTAGCGGGCATCGCGAGCGGCCGCCTCGGGGCCGCCTTCGCGGCCGACGCGGACGGCGATGGATTCGACGGGGTCGAGCCGCAGCGTGTGGAGGCGTGCGACGACCTCGGCCGCGCGGAGGTCGGAGCCGTCCTGGAGGCCGTGGTCGACGGTGATGCCACCGGCCCGGACGGAGAGTTTGCGGGACTCGAAGGCCAGGGCGGAGGCGAGCGCCATCGAGTCGGCGCCTCCGGAGCAGGCGACCAGCACGAGGGGGGCGAGCGGCTCGCCCTGCGCGGAGTCGGGGTCGGTGTGCTCGGTGATGTCGTTCAGTACGTCGTGGAGTACGCGGCGGACCGCCAGGCGTATCGCCGCGACCGCAGGATGGGGACCCATGTCCGGTGCCCTTCGTGGAAGTTGGGGTGCCTCGGTCGGAGTCTTAACGGTCGTAACAGGGGGTTCGGTCACTCAGAGTGCTTCGATGGTGACAGAACACGGCCGTTCCCCGAGCATTGCACGCCTACCCATGCCCCACGGTCCCTCGGATGGGTGATTAGGGGGGCGTTCCTGTGCCGTTCGGCCGTAATGGGCTCATGAGTCCGTCCTACGGTGCACCCGCGCGATCCAGTCCGCCGGTTTGGCGATCTCCGCTTTGGTGGGCAGCGTGTTGGGGGAGGTCCAGACGCGGTTGAAGCCGTCCATGCCGACTTCCTCCGCGACGGCTCGCACGAACCGCTCGCCGTCGCGGTACTGGCGCAGCTTGGCGTCGAGGCCGAGCAGCTTGCGCAGAGCCTGGTCGAGGCGGGAGGCGCCGCGGGCCCGGCGCTGCTGGAACTTCTCGCGGATCTCGGCGACGGAGGGCACGACCTGGGGGCCGACGCCGTCCATGACGTAGTCGGCGTGGCCTTCGAGCAGGGACATGACGGCGGTGAGGCGGCCGAGGATCTCGCGCTGCTCGGGGGTCTGCACCAGTTCGACGAGGGAGCGTGCCTCGTCGCCCTCCTCGGCCTCGGGGCGGCCGCCGGCGAAGGCCTGGACGGCCTCGCGGAGGCGTTCCAGCACGGTCGTGGGGTCGATGTCGGTGGCGTTGAGGAATGACTGGATTTCGCCCTGGAGGTGGTCGCGGAGCCAGGGGACGGCGGTGAACTGGGTGCGGTGGGTCTCCTCGTGGAGGCAGACCCAGAGGCGGAAGTCGTGCGGGTCGACCTCGAGTTCGCGCTCGACGTGGACGATGTTCGGGGCGACGAGCAGGAGGCGGCCGCCGCCGTTGCCACTGCCGGGCAGTTCGCGGGTGACGGGGGCGAAGGTCTCGTACTGCCCGAGGACGCGGGAGGCGAGGAAGGACAGCAGCATGCCCAGCTCGACGCCGGTGACCTTGCCGCCGACGGCACCGAACACGGCGGCGCCGGGGGTGCCGGAGCGCCGTTCGCGCATCTTGTCCAGGAGGGGCGAGAGCAGTTCGCGGAAGCCGGCGACATTGGCCTTCACCCAGCCGGCCCGGTCGACGACCAGGACCGGGGTGTCGTCCGGTTCGTGGCCCTCGGGCACCATCCGCGTGTAGGCGCGGACGTGCTCCTCGGCTGCCTTCGCGTGCCGCCGCAGCTCGGCGACGACCTCGCGGGCCTCTTCGCGGGTCACCTCCGGCCCGGGACGCACGAGTCGGATCGCGGTCGCGACCGCGAGGTTCCAGTCGACCATCTCGGCACCACCGATGCTCGTCATGCGTCAACCGTACGTGGTGACGACCCCATCGGTGAGGGTCATGCGGGACGCGGCGGTCAGCTGTTCGGGGCGAGTGCGGCGGAGAGCCGGTCGAGGGCGGGCTGGGCGGTGTACGGGGAGGGAGTGCGTCCGGCGAGGAACGCGAAGGCGAGGAGGCGGCCTTCGGCGGTCACGACGGTCCCGGCGAGGGCGTTCACGCCGGTGAGGGTGCCGGTCTTGGCGCGTACCAGTCCGGCTCCGGGCGAGTGGGCGTCGAAACGGGTCCTGAGGGTGCCGCTGAAGCCGCCGACCGGGAGGCCGGTGAGCACGGGCCGCAGCTCGGGGCGGGCGGGGTCGGCGGCGCGGGTGAGCAGTGAGGTGAGGAGGGCGGCGGAGACCTGGTTCTGCCGGTCCAGGCCGCTGCCGTCGGTGAAGCGGGCGCCGGTGAGGGGCACCTTGAGCTTGGCGAGGGTGGTCCGGACGGCCTTTCCGGCGCCTTGGAAGCTCGCGGGCCGGCCGGTGGCCAGGGCGGTCTGGCGGGCCAGGGCCTCGGCGAGGTCGTTGTCGCTGTAGGTCAGTGTGCGCTCGACGAGGGCGTCGAGCGGGCGGGAGTGGGTCCGGGCGATCGGGGAGCCCTTGGGGGCGCGTCCGGGCACGGAGGCGGAGTCGGCGGAGACACCGGCCTCGGCGAGGGCGCCCGCGAAGGCGGCCGCGGCGTCGCCGGCCGGGTCGCCGCTGCGGGGGGCGGGGCCGCTGGTCGACGTGTCGAGGCGGCCGGCGTTGAGCATCAGGGCGCTGACCGGGGCGATGTTGTCGTTGGCTCCGACGCGGTGGAGCGCGGGTCCCTTGTAGAGGGTGGTGTCGTGGCTCAGCCGGACGGTGGTGACGCCATGGTCGCGCAGGACGCGGGCGGTGTCGGCGGCGAGGGCGCGCAGCCGGGTCCGGTCGAGGGTGGGGTCGCCGCCGCCGACCAGGGTGATGCTGCGGTTGTCCGGGGACGCGACGACGGTGGTGGCGATGCGGTGGTCGGGGCCGAGCGCGGTGAGCGCGGCGGCCGCGGTGGCGATCTTGATGGTGGAGGCGGGGGTCATCGGGGCGGTGTCGCCGTTCCCGTACAGCCGCTCGCCGGTGGTGACGTCGACGACGGAGGCCGTGCGCAGCGGTCCGAGTCCGGGGTCGTTCAGCAGGGGACCGAGGGTGGCGGCCAGGCGGGCCGGGCCGCGGTGCGAGGTGCCGAGGGCGGTGAGCACCCGGGCGGCGCTGGGTGCTGGGGCGGGGCGGTGGGCGGAGGGGGATTCTTCGTGATGTGCGCCACCTGTTCGGCCCTGGGCGGCTGCCCAGGACCGCTCGGCCTTACGCTGACCGGAGTCCCAGGGCCCGGCCGTGGCCACCGCTCCGGTCGCCAGGACCAGGCCGAGTACGGCTGAGCCTGCCGTGAGCTGCCACAATCTCGGCTCCGGCATCGCTGACCAGCCCCTTTCGCGATCACACACATGCGTGAGGGACACTTAATCACTGCGCCTAGTCGCAAGCAGACATATGTGTTGATCAGGAGGAGCCACCCGTGGAGTTCGACGTCACCATCGAGATCCCGAAGGGATCGCGGAACAAGTACGAGGTCGACCACGAGACGGGTCGGATCCGCCTGGACCGTCGCCTCTTCACCTCGACCAGCTACCCGGCCGACTACGGCTTCGTGGAGAACACCCTCGGCGAGGACGGCGACCCGCTGGACGCGCTGGTGATCCTGGACGAGCCGACCTTCCCCGGCTGCCTGATCAAGTGCCGGGCGATCGGCATGTTCCGGATGACCGACGAGGCGGGCGGCGACGACAAACTGCTCTGCGTGCCGGCCTCCGACCCGCGTGTGGAGCACCTGCGGGACATCCACCACGTGTCCGAGTTCGACCGCCTGGAGATCCAGCACTTCTTCGAGGTCTACAAGGACCTGGAGCCGGGCAAGTCGGTCGAGGGCGCCAACTGGGTCGGCCGCACCGAGGCCGAGGCCGAGATCGAGGCCTCCTACAAGCGCCTCGAGGCGCAGGGCGGCGCCCACTGAGTGGGGCCCCATTGAACGTCTGACGGGCGGTGCACCGATACGGGTGCGCCGCCCGTTGCGCGTGGGACGGTCTGCTCGTGCCCATACTGGGCAGACAGTTCGAATGGGAGCGAGGGTATACACAGTGGTGGCGGAGCCGGACGGCCCGGAAGACCGGAAACCGCAGTCGGACGAGGCGCGCAGCGCGTTCACTCCGCCGACCGGGGTGGAACAGCCGGTCGTGCCCGAGGAGGAGCATCCGACCTCGGAGTTCGCCGTTCCGGACGGGCTGTCCCCTGAGCCGCCGAGCGAGGCGGAGGGCTCGGCCTTCGCGCCGCCGTCCACGTACTCGGCACGGCAGTCGCCGCCCGCGTTCACGCCCGCGCACGGCATCCCGATGATCAGGCTGTCGAAGGACGCGCCGTGGCAGGACCGGATGCGCACGATGCTGCGGCTGCCGGTGAGCGAGCGGCCGGTGCCGGAACTGACGCGCAAGGACGACGAGGCCGGGCCGCCGGTGGCGCGCGTGCTCGACCTCACGCTCCGTATCGGCGAGCTGCTGCTGGCGGGCGGTGAGGGCGCGGAGGACGTCGAGGCGGCGATGTTCGCGATCTGCCGTTCCTACGGCCTCGACCGGTGCGAGCCGACCGTCACCTTCACCCTGCTGTCGATCACGTACCAGCCGTCCCTGGTGGAGGACCCGGTCACCGCGAACCGGACCGTACGGCGCCGCGGCACCGACTACACCCGGCTGGCGGCGGTCTATCAGCTGCTCGCCGACATCAATGCCGAGGACCACGACGTGTCCCCGGAGGAGGCCTACCGGCGCCTCGCTGAGATACGGCGCAACCGGCACCCGTACCCGGGCTGGGTGCTCACCCTGGCCGCGGGCGTGCTCGCCGGGGCGGCGTCACTGCTGCTGGGCGGCGGACTGACGGTGTTCCTGGTGGCAGCGCTGGGCGCGGTGCTGGGTGACCGGCTGGCCTGGTTCTGCGCGGGGCGCGGGCTGCCGGAGTTCTACCAGTTCCTGGTGGCGGCGATGCCGCCGGCGGCCATGGGTGTGGCGCTGACGCTGCTGCACGCGGATCTGCAACCGTCCGCGGTGATCACTGGTGGACTGTTCGCGCTGATCCCGGGGCGGGCGCTGGTCGCGGCCGTGCAGGACGGTCTGACCGGCTTCTACATCACCGCCTCGGCGCGGCTGCTCGAGGTCGGCTACTTCTTCGTCGCCATCGTCATCGGGGTGCTGTCGGTGCTGTACGTCGCCGTGCAGTTCGACGCGAACCTGAACCCGGAGGGCGTGCTGAACCCGGTGGAGCGGCCGGTGGTGCAGCTCCTCGCGTCGATGGTGCTCTGCCTGACCTTCGCGATCCTGCTCCAGCAGTCACGCGACACGGTGCTGTTCGTGACCCTGAACGGCGGCGTGGCCTGGGTGATCTACGCGTCCATCGCGGTGACCGCCGACGGCTCGGCGGTGATGGCCACGGCGGTGGCGGCCGGTCTGGTGGGACTGTTCGGGCAGCTGATCGCGCGCTACCAGCACACGTCGTCGCTGCCGTACGTGACGGCGGCGATCGGGCCGCTGCTGCCCGGTAGCGCGACGTACTTCGGAGTCCTCGCGATCGCCCAGAACAACCTGGACCAGGGCTTCGCCTCGCTGGCCAAGGCATCGGCGCTGGCTCTGGCGATCGCGATCGGGGTGAACCTGGGCGGCGAGCTGGCCCGGTTGTTCATCCAGGCACCCGGCTCGGGCGCGGGCCGCCGCGCGGCCAAGCGGACACGCGGCTTCTGACGCTCCTGGCGGCTCTCTCAGCGCTTGGCGTGGCGGCCGCGGGGGGCGGCAGGGGGCTCCTCGATGCCGTCCGCCGGTGCCTGCTCCTTGCTCTTGTTGCCCTTGGAGCGGGCACGCAGGAACTCGATGGCGATCGGAACGACCGAGATCAGCACGATGGCGACGAGGATCAGCTCGATGTGCTTGTGCACGAAGTCGACCTTGCCGAGCGAGGCGCCGAGCAGGGTGACGCCCGCGCCCCAGAGCAGGCCGCCGATCACGTTGAACGTGATGAACGAGCGGTAGTTCATCCGGCTCACACCGGCGATGATCGGCGTGAACGTGCGCACGATGGGCACGAAGCGGGCCAGGATCAGCGACTTGGGTCCGTGCTTCTCGAAGAACTCGTGCGCCTTCTCGACGTTCTCCTGCTTGAAGAGCTTGGAGTCGGGGCGCTTGAAGAGCGACGGGCCGACCTTGCGGCCGAAGAGGTAGCCGACCTGGTCGCCGATGACCGCGGAGAGCACCACCAGGGTGCACACCAACCACAGCGGGGTGTCCAGCACTCCGGTCGTCACCAGCAGACCGGTGGTGAACAGCAGCGAGTCGCCGGGCAGGAAGAAGCCGATGAGCAGGCCCGACTCGGCGAAGACGATGACCAGGACGCCGATCAGCCCAAAGGTCTCGATCAGATAGTCGGGGTCCAGCCAGCTCGGTCCGAGCGCAAGCGTATTCACGGGTTCCGGGCTCCAGGGTCGGGGGGCGGGACGGCTGCCCAAAGCTATCAACGGTTGCCGTCGGCGCCGCGTTCCACGGTTTCCCCCAGGATGCGCTGTGCGGGCACCGGGGCAAAGCTGTGCGCCAGGAGGTACGTGCCCATGAGCATCGATGACTACGGCGGCGGGCAGGGCCCGCAGTCGGATGTGCTGGTCGTCACCACGAATGACGTGCCCGGCTATCAGGTGCAGCAGGTGATCGGGGAGGTCTTCGGGCTCACCGTGCGCTCGCGGCATCTGGGCAGCCAGGTCGGCGCGGGGCTGAAGTCCATGGTCGGTGGAGAGCTGAAGGGGCTGACGAAGACGCTCGTGGAGACCCGCAACCAGGCGATGGAGCGGCTGGTGGAGCAGGCCCGGTCGCGCGGGGCCAACGGGGTGCTGATGTTCCGCTTCGATGTGACGGAGGCGGCGGGCGTCGGCACGGAGATCTGCGCCTACGGCACGGCGGTGGTGCTGGCCCGCGCCTGACCGCGCCGGGGTGGCGAGGAGCACGGGAGAGGGGTGGGGAGGCGCCTTCCTCCCCCGCTCCCGTACCCCCTCACCCGATCAGGCGTGACGGGCCGCGTTGGCGAGGATCGCGTCCCGCAGGTGCTCGGCGAGCCCGGGGCGCAGGGAGTCGTAGAACGCCTTGAAGCGTTCGTCCGCCACATACATCTCGCCGAGACACTGGTGCATCTCGAAGGGGCATTCGTAGAACCACCTGTCGATGTGCTGCCGGTGCTCCTCGGCCATGTCCATGGCCCGCTCGCCGGAGGACGGTTCGCCGGCCGCCACCAGGGCGGCGTAACGGACGCCCCAGTCGTCCACCTCGGCCTTCATACGCTTCCAGTCGTCCTTGGTGTAGCGGGCGGCCCTGCGCTGCGACTCGGCGTACGCCTCCGTCCCGCCCCAGCGCTCCTCGACCTCTTCCGCGTACTGCTCCGGGTCCTTGTCCCCGAAGACCTCGAACCTCTCCTCGGGCGTGAGGTTGATGCCCATCTTCTTCGCCTCCATGGCGTGCTCGACGGCCTCGGCCATCTTCTGCAGCTCGGCGATCCGTGCGGACAGCAGCTCGTGCTGGCGCCGCAGGTGCTCCTGCGGGTCCACTGACGGGTCGTCGAGCAGGGCCGCGACCTCTTCGAGCGGGAAGCCCAGCTCGCGGTAGAACAGGATCTGCTGCAGCCGGTCGAGATCGGCGTCGTCGTAACGCCGGTGGCCCGCGTGGCTGCGGCCGCTCGGGGAGAGCAGCCCGATCTCGTCGTAGTGGTGCAGCGTGCGCACCGTCACTCCGGCGAAACCGGCGACCTGTCCCACGGAGTAGCTCATGCTCCCCGCTCCCTTCTTCTCGGTACGCACATCAGCCTGAGCCCTCACGCAACGGGAGGTGCAAGCCCGAATCTCGGGATGTTATGCGTCATTTGCCCACTTATGGTGGGCGCGTGGCCACCGAAGCTCCCCCGTCGCCGCCTTCACCGCCGGCCGCCCCAGCCCGGGCGCTGCTGCCCGTGATCCTGCCCGCTCTGGTGGTCGGGGTGGGCGCGAGCCTGCTTCTGCTGGGGGTGAGCGTGGCCGCCGAGAAGCTTCAGGATGTGCTCTGGGAGACCGTCCCGGACGCGCTGGGGATCGGCCGCTACTCGTCCCTGTGGATGATCACCGTCCTGACCACGACCGGGCTGGCCGTGGGTCTCGTCGTCTGGAAGGTGCCGGGACACGCCGGGGCCGACCCGGCCACCACCGGGCTCGTCGATCCGCCGATCCCGGCCCGCGTGGTGCCGGGGCTGCTCCTCGCCGCCGGCCTGGCGCTGGCCGGCGGGGTCAGTCTCGGCCCCGAGAACCCCGTCACCGCCGCCAACGTCGCCCTCGCCTACTGGCTCGGCCGCAAGGCCTTCCCTCGCGCACCCGCCGAACTCTGGGTGTCGCTGGCCGCCGCGGGGACCATCGGGGCCCTGTTCGGAACACCCGTCGCGGCCGCGCTGATCCTCACCGAGACCCTCACCATGCGGCCGGGGCCCGGTCTGCTCTGGGACAAACTCTTCGGGCCGCTGCTCGCGGCGGGCGCGGGCGGGCTGACGACCGCACTGATCGCCACCCCCAGCTTCGACATCTCGCTCCCCGACTTCTCGGGACCGCGCTGGGGCGATGTCCTGGCGGCGTTGATCGTCGCCTCCCTCGGCGCCCTGCTCGGCATGGCGGCCGTCTACGCGCTGCCTCACGCCCATGCCGCCTTCCGGCGTCTGAGGCATCCGGTACTGATGGTGACGTGCGGGGGACTCCTGCTGGGGCTCCTCGGGGCGCTCGGCGGGCATCTGACGCTCTTCAAGGGCCTGGACGAGGTCAAGGTGCTGGGCGCCGACCCCGACGGCTGGTCGTGGGACGAGCTCGCCCTGATGGCGGTGGTGAAACTGGCCGCGCTCACCATCGCCGCGTCCTGCGGCTTCCCTGGCGGACGAATCTTCCCCGCGGTCTTCGCCGGGGTGGCCCTCGGGCTCGCCTGCCACGGCCTCGTACCCGCCGTCCATCCCACCCTCGGTGTGGTCTGCGCCGTCCTCGGCGTCCTGCTCGCGGTCACCCGCCAGGGCTGGCTGAGCCTGTTCACAGCGGCCGTCCTGTCCCCCGACCCCACCGTCCTGCCCCTGCTGTGCTTCGCCACGCTTCCCGCCTGGCTCTTGGTCACCGGCCGTCCGCAGATGCAACTCGACCCCGCCGGCGCGCCGTTGCGCTGACCTCCCACCCCCTTCCGAAGGAGTTTCCATGCCGCTGCACCAGGGGCCGGCCGAGCCCGACCGCCAGCTGACGTTCAACCCCTTCTTCGGCGAGGCGAACCCGGTCGGCGGCATGACCTCGGCACCCCCCAAGCACCGCCTCCCGGACGGACCGCTTCCTCCGACGAGCGCGTACCAGCTCGTCCACGACGAGCTGATGCTCGACGGCAACTCCCGGCTCAACCTCGCCACTTTCGTCACCACTTGGATGGAACAGCAGGCCACGGCCCTGATGGGCGAGTGCCGGGACAAGAACATGATCGACAAGGACGAGTACCCGCGCACCGCCGAGCTGGAGCGACGCTGTGTCGCGATGCTCGCCGACCTCTGGCACGCCCCCGACCCGTCCACCGCCGTCGGCTGCTCGACCACCGGCTCCAGCGAGGCGTGCATGCTCGCGGGGATGGCCCTCAAGCGCCGCTGGACACGGGCCAACAGCGACCGTTATCCCGGCGGCGCCCGGCCGAACCTGGTAATGGGCGTCAACGTCCAGGTCTGCTGGGAGAAGTTCTGCAACTTCTGGGAGGTCGAACCCCGGCTGGTCCCGATGGAGGGGGACCGCTTCCACCTGGACCCGCAGGCCGCCGCCGCGCTCTGCGACGAGAACACCATCGGGGTCGTAGCCGTCCTCGGCTCCACCTTCGACGGGTCGTACGAACCGGTCGCCGACATCTGCGCGGCCCTCGACGTCCTTCAGGAGGTGACGGGTATCGACGTCCCCGTCCATGTGGACGGCGCGTCGGGTGCGATGGTGGCGCCGTTCATCGACGAGAAGCTGGTCTGGGACTTCCGGCTGCCGCGGGTCTCCTCCATCAACACCTCCGGTCACAAGTACGGGCTGGTCTATCCGGGCGTCGGCTGGGCACTGTGGCGCTCTCCCCTCGAACTCCCCGAGGAGCTGGTCTTCCGGGTCAACTACCTGGGCGGCGACATGCCCACCTTCGCCCTGAACTTCTCCCGGCCCGGGGCGCAGGTCGTGGCGCAGTACTACACGTTCCTGCGGCTGGGCAGGGAGGGCTTCCGGGCCGTCCAGCAGACCACCCGGGACGTGGCCCTCGGACTGGCCGACCGGATCGAGGACCTGGGCGACTTCCGGCTCCTCACCCGGGGCGACCAGTTGCCGGTTTTCGCCTTCACCACCGCCCCCGGCGTACGGAACTTCAACGTCTTCGACGTCTCGCGCCGGCTCCGGGAAGCCGGCTGGCTGGTGCCCGCCTACACCTTCCCGGCCAACCGCGAGGACCTCTCCGTGCTGCGCGTGGTCTGCCGCAACGGCTTCTCGAAGGACCTCGCCGCGCTGCTCGTCGAGGACCTGGAGCGGCTGATGCCCGAACTGCGCGGCCAGTCCGCCCCCGTGACCCACGACAAGGAGGCGGCGACCTCCTTTCACCACTGACGCGGGCTCCGCACCCATGCGCGGGATGCGCACAGGTCCGGTGAGCCCGAAGCCCGGGCTCAGGACGTGGACCCGCAGGCCAGCCGGAAGGCCGTCCAGTGCGTTCCGTCGACCGATATGCCGTACTCGCACCCGGAACCCGGATCGTGAAGCAGGCCGAGCGGCGTCCGGCGGACATGGCTCAGACGGCGGTCCGAAGGGCTGAAGGTGCGGCCACCGTCCGCACTGGTGAAGGTGCCCGCCTCGCCATGGAGGGTGACCCGCCCGCCAGGGCCCGGCACCGGCAGGCCGAGCAGCGTACGCGGCTCGTCCGCCGGACCGGTCGTCCACATCCTGCTCCAGCTGCGCCCGCCGTCCAGCGAGCGGTGCAGGGCCCGCAAGGGATTCTTGACGGGCTCCCCGCCCTTCAGCTCGCCCATCTCCGCCGCATAGACGGCGTCCTGCCCGACCGCGACGGCGACATGCCACCCCGGCTCGGCGGTGGGGCTCGGCAGGACGCTCACCCTCCAGCTCCGGCCGGCGTCCCGGGATACGGCGACCGCGGCCCGGCCCGACGCGGGGTCGGTGCCCGAGGCCCACCAGGAGCCGTCGGGTTCGGGGTGCGAGGCGGGCAGCGGGTGGGCGCCGAGCGCCGGCCCCCGCGCCAGCACCCTCCTCCGCCCGTCCTCCGGCGAGTACGTCACCAGCCGGTGCCGGGCGCAGTCCTCCGCCACCGGCGCCGGCGGGCCGGCGCACTCGGTGGACAGCAGGCCCCCGGCCGGTATCGCCGTGACCGTGCCGACCGCTTTCATATCGCCCTCCCGCCAGGACCGCCCGCCGTCCCGGGTGAACCAGGTCCGCAGCGGATGCTCCTCGCTCGACTCCTGGATGAGGGCCCTGCCCGGCCCGACCACCATGAGTTGCGCCGAGACGCCGTGCGAGCCCCGCACCTCCGGAAGCGGCGACCTGCGCACCTCCCAGCGGGAGGCGCCCTTGTCGAGGACGGCCACCTGCTGGCGGCAGAAGCTGTTCTCCGGCTTCGCCTCGTCCTCGGCGCAGCGCGCGAGGAGGGTGAATCCGCTTCCGTCCGCGGCGAATCCGAGGCTGTGGGACCAGCCGGGCAGATCCGGTGCCGAAGGGATCCGCGGGAGCGCGACCCCCGGCGAAGCGGTACGACCGGGCGCCCGCGCCCGCGCCCCGGCCCCGGTCCCGGTTCGCGAGCCGGACTCGGACCGGCCCACCCCGGTGCCCCCTGACGACCCCCCGCCCCCGCCGCCGGATACACCCGACCCCGACGACGACCCCGCCGCACACGCGGCCGTGGACCCCACCATCAGCAGCGCCACGACAACACCCGCCATGCCCCTTCGCCCACGCATCGCGCTCCCCCTGCCCCTCCGCCGGTCCGCGGTGAACCGTGCTGCTTCTGGTACACCGCTCACCGGCTTCGGGTTCCACATCTCACCGCATCAATTTCTCCACGCCGTCGATTCCTCAGCGGCGGCGACAGCCGAGCGGCGCCAATCCCTCGGCGGCATCAACCTCCCGGGAGTGCCAACCCCTCAGGTGCCTCACTCTCCCGGCTGCCTCACTCTCCCGGCGCGGCGATCTCCCAGCGGTCGCTCAGCGGCTCAGCCCCCTGAACCTCCGTACCGCCAGCGGGAAGAACACCGCGACCAGCACCAGCGGCCACACCACCGCCGCCGTCAGATGTCCCGGCTCGCCGCCCGGGTTGCCGAACAGGTCCCGTACCGCCGTCGCCGTGGCCGACATCGGGTTCCACTCCACCACCGTCCCCAGCCACCCCGGCATCGTCTCCTCCACCGCGAACGCGTTGGAGAGGAAACCGACCGGCCAGACGAGGATCTGCACGGCCTGCACGAGCTCGGGACGGCCCGCCACCATCCCCAGGAAGATGCCGATCCAGAGCATGGCAAACCGCAGCAGGAGCAGCAGCCCCACCGCTCCCAACGAGGCCGTCGGGCCGCCGTGCGTGCGCCAGCCAATCGCGTATCCGACACCGATCATCAGCGCGAGACCCACGGCGGACTGGAGCATGTCGGCGGCCGACCGCCCCACCAGGACCGCGGAATCGGCCATCGGCATGGACCGGAACCGGTCCACGACGCCCTTGTTGAGGTCCTGGCTGACGGCCGTCATCGTGCCTTCCAGGCCGAAAGCCATCGTCAGCGCGAGCATCCCCGGCACCAGATAGTCGACGTACTTTCCCTCGACCTCCCGGCCGCCGCCCATGAGGTAGCCGAACATCAGCAGCAGCATCACCGGGAAGACCAGCCCGACGGCGAACTGCACGGGCTGCCGGGCCCAGTGGGCCAGTTCGCGCCGGGTCATGGTCCAGCTGTCGACGACGACGTACGGGAGCGCGGGACGGCTCACTTCACTCGTCGCACTCATACCGCTCATGCCACTCGTGCCGCTCATGCCGCCACCCCATCCTGGCCCCGGCCCCGGCCCTGGCTCTGGTCCTGACCCCGGCCCTGGTCCGGGTCATGCGTCTGCTCCTGCTCCTTCTGCGGACCCGTGAGCCGCAGGAAGACCTCGTCCAGCGTCGGCCTCCGCAGGGCGATGTCCTCGGCCTCGATCCCTGCCTGCTGGAGCGCCTCCACGGTCCGGGCCAGCGCCGCCATCCTGTCCGTCACCGGGGCGCTCACCAGCCGCCGGTCCTCGTCCACGGCCGCCTCGCCCGGCAGCAGCGCCGCGGCCCGCCCCAGCTGGGACGCGTCCCGCAGCACCACATCGATCCGGTCGCCGCCGACCTCGGCCTTCAGCTCGTCCGCCGTCCCGCCCGCGATGACCCTCCCCCGGTCGACCAGGGAGATGCGGTCGGCCAGTTGATCGGCCTCTTCGAGGTACTGGGTGGTGAGGAGCACCGTCGTGCCGCCGCCGACCAGGGAGCGCACGGCGTCCCACACCTCCGCGCGGCCACGCGGATCGAGGCCGGTCGTCGGCTCGTCCAGGAAGAGCACGGCGGGCTCGGTGCCGCCTCCCGCGCCCATGAGCGAGGCGGCCAGGTCGAGCCGGCGCCGCATCCCTCCGCTGTACTGCCCGACGGCCTTGCGGCCGGTGTCCGCGAGTCCGAAGCGTGCGAGGAGCTCGTCCGCCCGCGTGCCCGCCCGCCTCGCGCCCAGGTGGTGGAGGCGCCCGAACATCTCCAGGTTCTGCCGGCCGCCAAGCTCCTCGTCGACGGCCGCGTGCTGGCCGAGGAGCCCGATCCGGCGGCGCACCTCGCGGGCCTGAGTACGTACGTCGTATCCCGCCACCCGCACCACGCCCTCGTCATGGTGCAGCAGCGTGGCGAGGACGCGGACCATGGTCGTCTTTCCCGCCCCATTGGGGCCGAGCACGGCGTGCACCGTGCCGCCGCCGACCACCAGGTCGAACCCGTCCAGCGCCTGCTTCCTGCCGAATCTCTTGCGCGCGCCCTCGACGACGATGGCGTCAGTCATCCCGCTCCTCCCGGCCCAGTAGTCAAACTTGACCACTCGATCGAAGGTAACCGGGGTTCCCGCATTGGTCAAACTTGATTAGTGAAGATCTCCCTCATGCGGGACACCCGTGGCGTACGGGTTCTCCTCGTCGTCGGCGAGCACCCCGACGAAGGGATCACCGGCCTCACCGGCGAAGACGTACGCGCCCCCCTCGATCCGCTCGATGAGGCCGCGCGTCCACTGCGCGCCCGCGTCAGCCGAGTGCACCCACATGTGCATGATCTCCCCGATGTGGCCCAGCTGTTCGGGGCCGCCCTCGGGCGTGTAGTGCTCGGTGACGGCCGCCCGCCACTCCTCCAGCTTGCGCACCCGCTGCTCGAGCAGGGCCACGGCCTCCTCGCGCGGCAGGTCGACGATGAAGCCGATCCCCGCCGACAGGACGTCCATCTTCTGGTCGTAGGTGGTCAGCGCCTCGCGCAGCAGCGCGAAGTACTCGGCCGTGCCCTGCTCCGTGACCTCGTACTCGGTTCGCGGGGGCCCGCCGGCTGTGCTCGGGGCGGTCTCGTAGGCGTACAGCAGTCCCTGCTTCGCCATCTGCTTCAGCGCGTGATAGATCGAACCCGGCTTGCCGTTGGACCACTCATGAGCGCCCCAGTACTCCAGGTCGTTGCGCACCTGGTAGCCGTGCGCCCGCCCGTGGCGGCGCACGGCACCGAGAACCAGAAGCCGGATCGCTGACATCGCCGCACTCTCCCTGATCAATCTGATCAATTCCGACCAGGGTACGGCGGCCCTCAGCCCTGTTCGAGCGCGATCAGGTCGAAGGCACCCTTGCCGTCCAGCGACTCACGGATGATGTCCGCGTGCCCGGCGTGCCGGGCGATCTCCTCGACGAGGTGCATCATCATCCACCGCATCGACACCGCGCCGTCCTTCGGGAACCAGGGAGCGGGAGGGAGCGGGAAGGTGTCGTCCAGGCTCGGCACCGCGCGGATGAACTCCTCCGTCTCCTTCGCCACACCGTCCCAGAAGGCGAGAACGCCGAAGATCGTCTCCCCGTCGACCAGCCGGAAGCTGTCGCCCCAGGTCTCCCGGGTGCGCTCCTTCTCGTTGGGCAGCTGCTGGGCCATGCGCAGCCAGTTCAGCTCCGTCTCGGCGACGTGCTTCAGCAGGCCGGACAGCGACAGCTCGCTGGCGCTCGGACGGCTCGCCGCCTGCTCCTCGGTCAGGCCGAGGACGGACCGGCGGACCGCGCCGCGCTGCGCCTCGACGAATCCGATCAGCGCGCCGCGCTCGTCGCCCCTGTCCTCCGCGGGAACGTGAGTGACCATGGTGTCCGCCTTCCGGTCCTGTCAGGGAGGCCCTGCGCCGCCCTGACACCTCATAAGCTACGGACCCTTCAGGTCAGACTCTGTCCGCAATCCCGTACGGATCCGCAACTGCCACGAGAAGTCGCAACCACGGGCACGTACGGGCGACTTCCGCACGGACAAGGGCTCTCCGCGCCGGCTCAGAAGGGGAAGTGCGTCCGCCCGTGCTGCACGGAGATCCACTTCTGGGTCGTGAACGCCTCGATCATCGCCTCGCCGTTCAGACGCCCGATGCCCGAGTGCTTCTCACCGCCGAACGGCACGATCGGCTCGTCGTTCACCGTGCCGTCGTTGATGTGGATCATCCCGGTGTGAATGCGCCGCGCGAGTCGCACACCCCGCTCCACATCGCCGGTGTGCACGGCCCCGCTCAGCCCGTACGGCGTGTCGTTCGCGATCCGGACGGCCTCGTCCTCGCCGTCGAACGGCACGATCAGCGCCACCGGCCCGAAGATCTCCTGCGCCAGGACGGGCGAGTCCGGGGCGATCCCGCTCAGGACGGACGGGGAGACCAGGGTGCCCCGCGCGTCGCCGTGCAGCAGCGCCGTCGCTCCCGCCGCGACGGTCTGGTCGACCAGCGACGTGACGGCCTCCGCCTGCTGGGAGTTGATCAGCGGGCCGATGTGGGTGGTGGGCTCGGCCGGGTCGCCGACGTTCAGCGTCTTCACCTTGGCCACGAACTTCTCGGTGAACTCCTGCTCCACCTCGCGGTCCACCAGGATCCGGTTGGCGGCCATGCAGACCTGCCCCTGGTGCACGAACCGGCTGAAGACCGCCGCGTCCACCGCGTAGTCGACATCGGCGTCGTCGAGGACGATCAGCGCGCTGTTGCCGCCCAGCTCCAGCACCACGTGCTTGAAGTTCGCCGCGCACACCGTGGCGACATGCCGTCCGACGCGATCCGAGCCGGTGAAGGAGATGACCTTCGGCACGGGGTGCTCGATCAGCGCGTCACCGATCTCGGCGATGTCCGTGACCACCACATTGAGCAGACCCGCGGGCAGCCCCGCCTCCTCCAGCACCTTCGCCACCAGGGTGCCGCCACAGATCGGCGTGTTCTGGTGCGGCTTGAGGACCACGGCGTTGCCCAGGGCCAGCGCCGGCGCGACGGACTTGATCGACAGCAGGAAGGGGAAGTTGAAGGGGCTGATGATCCCGACGACGCCGACCGGCAGCCGGTAGACGCGGTTCTCCTTGCCGTCGACCGGTGACGGCAGGATGCGCCCCTCGGGCCGCAGCGCCACATGCACGGCCTCGCGCAGGAACTCCTTGGCCAGATGCAGCTCGAAGGCGGCCTTCAGCCGTGTGCCGCCCAGCTCCGCGATGATCGTCTCGCTGATCTCCTGCTCGCGCTCCTCGACGATCCGCAGCGCCCGCTCGAATACCAGCCGGCGGGCGTACGGGTTGGTCGCGGCCCAGGCGACCTGTGCGCGCTCCGCCGCCCGGTAGGCCTGGTCCACCTCGTCGGCCGTGGCCACGGTGATCGACGCCAGCTTCTCCCCGCTGTACGGGTTGAAGTCGATGATGTCCCAGGAGCCGCTGCCGGGCTTCCACTCACCGTCGATGTACTGATGGGCCAGGTCGGTGAAGTAGGACATGAGACGAGACCCCTCATCGCCAAGGCGCAGCAGGCCGGTCCGACCGCTCACGCGAGCTCACAGCTGATGTCACGTCATCCTACTTATGAGTCAGGAGAGTTGAAGGAGACCCCTCAGAAGATCCCGGCTTTCGGCCGGATCGGGACTGTCCTCCTGGAGCCGCTCCATGACCCGCTCGTACTGGGCGACCTCCTCGCGCTTGTCGAGATAGAGGGCGCTGGTGAGCTGCTCCAGATAGACGATGTCGGAGAGGTCCGACTCGGGGAAGCGCAGCATCGTGAACGCGCCGCTCTCACCCGCGTGGCCGCCGAAGCTGAACGGCATGACCTGGAGCGTGACGTTGGGATGCTCCGAGATCTCGATCAGATGCCTCAACTGGCCCTGCATCACCGACCGGTCGCCGTACGGACGGCGCAGCGCCGCCTCGTCGAGCACGGCGTGGAAGCGCGGAGCGCGCTCTGACACCAGTACCTTCTGGCGTTCCAGGCGCAGCGCGACCCGGCGCTCGATCTCGGCGCGCGGGGCGTCGGGGATGCCACGGGTCACGACGGCGTGGGCGTACGCCTCGGTCTGCAACAGGCCGTGGACGAACTGGACTTCGTAAATCCGGATGAGCGAGGCGGCGCCTTCGAGGCCGACGTACGTCTGGAACCAGCCGGGGAGCACATCGCCGAAGCTGTGCCACCATCCGGCCACATTGGCCTCGCGCGCGAGACCCAGCAGCGAGGCGCGCTCCGTCTCGTCGCCCACGCCGTACAGCGTGAGAAGGTCCTCGACGTCCCTGGCCTTGAAGCTCACCCTTCCCAACTCCATACGGCTGATCTTGGATTCGGATGCGCGGATCGAGTAGCCGGCCGCCTCGCGCGTGATGCCGCGCGATTCCCGCAGCCGCCTCAGCTGGGACCCCAGAAGGATCCGCCGCACCACAGACCCTCCTCCTGGGCCCTCGCCCCGGGGGTATCCCCAGGATTCACCTGCGGTCACGACTCCAGCCCTCCCCTTCGCGTCGGTGTGTTCACGTCTGCACGCCTGTCTCACGTCGGTGTGACGGAGCACCCCCGAACTCCGAGCCCCGGATTCTGCCACCAAAACGCTTCAGCCCGTACTCATTCGGTTACGGAAAGAGGAAGCGCCCGGCAACCCTCTGAAAGTAGTCCAGGGAAGATATGAGCAAGAAACGGCACGGGCGGGGACAGGTCCGGCGCGTGCACGTGCATCTGCCCTTGCATCCGCTCGGCGCATTCGGAACCATGGTCCTCGCGCACCTGCGTGCTCGTTCGTGTTGTAGCGTCACAGCCGCGATTCCCGGGAGTGCCTCGCATGGGGACGAATGGATCGACCATGCTCGAGCCGTTACGGCAGGGCCTTCCGCCGATCGATCCCGCGGCCGTCTCCACCTCCGCCTCCTGCGCCCTGCCCGCCCGCTTCGAAGCCGTCGGCGGTGCGCGGAAGTTCACGAGATCGACACTCTGTCAGTGGGGTCTCGACGACCGTTTCGACGATGTCGCCCTCGTCGTCTCCGAGCTCGTGACGAACGCCTTGCGGCACGCCGTACCGGCCGACGAGAGCGCCCACGCATCAGCCGGCCAGGGAAGCGCGCAGGAGTCTCCCGTACGGCTGCATCTGATGCGCTGGACGACACGGCTGGTGTGCGCGGTGCGCGACCCCAGCCACTCCGGGCCGCAGACGCGCGAGTCCGAGGAGGACTTCGCCGCCGAGTCGGGCCGGGGGCTGTTCCTGGTCGATTCCTTCAGCGACAGCTGGGGCTGGCACCCGCTCGCCGGGACACTGCACGGCAAGGTGGTCTGGGCGCTGTTCCGGCTGGGCTCCGAGCCGAGTGCGGCGGGGCACGCGTAGCCACGAGCGGGTGGCACGGTGAACGGTGCGGTGGGTGACGCGAGGGACCTGCGAGGCGGCTGACCGGTGTCAGCCGCCTATGAGGTGGTCGAACTCCCCGTCCTTCACACCCAGCAACAGCGCCTCTATCTCCGCCGGCGTATAGACCAGAGCGGGTCCGTCCGGGTGCCGGGAGTTGCGCACCGCCACGTCCCCGCCGGGCAGTTTGGCGAACTCCACGCACGAGCCCTGTGAGTTGCTGTGCCTGCTCTTCTGCCAGACGACCCCATGAAGTTCCGTGGCCGCCATGCCGTTGTACGCGTGGTGCACAGGAAGCTCCCCGAGATGCTTGGTGCAGGTGTCAACTTTCCCGGATCATAGCTGTGTTCATATGCCAATGCATGTGCAGATGCACGTGCACGACAGGGGCGCGATGACTACAGCTACTGGGAAACGCACCTCGGGGGCAGGCCGTTCCCTGGGAAAGAGACGCAGGGAAAGCCCTTCCGGATCCCTCGCGGGCTAGCGGGTTACCGACACGTACGGAAGCAGGGCCATTTCCCGTGCGTTCTTGATGGCGCGCGCGAGCCGACGCTGCTGCTGGGCGGTCACCCGCGTCACCCGGCGAGCGCGGACCTTGCCGCGGTCCGAGAGGAACCTCCGCAGCAGGTCGGTGTCCTTGTAGTCGATGTACGTGATCTTGTCCCGGTCCAGCGGGTTGGGCCGGGTCCTGGGCGCGGGCCGGCGCGGGGGCTTGGGCATGGGTCAGACCTCCAGGAGGGTGTCGAAGGCGGGCGGCAGCAGCTTCCAGGCGGCGCGCCCGGCGGCGTACTCCGCGTCGGTGAGCAGGCAGGAGTCGAGCAGGTCGGCCAGCCCCTCGCGGTCGAGGCCGGGCGAGGTGAAGACCAGGTGCTGGCAGCGGTCCCCGTGCTCGGGGTTCCAGTCCAGAGCGGCCGCGGCCCGGCGCACCGGCGGGACCATCTCCCAGGCGGCGTCCGGCAGGGAGGCGAGCCAGGGCCCCGCGCTCTCCACGCAGAGCGCGCCCCCCGCCGCGTCCCACGCCAGCAGCGTGTCGGGACGGTCGGCGAGCCAGAACCGGCCGCGACTGCGGGCCGCGGCGCAGGTCAGGTCCTCGAGCGCCGCGTACAGCCGCTCGGGGTGGAAGGGCCGGCGGCGGTGCCACACGAACGTGCCGACCCCGCTCGCGTCGGCCTCCTGCGGGAGCAGCGCGCAGGCGGGGTGCTGGGCGGCGGCGGCCGCCTCGACGTCGAAGCCGGCCTGCGCGGCGGCGGCCAGGTCCCCGCCGCCGGCTCCTCCGACGTCGATGCGTACCTGACGGGCGGTGGGGTGCAACTGCGCGAGCAGGGCGCGGTCCTCGTCATCCGCCTCGCCGTGGTCGAGCAGGGCGAGGACGGGGGCGTACTCGAGCTGGCGCGCCCAGGTGTCGGCGACCGTGCGCTGATCGGTGGGGGCGGCGGCGAGCCCCGCGTCCATGAGGTCGTCGCCGTTGCCGAGGTAGGGAAGCAGCAGCGCCGGGTCGACCGCCGTGATGACGGCGGTGACGCGGAGTCCGGCGGACGCCACGACTTCGGCCATCGCCTTGGGCTCCACGGAGTCCCACAGCTCGACGACCGCGAGACGCGTCGGACCGCCTTCCGCGAGACGCTCCAGCTCCGGAACGAGATCCTCGCGCAGCGCGCAGCAGGCGCAGTCGTTGACGAGAGGCGCCTCGCCGGTCGAGAGCACACCGGTCGCGTCCCGGATCGTGCGGACGACGGTGCCCCGTACGGCCGTCGACAGATCGTGGTGGAGCGCGACGCTGCCGGGGACCTCGGCGAGCAGCCGGTCGACGGCGGCTCGGCGGGCGTCCGAATGGAGCCCGCCGACGAGGGCGATGTTCATCGCTTGCCGTACCGCCGCTCGAACCGCTCCACCCGGCCGGCCGTGTCCAGCACGCGCGCTGTGCCGGTGTAGAAGGGGTGGCTCGCCGAGGAGATCTCGACGTCGATGACGGGGTAGGTCCGCCCGTCCTCCCACGCGACCGTCTTGTCGCTGGTGGCGGTGGAGCGGGTGAGGAAGGCGAAGTCGGCGGCCTTGTCGCGGAAGACGACCGGGCCGTACGCGGGATGGATGCCGGACTGCATGGTGATCAGCGCTCCTCTCGGAAGTCGACGTGCCGACGCGCGACCGGGTCGTACTTGCGCAGGGTCATGCGGTCGGGGTCGTTCCGGCGGTTCTTGCGGGTGACGTAGGTGACTCCGGTGCCGGCTGTGGACCGGAGCTTGATGATCGGGCGGAGCTCGTTGCGGGCCATGGGGCTAGAATAAATGGAAATGGTTTCCATTGCCAATAACAAACTCCGAGAGGTAGGTCACCTTGTCCGCCCACTGCCAGCTCACCGGCTCCCAGCCGGGCTTCGGCAACCGCGTCTCCCATTCGCACCGGCGCACCTCGCGCCGCTTCGACCCGAACGTCCAGCGCAAGCGCTACTGGCTGCCGAGCGAGGGCCGGCACGTCCGCCTCACACTCAGCACCAAGGCGATCAAGACCGTCGACACGATCGGGATCGAGGCAGCCGTGGCCCGGATCCGCGCACGAGGGGTGAAGGTCTGATGGCGAAGAAGAGCAAGATCGCTCGCAACGAGCGGCGCCGCGAGGTCGTCGCGCGGTACGCGGCCCGGCGGGCCGAGCTGAAGGAGATCATCCGCCGGCCCTCCTCGACGGAGGCCGAACGGCTGGCCGCACAGGGCGAGTTGCGTCGTCAGCCGCGTGACGCGAGCGCGACGCGGGTCCGCAACAGGGACGGCGTGGACGGCCGACCGCGGGGGTTCCTGCGGAAGTTCGGCCTGTCGAGGGTCCGTACGAGGCAGCAGGCACACGCCGGCTTCCTGCCGGGCGTACGCAAATCCTCCTGGTAGCTTGACGCGGTCTGTCGATCAACCGTTGTTTCACAGGGGGACTTTCCGTGCTCAAGCGCGTACGTATCTGTGTCGCCGCCGCGGGTGTCGCGGCCGCTCTCGTCGTCACCGGCTGCTCCAGCGGCGGTGACGACGGTGGAAAGAAGGACCGCGCCGGCAGCGCCGGTGCCGAGAGCGGTGGCGGCCAGGGTGGTTCCACCGGCGGCACCGACAAGGACGCCGGAGCCGACGTCAAGGACGGCAGCCTGGAAGGCGGCTGGATCTCGATGACGACTCCGGGCAAGGGTGTCGTCCTCAGCGTCAAGGGCAAGATCGCGATCCTGGTGGAGACCGGTACCGGCAAGAGCTGCCAGGGCAGCGCCGAGAAGGGCACGATCACGCTGTCCTGCCCGAACGGCGGTGAGCGCACCTCCGGTCGCGTGGAGTCCGTCGACGCCACGAGCCTGAAGGTCGCGTGGGACGGCGTCGGGACCGACACGTTCCAGAAGAGCGAGCCGGGCAAGCTGCCGACGGGTCTGCCCCACTCCTAGGGGCCGGGGCGACGGGCCCCGTCGCCGCTGATGGGTCGCGGTCCCGCAGGGGGCCGCGGCCCTTCCTCGTCCAGGGCGGCCGAGAGGTCTTCAAGCGTCGCCAGGAGGAGCTCCCGCGGCCTGGCGGAACACGGGATCGGGCACGCCCTCCGCCTGCCCCGCCCCCGTGGCCGGGCGAGCACCTCGCGGACCTCGTCCCCACGCGGGGTCCTTCTCTGCCGACGTCCTTCGCCGCCCGCTCCGTGGCCCGGCGCGGCGGCTCCGCCGGCGCGCCGGCTCCCCCTCCGGGCAGTCCCGGGTGGGGCCGGGCCGTAAGCCGCTCCGTGGCCCGGCGCGGTCCCGGGGCAACCGGTCCCGCCGGCCGCCGAAGGCCACCTGCCCCTTACGACCCGATCGGCCGGTGCCGCCCCGGCATCCGCGCGCTGTCGGCCGCCGCTCTGCCGTCCTCCCACCCCGCCAGGTCCGTCGCCCCCCGCACCCGCGTCGCGACCGTCTCCGGGAACATCTCCTGGGCCCTGTCCACCACGGCGACGTCCCTCGCCGCGAGGACCGGCAGCAGGTCGTCGGAGGCGACGACGGTGTCCGCCGCGGCGGCGAGGCGGTCGCCGATCCTGGTCGCGTACGCCATCAGGAAGGACTGCCGGAAGGTCTTCGTCCGCTTACGGCCGCCGGCCCGCTGCCCCGCCTCCGCCTTCGTCATCGCGGCCGTGCCCTGGACCAACAGGGACGTGTGGAGGAGCTCGACCGCCTCCAGGTCGGCCTCGAAGCCGACGACCGTGGAGAAGCCGAGGGCGCTGTTCCACACGGCCCGGCAGCGGTTCGCCGCGGCGATGGCGTCCAGCAGGATCGCCTTGGCCGTCTCGTACGGCGCGTCGATGCCGATCCGGCAGGCGCCGGGGACGTCGTGGGCGTGCGTCCGGTGGGCGAGCGCCGCCTCGTCGAGGCTGTGGCGGGCCATCAGTTCCTGGGCCTTGGCCGTGAGCGCCTCGGCCTCCTCCGGGTAGCCGGTCGCCTCCGCCTTGGCCAGCAGCGCGCGGACGCGGCTCAGCATGCGCGGCTCGCCGGGGGCCGGCGGCGCGTGGAGCGACGCCCCGGGGGCCGGCCCGACGGGCTCGATCGCGGGGAGCCGGGCGAGCAGGCGGTACAGCTCCAGGACGGCCGAGGCGTACGAGAAGCGGTCGGTGCGCCACGGTTCCGCGGTGAGCTCGGCGAGTTCGGCCAGCTGGGCCTCCCAGCGGGGCGGCAGCCGCTCGTACCGCCGGGTCTCGGACTCGATCAGGCCGGCGGCGAGACGCACATGACGCTCGTCGAGGTCGCGGCGGACGATCCGTACGACGTCGGCGGGCTGCCAGCCCCGCTGCCAGGCGCGGCGCACGAACTCCTCGCCCCGCCGGGAGAGTTCGGCGTCGGCGCCGGGATCGGCGGCGAGCAGCGACGCGCCGGTGTCGAGGGCGGCGTCGCCGTCGATGTACAGCGCCGCTGCCAGGGCTTGTTCGGTGGTGCTGCTCACGTCTGCTTCTCGTCCCATTCCCGGCGGGATTCGGCGATCTCGGCGCGGTGGTCGAGCGACCAGTCGATCAGCGCCTTGATCAGGTGGGTCATGCTGTGGCCGGTCCCGGTCAGCTCGTACTCGACCTGGGGCGGGATGGTGGGGTGCACGGTCCGGGTGACGAGACCGTCGCGCTCCAGCCGGCGCAGGGTCAGCGTGAGCATCCGCTGGGAGATGCCCGTGACAAGCCGCTGCAGCTCCTTGAAGCGCTTGACCCCGTGGGCGAGCTCGACGACGACGTGCACGGTCCACTTGTCGCCGAGCCGGTCCTGGACGTCCCGTACCCCGCACTCCTCGGCGCAGCTGACCAAGGGATCGGTGGTAGGGGTGGTTACCCCGGTGTGCCCCACGGACATCAAAGTGCCTCCTTCTGCGATCACGCGCTGCCCCACAAGATGGTCCCAGCCATCGAACAGAACCACGAACACGGACCGGCCCATGGTGTGTGGCCGGTCACTCAGGGGGACCCTTCCATGCTGCTCATCACCGGTGTCTCGGGCGGACTCGGCAAGCTGATCGCGGAGCGCGTAGCCGGACGCGACGACGTCGTCCTGGGCACCCGGGGCGACGTCGTGGGCGCCCGCCGCGTCGACTTCGACGACCCCGCGTCCCTGCCCGACGCGCTGACCGGCGTCGACACACTGCTGCTGATCTCGGCGGGGTACGGAGAGGACGACACGGTCGTCGCCCGCCACGAGGCCGCCATCTCCGCCGCCGAGAAGGCGGGCGTCGGCCACATCGTCTACACCTCCCTCTCGGGCGACGGCGACCACCTCACGTACGCCCTGCCGCACCGCTGGACCGAGCGCCGGCTGTGGCGGTCCTCCGTGCCGTGGACGATCCTGCGCAACGGCCTGTACGCCGAGATGCTGGTGTGGCTCGCCACACCGGACGCGGACGGGCGGATCACCGCGCCCCTGGGCGACGGGCGCCTGGCGGCCGTGGCCCGCGAGGACCTCGCCGAGATCGCGGTCCGGGTGGCGACGGACCCGGCGCCGCACGCGGGCAGGATCTACGAACTGCTCGGCGAAACCCCCCTGGGCGGCGCGAACCTGGCGGCCGCGCTCTCGGCCAGCTACGAGCCCTCGACCCTGGCGGAGGCCCGCGCCTCGATCGCCGCGTCGGGCGCGGAGCCCTTCCAGGTCCCCATGCTGACCAGCACGTACTCGGCGATCGCCCATGGCTTCCTGAACGGCGGGGACATCGAGAACGACCTCCGGAGGCTGCTGGGCCGGGAGCCGCTGTCGGCGCTGGAGGTGTACGCGAAGGCGGTCCGTGGATAGGTCCGGGGTCGGCTAACCTCGCGCACACATGTACGAGGGGGAGGACCCGCGTTGCGCAAGAGCAGCAGATTCATCACCGCCGCATTGGTGCCCACGCTGACCCTGGGGGTCGTCGGTCTGGGCACCGCCGCCACCACCGTCCTGGCGACGGCGACGGTGGCCGCGGCGGCACAGACCGGGCCGTGGAGTGCGCCGACCGCGCTGACCGGTCTCGGGGACTTCGTCACCGTCGTCGACGTCCGGACGACCACGGACGGCAGGACGGTCGCCGTCTGGGAGCGCGCGTTCCAGGACACGGCCGACTCCGAGCTGTGGACCGCCGTCCGCCCGGCGGCAAGCACCGCGTGGGGCGCGGCGCACCGGCTGAGCCTGCTGCCGGAGGGGCGGCGGGGCATCGAGGTGGTGCCCGCGGCGGACGGATCGGTCACCGTCACCTGGGTGAACGAACTGCAGTCCGGCATGGTCCTGCGCACCTCGACGCTTCCCAAGGGCTCGACCACGTGGTCCGCCGCCGACGACATCGCGACGAGCACGAGCATCGGCGAAATCGCCTACGCGGGAAGCCCGTCCGGCAAGAGCGTGGCGGTCTGGCGGGGCAGCGGCGGCAGGGACGGCACGCTGTACGTCTCCGAGCGCACGGGTCCCGGTGGGACCTGGTCGGCGCCGGCCGTACTGGTCGCCGGCGACGGATGGTGGCCCCAGGCCGCGGTCGCGGCCGACGGGGCGGTCACGGTCGTCTGGAACCATTCGGTCGAGGCCGGCCAGACGGTGAAGACCGTCCACAAGGCAGCCGGCGCCACGGCGTGGACCGCGCCCAAGGACCTTTCCGCCGTCAACGACGGAGGCGTCCCGCTGCTGTCCCTTGCCGCCGACGGCACCGCCTCCGTGGCCTGGGTCTCCATCAAGGAGGGCGAGTCCACGGACATCGACGTGGTGTCCGTCGTACGCCCCGCGGGAAGCACGGCATGGGGGGCGCCCGAGAGGATCCAGTCCTCCGACACTGCGCAGCTCCGCGCGCCGCTGATCGCGCCGAACGGCGAGATCACGCTCGCCTGGGTCGACTACCGCGAGGCCGGCGGCGTGGGCGTGCGCACCTCCACGCGCTCCGCCGCGGGTGCCTGGTCCCCGGTCAAGACCCTCTCCACCGGTTACGTCCCCGAGCAGTTCGACGCCGCCATCGGCGCCGACGGGACGGTCCAGGTGGGCTGGGCGCAGGACGCCACGACGGAGGAGAACAGCCCCCGGGTCTTCAACACCGCCGCACGGATCAACGGCACATGGACGGCTCCCACCAAGCTCAGCAAGGCCCCTTCCGGCTACGCCGAGGGCGCGGTCGCCGTCGGCCCCGACGGGAACGCCACCGCCGTCTGGGCGCAGGACGACCAGCTGTGGACGGCCGGCACCGGCCTGACGACGACCCCGCCCACGCCGACTCCGGCCAAGCGCCGGGACTACGTGGGCGCCGACGGCTTCCCGGACGTGTACGCGAGGACGTCGACCGGGGGTCTGTCCGTCTACAAGGGCAACGCCTCCCAGACCGTCTCCGCGAAGGTCAGCGGCGGCACCTGGCCCACCACCTCGGTCCTCATCCCCTTCGGGGACCTGAACGGCGACGGCTGCAACGACACGCTCGTGCGCGACAGCGCGGGCGAGATGCGCCGGTACAGCCCCACGTGCGGCGAGGCAGTCACCCCCCAGTCCCCCGCGCTGAAGCTCAGCACCGGCTGGAACGCCTTCGACGGCTTCTCCTACTCCGGGGACTTCAACCGTGACGGCCTGCCGGACCTGATCGCTCGGCAGACAGCCACGGGCGACCTGTACATGTTCGCCGGGACGAAGGCCGGGACTCTCACGCGTACGGGAAGGGTGGGCACCAGCTGGAAGTCCCTGACCATCGTGGGCGCCGGTGACCTCAACGGCGACAAGGTGGGCGACCTCCTCGCGCGGACGACCGGCGGATACCTCTACCGGTACTACGGCACGGGCACCGGCACCATCGGGTCCGGGGCAAAGATCGGCAGCGGCTGGGGCGGCATGGTCGACTTCGTCGGCGTCGGCGACCTCACGGGCGACCGCAAGGACGACATCCTCGGCCGCACGACCGGCGGTGACCTGTACCGCTACGCGGGCAACGGCACCGGCGGGATCGGCTCAGGCGTGAAGATCGGCACCGGCTGGAAGGCGTTCGCCGCCATCGGCTGACGCCGCCCGCCCGGCTGTCACAGCCCACTGTTACGTTGGCGCACACGTGTACGTAGGCATAGGTGCGCAGGCACGTGTGCATAAGGGGGAACTCGTGTTGCACCGCAGGGGGTTGGTGACAGCCGCGCTGGTACCCGCGCTGGCTCTTGCGGGCGTCGGCGCGGGTACCGCGGCCGCGACGGTACTGGCCACGGCCTCGGTCGCCGCGGCCGCGGACGCCGGTCCGTGGAGCACGCCGACGGCCCTGACCGGTACCGAGAAGTTCAGCCAACTGGCCGATGTCGCGACCATGGCCAACGGGGACACGGTCGCGCTGTGGTACCGGACGCTCGGCGTCCCGTCCTCGGACGAGGAGGTCTGGGTCGCCGTGCGGCCCGCCAAGAGCACCACGTGGGGTCCTTCACGGCTGTTGGGCCATATCGCGGTACCCGAATACCACGGCGCCCGACTGGCCCCCGCGGACGACGGCTCGGTCACGGCGATGTGGATCGAGCGGCCCGACGCGACCTCCGTCCTTCGCGAGATCCGCACCACGGTGCTGAAGCCCGGCGCCACCTCATGGGCGCCCACGGTGACCGTCGGGACGGCGACCCCGATTCAGGACCTGAGCCTGTCGGTGACCGCCAACGGCCGTGCCGTGGCGGTGTGGCACGGGAACTCGAGCGACGGCACCGGGTACGAGATCCTCGCCGCCGAGCGGGCCCACACCGACGCGAGCTGGTCGCAGCCGGCGCGGGTCGCGTTCGGCGAGACGGGGACCGTCTCCGAGCCCCAGGCCGTGGTGGCCCGTGACGGCGCGGCCACGGCGACATGGACCGAACACGGCGCCGCCGCACGATCGGTGAAGACGGCCGACAAGACCGGAAGCGGCTCGTGGAGCGCCCCTAAGACGATCGGCGACCCGGCGCGGGGCGGGCACTCCGCCACTCTCGGCGTGACCGGTGACGGCACCTTCGTCGTCGCCTGGCAGCAGTCCGGGGCCTCCACCTCGGAAAGGGTGCTGATCTCCGCGCGGCGCAAGGCGGCCGACCGGGACTGGGTGCTCGCCGAGGCCGTCGCGACCCGCACGCGCGACTTCCGTACCTCGTCCCCCTTGATCGGCCCGAACGGCGACGTCACGCTGGTCTGGTCGGACGCGGGCGGCTCCGGGCCGTACGGCGTCCACACCTCGACCCGCTCCGACACCACCGGCGCGTGGTCCCCGCCGCGGGCGCTGTCGACGGACGCCGCACGGGACGGGTTCGACGCGGTCATCGGCGCCGACGGGACCGTGAGGCTGGGCTGGGCGCAGAACGCGCCGGGTCTCACGGGCGAGGTGTTCGTCACCGCCTCGCTGGCGGCCGGCACCTGGTCCGCGCCGAAGACCCTCAGCGTGGCCGCCTCCCACTACGCCGGCGGCCGCGTCTCCGCCGCCTCCGACGGGAACGCCTCCGCCGTGTGGAACCAGGGCGGGCAGCTGTGGGCGGCGGGAACGGGACTGACCGCACCCGGTTCCCCGAAGCCGCCGGCCGAGCGCCGCGACTACGTGGGCGCCGACGGCTTCCCCGACCTCTTCGCGCAGAGCCCCTCCGGCGCGCTGCTCCTCTACAAGGGCAACGCGAGCAAGGTCGTGTCCGCGAAGGTCGAGGGCGGCACATGGCCGACGACCTCGACACTCGTCCCCTTCGGGGATCTGGACGGAGACGGCTGCAACGACACCCTGGTGCGCGACGCGGCCGGGGAGCTGCACCGGTACACCCCCCGGTGCGGTGAGCCCGTCACACCGCAGACCCCTGCCGCGAGGATCGCCACCGGCTGGAGCGGGTTCGATTCCTTCGCCTTCTCCGGTGACCTCACCGGTGACGGCCTCCCGGACCTGGTCGCCCGGCAGACGAGCACCGGTGATCTCTTCCTGTACTCGGGCACGATCGACGGCGGCCTCAGCCATGTCGGGAAACTCGCGTCCGGGTGGAAGGCGGTGACCGTCGTCGGCGCCGGCGATCTCAACCGAGACCGCCACGGCGACCTGCTGGCGAAGGACGCCTCCGGGAACCTGCTGGCGTACTACGGCACCGGCAAGGGCACCATCGGCTCCGGCACCAGGATCGGCACCGGCTGGGGGAGCTTCACCGACGTCGTGGGGATCGGTGACCTCACCGGGGACGGCAAGGACGACATCGTCGGCCGCCACACCAGCGGCGATCTCTACCGGTACGCCGGAAACGGCACCGGCGGGGTCGGTTCCGGAGCCAGGATAGGCACCGGCTGGAAGGGCTTCGCCAGCATCCGCTGACACGGACAGGGCCTCGGGCACGACCCTTGGGGCACAACCCTGAGGGTCCCCGGGGTAGGGCAGGCCCTACCCCGGGGACACCCCTCAGCGGTCGTGATCCGCGCGACGACAGACGGTTCGCTGGGGGCATGACCTCAACAGCCGTACGCCTCACGCACGTTCACCGCACGTATCGCGACGTGCACGCACTCGACGGTGTCGACCTCGACTTCCGTACGGGAACCTTCACCGCCGTCATGGGGCCCTCCGGGTCCGGGAAGTCGACCCTGCTGCAGTGCGCGGCCGGGCTCGACCGGCCCAGCTCGGGGTCCGTGGAGGTCGGCGGGGTCGAGCTGAGCGGGCTGAGCGAGCGGCGGCTGACGCTGCTGCGGCGGGACCGGATCGGGTTCGTCTTCCAGGCGTTCAATCTCCTGCCCTCGCTGACCGCCGCGCAGAATGTCGCGCTGCCGCTGCGGCTGGCCGGCCGGCGCCCGCCCCGCGGTCAGGTCCGGGCGGCGCTGGAGCGGGTGGGCCTCGGCGAGCGGACCGGACACCGGCCCGCGGAGATGTCGGGCGGGCAGCAGCAGCGCGTGGCGCTCGCACGGGCGCTGATCACCCGTCCGGCGGTGCTGTTCGGGGACGAGCCGACGGGTGCGCTCGACTCGGTGACCAGCCGGGACGTACTCGTCATGGTGCGGGAGTTGGTGGACCGCGACGGCCAGACCGTCATCATGGTCACGCACGATCCGGTGGCCGCGTCATACGCGGACCGGGTCGTCTTCCTCGTCGACGGCCGGGTCGCCGGCGAGCTGACCGCCCCCACCGCCGCACAGGTCGCCGCGCGCATGACCGGCCTGGAGCGTGCGGCGTGCTGACTCTCGTACTGAGCTCCCTGCGGGCCCGCTGGGCCACCTTCACCGGAAGCTTCGTCGCGCTGGCGCTCGGCGTCGGGCTGCTCGCGACGATGGGGCTCGGGCTGGCCTCCACGTTCGACGCCCCGGAGCGGGCGCCCCAGCGGTTCGCGACGTCGCCCGTCGTCGTCAGAGGCGTGGACACGATCACCGCGGACGGCCTGTCCCGCGAGCTCGACCATCCACAGCCTGTGGATATCGAACTCGTACGCGAGCTCCGCGCCCTCGGCGCCGTCCACCAGGACGGAGAGTCCGACGCCGTCGGCGTCGACGCCCCCGCCGAGCGCGTACGTGAGGTCGTCCGCGACCGTGCCCAGGTCCTCACTGGCGACGAACGACGCCGCGCCGACCCCGGACCGGAGCGGGACGCCGAAGCGCTCATGACCGTGAACGCGCTCCTCGGCACCGCTGGAGGCGTCACCGCCTTCGTCTCCGTCTTCGTCGTCGCCTCGACGTTCGCCTTCGCCGTCGCCCTGCGCCGCCGCGAGATCGGACTGCTGCGCACCGCCGGCGCGACACCCGGCCAGGTGCGGCGGCTCCTGCTCGCCGAGGCGACGGGGGTCGGCACCCTCGCCTCCACGGCCGGCTGCGCACTCGGCGCGTGGGGCGCGCCGCACCTCGCCGCCGCACTCGTGGAGGGCGAGGCCGCGCCGGAGTGGTTCGCCATCAGGTCCGCGATCCACTGGCCGTTCCATCTGGCCTTCTGGACCGGCCTGTTGGTCGCGGTCACGGGCGCGTTCGCCGCGTCTCGGCGCGCCGGACTCATCGGGCCCGTCGACGCCCTGCGCGAGGCGGACGTGGACAGCGGCGTCCTCCCCCTCGGCCGCCGCGTCGCCGGGATCGCGCTGCTGCTCACCGGGGCGGGACTGCTGCTCTGGACGCTCGCGACCGACCCGTCCGACCTGCTGAAACGCAAGACGTACACCACCCAGCCGATGGTCCTGATCACCGCGGTCGCCCTGCTCGCCCCGCTGCTCGTACGGCCGGCGGCACGCGCCCTGCGGCTGCCCGGCGCCACCGCGATGCTGGTCCGCGAGAACACCGCGGCAGCACTGCGCCGTACCACCGCCGTCGCCGCTCCCGTCCTGGTCACGGTCGCGCTGGCCGGCTCGCTGCCCGGTTCGGCCGCCACCGTGAAGGAGGCCAAGGCGACCGAGGCACGGGAACAGACGGCGGCTCACTTCATCGTGACGGGAAGCGGGTTGCGGGCCCCGCGGCTTCCGGCTGCCACGGTTTCCGCGACCGCGTCCACCGCGGTCTACGTGCGCGAGGAGGGCAGCGCCTTCGTCCGGTCGGACGCCCGCGCGGTCGCCGACCCGGCCGCCTTCTCGGACATCGCACGGTTGCCGGTGGTGGCGGGAGACGTACGCGATCTCGACGATCGGTCGATCGTCGTCAACGAGGAGTGGGAACGGCACGGCGTCGGCGAGCGAGTGGACGTGTGGCTCGGCGACGGACGCCCGGTCTCCCTGCGGATCGTCGCCGTTCTGGCGACCGGAACGGGCAGCAACGGCGCGTACGTCACCGCGGCCAACGCCGGCGGGGCGACCGTCGACCGGATCGACGTCCGCACCGACGGGTCTCCGGGGGAGGCGCGCCGGGAAGGGCGGGCAGGGGCCACGGCGGAAGCGCTGCGTGCCACCGGTGGCGAGGTGCGCACCGCCGACGAGTGGGCCGCCACCACCCACACCCGCACCAGCCCGAAGACCCGACTCGGTCTGATCGTCGTGCTGGGCATCGCCCTCCTCTACACGGCGATCGGTCTGGCCAACACCCTGCTCATGGCGACCTCGTCGCGTGGCGGAGAGCTGGCCACGCTCCGGCTGACGGGCGCGACCCGGGCGCAGATCCTGCGTGTCGTGGCAGGCGAATCGCTGCTCGCGGTCGCGATCGGGGCCGTACTCGGAGCGGCGGTCGCGGCCGTCAACCTCACGGGCCTGGCCACGGCTCTCGCCTCGCTGTCCGCCCCGGTGACTCCGGTGGTGCCATGGTCCATGGTGGGCGCGGCGGCAGGCGCCTGCGCGCTGATCGCGATGGTGGCGGCGCTGCTGCCGGCGTGGCGACTGACGCGTGGCGGCTGACAGGGTCCCAGGAGAGGACGGACATGGGTGAGAACAAGCAGCGGATGCTGGCCGGCGAGTGGTACCTGCCGGACGACCCCGAGCTGGGGGCGGACACCGAACGGCGCTTCGCGCTCTGCGCCGCGTACAACGCCGACGGCGGCGCCCCGCGCGCCGAACGGTCCGGAATCCTCGCCGAGTTACTGGGTTCCGTGGGCGAGGACGTGCACATCCGGCCCCCTTTCCAGTGCGACTACGGCCAGTACATCTCCGTCGGAGACCGTACGTTCGTGAACTTCAACGCCGTCTTCCTCGACGCCGCGCCGATCACCGTCGGAGCCGATGTACAGATCGGCCCGAACGTCCAGCTCCTCACGCCCACCCACGAGCTGGACGCCGAGCGGCGCCGGGCGGGCTGGGAGAAGGCGGAGCCGATCACGATCGGGGACAACGTCTGGCTGGGAGGCGGGGTGATCGTCTGTCCCGGAGTGACGATCGGCCCGAACACAGTGGTGGGCGCCGGCGCCGTGGTCACGAAGGATTTGCCCGGAGGCGTACTGGCGGTGGGCAACCCGGCGCGAGTCGTGCGGGCCCTGGGCTGATCCAGGGGGCGGGAGGAGATGTGGCGCCCACCCCCGTGGGGCGCCACCCTCCGCCCAGGACCATCAGGGCGACCAGGAGCGTCAGGACCGCCGTCAGGGCCACCAGGATCGTCAGGACCGCCGTCAGGTCCATCAGGGCTGGATGATCAGCTTGCCGCGCGCGTGTCCGGACTCGCTCAGCTCCTGTGCCTTGGCCGCGTCCGCCAGTTCGAAGAACTCCGCGATCCGGACGTCCAGTCGGCCCTCGGCTGCCAGCCGGGCGTGCTCGGCCAGACCCGTGACGACCGCGGCCGGGTCCGTGGCGCCGCCGGAGAAGACGACTCCGTGCGCGGCGGCGTCGGGGTCGGCGATGGTGACGACGCGCTCGGCGGAGCCCGCCAGCTCGATGGAGAGCGGCAGGACGCCCTGGCCGGCGGTGTCGAACACCGCGTCCACCCCCTGGGGCGCGGCGGCCCTGATCCGTTCGGCGACCCCGTCCCCGTACTCGACCGGGACCGCCCCCAGCGAGCGCAGGTAGTCGTGGTTGGGGAGCGAGGCCGTGCCGACGACGGTGATCCCCGCGGCCACCGCGAGCTGCACGGCGACCGATCCGACCACGCCCGCCGCGCCGTGCACCAGCAGCGTCTCGCCCTCCTTCACCCGCAGCAGATCGAGGACGCGCTGGGCGGTCTCGCCGGCCACCGGAAGGGACGCGGCCCGCTCCCAGGACAGCCCCGCGGGCTTGTGGACGATGTCACCGGCGATGGCGTACTCGGCGTAGGCGCCGGTCCTGGTCCAGCCCAGGACCTCGTCGCCGACGGCGACCCGGGTGACGCCCTCGCCGACGGCGTCCACGGTTCCGGCGAACTCCAGGCCCGGGATCATGGGGAACGTCGACGGATAGAACTCCTCGACCCAGCCGTTGCGCCGCTTGTAGTCCAGCGGGTTGACGCCCACGGCCACCACCTTGACCCGGACCTCACCGGCTGCCGGCTGCGGCTTCTCGGCCTGCTCGTGGCGCAGTACCTCCGTGCCGCCGAACTCGTCGTAAACGATCGCTTCCATGTCGGTCTCCCCGCTGTGACGTCTGGTTGGTGCTTGTCCAGGCCCTGTTGAGGGCTCTTCGATGGCTCAAGCGTCGTGCGGATCGACCAGTGAACCGGCCAGTCTTTGGTCCAGTGTGACCTGGCCGAAAGGCCAGTCGGGGTGGGGACAGTCCTGGTTAGGCTGGCCGCATGGAGCTGATCGGAACCGTCGCGACCCTGCCCACGGCCGCCCCCGCGTCCCCTGTGTCTTGCGCGTCCCGCGCGCCGGCTCCGCACGCCTCGGTCCCGCCGGACTCTCCCCAGGCACCTCGTACGCCGGCCCTCGCGGCGGCCCCCGCCCCATCGGCCATGAGCGCTGCCGCGGCCTCGCCCGCCTCCGCGACCGGTCCCGTCACCGCGCTCGCTCCGGGGGACGCGACGGTCACCGCGCTCGCCGCCGGCTACGACATCATCCGGCAGCCGCTGGGACAGATCCTGCCCCGGCTCTCGGCGACCCTCGCCGACCTGGTGCCGCACCGGGCCGCCGCCGAACTCTCCACCCACTGCGCCCACTCGCCGTTCAAGACCGTCGGCGACGAGGAGTACGTGGCCCGGATCAGCACGGCCGACCTGGAGCCGCTGTTCCTGTCCGGTGTCCCCGGAGAGCCCTGGCAGGGCACGGTCAAGATCGCCGGCGCCCAGCGGCCCGTCGTCGCGGTCGCGACCGACGCGACCCCGAGGGGCGCGCTCCTGGTGCTCGTCCTCGACGAGGGCGCCGCCCCCGTCGAGGACTCCGTCCTCGCCGTCGTCCAGATCCTCTGGTCGCTGGTGACCAGCCACTTCGACCGGCTGGCGGCCGAGGCGGCCCCCGGGGCGCTGGCCCGCTCGCGAGCCGCGGCGGACACCCGCGCCCGGGTCACCGCCGAGCTGAGCGCCCGGTATTCGGCCACTCTGGCCGGCCTCCTCGGCATCCTGCGCAGCCGCGGCCTGGACGACGCGGCCGCCCGCTCGACCGCCACCGAGCTCGCCGTGTCCTCGATGATCGAGCTGCGGGCGGAAGTGGAACGGGACCGCACCATCGCCGAGGAGCGCGTCGACGAGGCCTTCGCCCGGCTCGCGGACTCCCTGCGTCCACTCCTGCGCCACAGCCCCGTACGGCTGGAGCTGGGCGCGCCGGACTCGACCCGCAGGGTCGCCGCGGACGTGGTGCACGCGGGGCGGGTGATCGCCCGCGAGCTGGTCCTCGCGGTCCTGGAGCAGGAGCCGGTGAGCCGCGTCCACGTGGGGTGGCAGGTCACCGAGCAGGAGCTGCGCGTGACCGTGCGGGACGACGGGCCGGGCGGAGTGAGTTACTGCGGTCTCGGCCCGACGCGGATCGCGGACCGGCTGGCGGTCCTGGGCGGCCGGCTCGACATCGACGCGGTGCCCGGCTGGGGCACGACGGTCACCGCTGTCGTCCCCCTGGCCACACCCGACGCGCCGGCCGCGACCGCCATCGATCCGCTCGGTTCCCTGGGCGCGCGGGAACTGGAAGTACTGGCCCACCTCGCGCTCGGTCATCGCAACCGGGTGATCGCGCAGGAGCTGCACATCAGCGAGTCGACGGTGAAGTTCCATGTGGCGAAGATCCTGACGAAGCTGGGTGTCGGCTCCCGGGGCGAGGCGGCGGCGCTGTTCCACGCGGCGGCCTAGGTCAGCCCCGCGAGATCCCGAAGACCGCCCCCGGGTCCCTTCGGTGAACGGCCCCGGGCGCCCACCGGCTTGCCGGCCCGCATGCCTCCCGGCCTGGTCATCCCCCTTTGTCAGTGCCGGATGCCACACTCGCACCCATGGGCGAAAGGTGGGCTCTGGCCGCTGCGGAGGGGGACGGGGCACTGCTCGTCCCCCTCGGCCCCGGCGGTCTGCCCTCCGGCCCCGTCCTCCACGAACCGGACCTCGTGGAGGCCGTCCGGTCCCGCCCCGGCGTCGCCCGCTGGGTGTGGCGGTCCACCGGCGAGATCTACCCCCGGCTGCTGGCCGCCGGGGTCACGGTCGAGCGGTGCTACGACATCGAGGACGCGGAGCTGCTGCTGCTCGGCCACGAGGGACGGCTCGGGGAGCCCCGGTCGGCGGCCGCGGCCTGGGCACGGCTGCGGAACGCCCCCGTACCGCCCGACCCTCCGCAGCGCGCCGCCGAGCCGGGCTCGCAGTCCTCGCTCTTCGAACCGCAGCCGACGACCATGCCCTTCGAGGCCCTCCTCGAGGTGTACGCGGAGCAGCAGCGAAGACACGAGGCCGCCGAGCACCCCGGCAGGATGCGGCTGCTCACCGCTGCCGAGTCGGCCGGGATGCTGGTTGCCGCCGAGATGAACAGGGCCGGGCTCCCCTGGCGCGCGGACGTCCACCGGGCGATGCTGCACGAACTGCTGGGCGAGCGGTACGCGGGCGGGGGCGAGCCACGCCGCCTGGCGGAGCTGGCGGACGAGGTGTCGGCGGCGTTCGGGCGCAGGGTCCGCCCGGATCTCCCGTCGGATGTGGTGAAGGCGTTCGCGCAGGCCGGAATCCGGGTGAAGTCCACCCGCCGCTGGGAGTTGGAGGAGCTCGACCATCCGGCCGTGGAACCCCTGATCGCCTACAAGAAGCTGTACCGGATCTGGACGGCCCACGGCTGGAGCTGGCTCCAGGACTGGGTGCGGGACGGCCGCTTCCGCCCCGAGTACCTGCCGGGAGGCACGGTGTCCGGGCGCTGGACGACGAACGGCGGTGGGGCGCTTCAGATCCCGAAGGTCATACGCGGGGCCGTCGTCGCCGACGAGGGCTGGCGGCTGGTGGTGGCGGACGCCGATCAGATGGAGCCCCGCGTCCTGGCGGCGATCTCCCGCGATCCGGGCCTGATGGACGTCGCGGGTCACCCCGACGACCTCTACACGCGCCTGTCCGACCGGGCGTTCTCCGGTGACCGGGCCCACGCCAAGCTCGCGCTGCTCGGCGCGATCTACGGCCAGACGAGCGGAGACGGCCTGAAGAACCTGGCGGCACTGCGCCGCCGCTTCCCCCTGGCCGTGGCCTACGTCGACGAGGCGGCGAAAGCCGGCGAGGAGGGCCGGCTCGTGCGGACCTGGCTGGGGCGGACGAGCCCGCGGGCGGCAGGTGCGGGCGACGCCGACGAGGCGGGCATCCCGCAGGAGAGCGACGAACCGGCCGCCGGGGACGGCGCGTTCACCCCGGGCTACGCGTCGGCGAACGCCCGGGCGCGTGGCCGATTCACCCGTAACTTCGTGGTGCAGGGAAGCGCCGCCGACTGGGCGCTGCTTATGCTGGCCGCGCTGCGCCGGGCGACCGCGGGGATGCGGGCGGAGCTGGTGTTCTTCCAGCACGACGAGGTGATCGTGCACTGCCCGGCGGAGGAGGCGGAGGCGGTCACGGAAGCGATCCGCGCGGCGGGCGACGAGGCCGGGCGGATCGCCTTCGGGCAGACGCCGGTGAGGTTCCCGTTCACGACGGCGACGGTGGAGCGGTACTCCGACGCGAAGTGAGCGCCCGATGGCGCGGCCCACTTCGCGCCCGGGTCGGAGTGGCACTCCGAGGCGAAGGGGGCACGGGAGGCGGAGTGGGCGGCGCACGCGGCGCGGCCCACTCCCCTCGCAGGCGCTGCTACTTCCCGGCCTTCAGCCACTCCGGGCTCCGACCCGGGCGATGGTGCTACCCCACCGCGTCGGCGGCCCCTGTTCGCTCAGGCGGCCGAGCTGCTCTCCATGTCCGGGATGGTCGTCAGCAGTTCACGGAGCAGATCGATGGTCTCGTCCTCGGCGTCCGTGCCCAGCTCCTCGTTGAGACGGTTGAGCTTGTCCGCGGCCTCGATGATGGCCGAACGGTCGCCCTCCGCCGCATAGGCACGGAAGAGATCGCGGCAGAGCAACTCGCTCTCCGGCGAAGCGGCCAGCCCCTGGCTGGCCGCCGCGAGGGCGCCGGCGTGGTCGTGCGCCGCGAGACGGCGGGTCGCGAGTTCGTGAGCCACATCCACGATGGCGGAGAGCATGTCGTGGAAGAGGGCGTCCGCCCAGATGTAGTGGCGCGGATTCGTCTCGGCGAACGGGCAGCCACGGACCAGTGCCAGGGCCTTCGCGAGAGCCGTGTCGGCTGCCTCGCCGGTGGCGTGCATACCTTGCCGGTAGAGCTCCTGAAAGTCCCACCAGTCGCACCGTACGGGTGATGCGAAGGCATAGCGGCCGTCCGTGACGAACGGGAGGTACGACTGCCCGCCCACCCACGCACGCAGCTTGCTCATATTGGAGTTGCGCAGCGAGTGTCCAACCGGGCGTCCGGGCCAGATCGCCTCATCGAGGGCCTGGTGCTCCAAGCCCGGGTTCAGGACGAGCCATGCGGCGATCTCGGTGAGCCGGCCGCGGCGGTTCGGTTCCACCGGGCCTTGCGCGCCCACCAGTTCGACCTGACCGAGCACCCGCACGTACGGCATGGCCGGGGCAGGCGGCGGTGTTGCGATCACCTCGGCGACGGGGACGCTCGCCGACTCTTCGCCCGGCTCGGACTCCTGGGTCGTTTCCATGTCCGGGACCACCGACACAGCGAGGGCCACGCGAGGGTCCTCGCGTCTGGCCCAGGTCGGCGTCGGTTCGTCCGTCGTCCGGTCGGCGACCTCCAGGAGCTTCAACAGGCTCTTGTAACGGGCAGGTTCGAGACGCTGGAGCTCGACCTCCAGGTCGCAGCCGGGGATCTCGGCCAGGACTCCGGGTTCCGTCGGCACGGTCCACGCACCGGGAAGGACGAAGGCGTCAGCGGCGCTCGTCACAGCGGCCAGCGCGGTACGGGGCTGCGCCGCCACCAGGTCGAGGAGGTCCATGGCGTCCTCATCCGCTTCCCCGAGAGGTAGGGAGCACAGCACGATCTGTGGCGCCCACGCGTCCGCACCGGCACCGTGCAGCCGCGCCTCAGGCAGGCTCTCGGCACCGGACTGCACAAGGGCGCGGCGCTGGGCCTCGTCATGCGCACGCACTGCGGCGACTGCCGCGGCGACCGTCGCATGGTGGACGACACGGCCGGGGAACGCTGCTTTCAGCTCCCGCCCAAAGCCGACAAGCCGGACGGTGTGCTCGGCGTGGAAGGAGTCGGAGGCCAGCTCGACCGCCAGGGCCAGGAGTACGTCCCGGACGTCACCCTCGGCACCGTCGAGCCGCAGCATGCCGATGCGCTCGAGGTCCACCAGCACCGGGTGGCCTTCGGTACTCGTACCGAGGCTGACCAACGCCGGGTAAGGCAGCGCTGCCCGGGACACCTCCTCGGCCGGGAGGAGGGCGTCCGTGCCCTTCGGGCACCACCAGATGCCGTCTCCACCAGTCACTGGGACGAAGGGAGATAGCGCGGGATCCGGAGCGGAGAGGTGGAGAGCGGTCCCTTCCGGCGTGATGACCGCGGCCATCAGGGGCGGCAGCTCGGACCCGGCATCAGCCTGTCCGACGGCGAGTGTGCGCAGCGCGCGGTCCAGCAACTCAAGGCCCTCGGGCGCGTCCGCGGCGGTCAGGCGCAGATCGCGCTCCAGGCCGGCCGCCTCACCCTCCGGCAGCGTAATCCGGCGACGGGGCCGGCGCCGACGCTGCTGCGTGATGCGCCGGGCACCGAGTATGCCGAGCACGCCTGCGGCGAGCAGTGCCCCGACACCTGCCACGGTTCGGAGGGTCACGCCCTCTTCTTCGTCCTCGGCCACGGCGGCGGGCTTCTGGCTCTCCTGCGGTGACGTCTCCGACGGCTCAGCGCTTTCGTGGGGCCGTGCGGTTTCCGAGGGGCGGGACGTCTCCGTCGGCTGCGGAGTGGGCCGGGCGGTCTGCGACGGACGCGCGGTCTCCGTCGGGGGCACGCTCTGGGCCGGCCCTGCGCCACCGGCGTCACCCCGGTCGCCGGGGGCCTCCGGCTTGCCCGGCTTCTCGTGCTCAGCGGGCTTGGACGGCTTGCTCGGCGTCTCCGGCTTGCTCGGCGTCTCCGGCTTGGCCGGCGTCTCCGGCTTGCTCGGCGTCTCCGGCTTGCCCGGCTTCTCCGGCGCGACGCCAGGCTTGTCCCCGGCCTCGGGGGTATCTGCGGGCAGGCGCAGTTTCTGCCCAGGGACGATGACGTCGGGGTCGGTGAACGTGCCTCCGTCCGGCTGAGCAGCGCCCCGGTTCAGATCGAAGATCTCGCCGTAGCGAGCGGGATCACCCAGTTCGCGGTCCGAGATGGATACCAGGCTGTCTCCGGGACGCACCGTCGTCATGCCGCCGGTGGTCCCCGTGGTGGTGCCGCCGGGCATACGGAGCTTCCAGCCGGGCTGGATGAACGTCTGGGCGTGGAAGACAGTGCCGTCAATCATCACCCGCCCTTCGTTGAGTGCGGCGATCTCCTGCCATCGGCTGCCGTCGCCCAACACGCTCTCGGCGATGCTCCACAGGCTCTCCGCGGGCCGGACGTCCCGCACCGTGTAGCTCTGCCTCTGATCCTCGCTCCTCGCGCTCCTGTCCTGCAGCGTGCTCGCCGACTCGGAGTCATGGGCCTTGGCGTGCGGCTGGGACACGGAGCTGGGTGCGACCGCCGGCGCCGCGAAGGCCGCCCCGGCCGTCGGAAGCAGCACCAGAATGCCGCCGATCAGTGACGCAGCGGCCCGCTGACTCATGCCGAGGCCGCTGAGGCGCCGGGCCGTCCGACCGCGCAACTGGGCGGGAATCTCCAGCAGTACGGAGAACGCGAAGGCTGCCCAGCCGATCCACCCGACACCGGCAAGAAGCAGGAGGAAGGCCCCGCCCGTGTCCTGGCGGGAGAACAGATGCGCCAAGTCGTCGAGACCGCTTTCCACGACGAGCCCACTGGCCCACCACAGAAGCATGGGCAGGCCGAAGAGCAGGGCGACCAGTACCGCCAGGCTCAGAACGGCCCGCAGGAGATTTCGCAGTCTTCGCACGGAGATCACGTTCCTTCCGGGGCGACAACACCGTGGAGCAAGGTGGCCTGCCCCTCTCCGGTGACGCCCATGGAGCCAATGCCGACCACACTCAGGAAACGAGTGGAGTAGGTGGTGTTCACGCGTACGGCAAGCGTCTTACCGTCACCGGAGACCCTCACCGAGCCGCCGACGCCGGCGGTGGAAAGGTAGGTGAGAGCGGCAGCGCGTGCACCCTCCGGATCGACGACCACTGCCTCGCCGGGGATGGCCTTGCCGGGATCGATGGCTTGACCACCCGCCCTCGCGGCTTCCATCGCGATGGCATCGGCCCGCTCTGTGGCGCGTAGCTTTCCGCCACCATCGACGACGATCCCGATGATGGCGAGCAACGCCACAGTGAGGATGGCGCTGTAGACGGCTATTCCGCCGCGGTCGTCGTAGGTACGCATCAGTTGCGCTCCCGGAATGCGTCAACCGCCGAGGTGAAGGTTGAACTGAGGGTATGGCTGCCCGGTGCTCCGGGCAGCAGCAGATCGGACAGCGGCACGGTGCAACGCACGGTCACCGTGACCGTACCGACCGAGCCGAGCGGGGCGTTCAGACCTGAGGCGTCCACGGAGACGCCGGTATTGGCGCAGCGGATGCCCTGGTCGGACAGCGTCTCCGTTGCGGCTGCGTAGGCATTGGCCTGGGCCGAGGCGGCGGTGCGCGCGATCGACGCCTCGCGTGCGGCGTCCTCGGCAGCGGCGTCCAGCTTGCTGCCCGAGGTCACCACACGGCCGGCCGCGAGCGCCATGCACAGAAACATGATCATCAATGGGGTGACGATCGCTGCCTGGATCGCCTCACTGCCCCGGTCGTCCCAGTTCACCTATCCCCCGGCCGTCCAGCGCTCCACCGGTCCGGACGCGCTCTGTGTAATGGTCAGGCCCGGAACCCCCGGCAGCATCGACGGTGCGGTACCGGACACCTGGATGCGAATGCGCTCGCCGTCGCTGCCGGCCGTCGACACCGACGAACCCTGCAGGTTGTTGCCGGCGATACGGCTGAGCACGGCTCGGGCACGGGCCGCGCCGGCGCCCGGATCCGACTCGTAGATCCGGGCGGTGGCCACCCCCTCCCGTGCTGCGGTGAGAGCCACGTTGCGCGCGTAGTACCACATGGACACCTGCACCACGGCGATCGTCAGCAGGATGACGAACGGAAAGACGATCGCCATCTGGATCGACGAGTCGCCGCGGTCGTCCGGGGCCCGGCGCACGGAACGGGGGCGACGCACTAGATGCCTGCCAGCTGGCCGTTGTACCTCGCGACGATCACACCGATGGTCCCGGCGATCAGCAGGGCGCCGGCGACGGCCGCGACCCAGATGATGACCGTGGTGATGCTGATGTCGCCGCGCTCGGGATTCCGCGTACCACGCTCGATGCGCTCCGTCAGCACACTCAGAACCATGGCCAGGGATGCGTTGGTCCGGATCGCCAGCTTGTTGAACATGTCCATAGTGAAGACAGCCCCCTTGTACTTTCGTTGCGTCATATCTGTTGGTTGGTTGGTCACGCCGGCTGCACCGGGTCAGGTGGTCAGGATGTTGACCACGGCGGGAAAGGCGACAAGCAACATCACGAGCACCGCGAGCAACGCGCCGGGGGCGGTCATCTTCTCGCTGTTCTCGTTCGCTTCGGTCGCCTGCTTGGAGAGCAGTTCGATGCGGAGCGACTTGGCCCGTGCCCGAAGTGTCGTGTAGACCGCCGCACCGTCGTGCGCGGACATCCGCATGATCTCGGCGACGTCCTCCAGGACCGGCAGGTCGAGCTCTTCGGTCAGCTGCACCAGAGCCTCCCACGGTGGGATCTTGTCGACCCGCGCCCTGAGCATTGCTTCCTGGAGCCTGGAGAAGGCCCAGCCCTTGCCGATCGCCGCGGCCCGCTCCAGCGCTTCGGTGGGGCCCGAGTCGGCTGCTCGCTTGAGTGCGACCAGATCGAGGTATGCCGCGACGGCGTGGGAGAACTCCTCGCGGGCCCTCCTCGCCTGGTCCCGCACGGACAGATCGGGAATGAACCACAGCAGCGCTCCCAGACCGAGCCCCACGGCCGCCGGGATGTAGAACGGCACGCTCAGGCCCATCAGCGTCCACGCGCCCACGAGCAGCGGCGGAATCAGCAGCCCGAAGCCGGCCAGTGCGGACTTGAGCAGCAGGAACCGCTCGGCCGACTGTCCGACGAGTGCCAGGTCCTTGCGCGGAATGGTGACGCCGGGAAGGCCCTGCAGATTCTTCAGCAGCCACTCGCCCCACACATCGTCGCGGGAGGCCGAAGCGGCGCGCTCCTCCTCTGGCGCGGCGTTCAGACGGCGCAGCGAGGAGGCCAGATCCGGCTGCGGCCGGACCAGTTCGCGTACGAGCAGGGCGACACCCCCGCCGACGGCGAGGCCGGCGAAGATCGCGGCAGGCGGGATCACGAGACCTCCTGGGGCGTTTCTGGCAGTTGCGCGATCTTGACGCGGCTGCGTGGGTCTGCGATCAGGAACCTGGGCACCGGCTTGTGGTCGGCCAGCGAGCGCATCCACACCAGGACACCCGCGAACCCTGCGGCCAGCAGGCCCAGCACAAGCTGCCCGAGGAGGGTGCCGTACGGAGCCGTGTAGCTGGGGATGAGGAAGCCGGCCGCCACCACGCCCAAGGTGATGATCGTCATCCACCGCACTGTCGTACGCGGCTTTGCCCGGTCGGCCTCGATCTGCCTGCGCTTGCCCACCTCTTCCCGCAGGGCCTCGGAGAGGTCTTCGAGTGCCTGGGCGAGCCCCGGTCCGCGGTCCGAGGCGCACAGGATGAGGGCCGCCAGGACCTTGTCGGCGGTGACGTCGTCAAGTGCGTCCGCGAAGGATTCCAACGCCTCGGCGGGCCGCCAGCCGACCTGCAACCGGTCGGCCAGGTCGGCGACTTCCTGTTCCAGCTCGGTGGGCGCGCCCCGACGGCTGGCGATCATCGCCTGTTCCAGGCCCATGCCGAGGCGCAGCACATCGGCCAGGCGCTGGGTCCACTCGCCGAGCGCCTCGAGCTTGTCGATGCGTACGGTGGCGTTCTTCGTCGGGGACAGCAGCCACGGCACACCGACGACAGCGAGCCCGGCGAGGCCGCCGCCGACGAACACGCCACTGATCAGCCATATGCCGAGGCCTACGACGGCCGCGGCGGCCCAGCGGGTCCGGCGCCACATGGACGCCTCCAGATCCACGGGACTGACCTTGCCCCGTACGAATCGCCTCGTGGTCGGCGGGGCGGTCGTCCCGACGACTCCGGTCACCACGCCCACCAGGCCTCCCGTGGTGGCGAGCCCAGCGAGCACCCACAGCACAATGGTGTTCATCCGGCCATCACACGAAGGTCCAGCGGGCGCTGCCAGGAGCCGCGCGGATTGTCGAGGAGGTAGCCGGGGAAGCCGACTCGAACGAGGTCCTCCAGGCACGACGGGTGCATGTGGGGCACGGCCCTCGGTTCACCGGGCGCCGGAGCGAAGATCCTGTTGGTGGCCGGTCGGCCGTTCTCACCCATGCCCGTCACCTCCAGTACGTGCGAGACGAACCGGTGGCGCTTGCCCTGGACCCGGGTCTCGTCGCGCATGGACACGAAGACGATGAAATCGAGGCCGTTGGCGGCCTGGCGATAGGCGAGTTGCTCGGTCATGTTCTCCTGCGCCAGGAGGTACAACTCGGCGATCCGGTCGAAGACGATTTCAGGACGGCGGGCGTGGATGGTGCAGAGATTGCCGCCCTTGCCGTTCGTCATCGCCTGCATCATGGCCACGATCTCCTGGCCCCGGACCTCGCCGACCACTACGCGGGACAGCGACATGCGCAGTGCCCGGTGGATGAGATCGAGGAGGGTGATCTCGCCGGCGCTGCGACCGTCCACACCGCGCTCGCCGTTGGACTCACGGGATTCCATCGGCACGACCTGCCGGTGGAATCCATTGGTGTGCGCGAAGAGTTCGAATTCCGTCTCGATGGTGGCGAATCGCTCGTCCGGGTCGATCTCCTTGAGCAAAGCACGCAGCAGAGAGGTCTTACCCACCGCCTGCTCGCCAGTGATCATGATGTTCTTCTCGGCGCGCACGGCGGCGGAGAGGAACGCCGCCAGGGTCTCGTCGATGGCCCCGAGCTGGACCATGCCCGCCAGATCCACGTCCTTGACGCGGTGCCTGCGAATGGTCACGAAGGTCTTCGGCGTCACCCCGGTGACGGCCTGAAGCCGTGATCCGTCCGCGAGCCGCAACGCGAGGAACGGGTCGGCTGTGGACAGGGTGCGCTCACTCTGGCCGTTGCGCCGGGCCAGGTCCCTGAGCATCTCCTGGAGTTCCTCGTCGGATTCCGCGACGGGGGCAGCACGGACCCGGTGGCTGTCGCCGTAGTCGAGCCACACCTCGTCATAACCGTTGATGAGGATGTTCTCGACCCGGTCGTCGTCAAGGTACGGCTGAAGGCGACCGGCCCTGAAGAGCATGTCGTAGACGGCGGCGGCGAGGGCAGTGTCCTCGGCCTTGGTGGTGCTCACGCCACGCTCGACGGCGATGGCATCCGACCATACTGCGACGGCCTCGTTGATCAGGGCACGGCCCCGCTGAGCCTGAGATTCCTGATTCATCCGTCCCGCGGACTTGATCTCCTGCGCGAGCCGGTCGGCGACGCGCCTCTTGATCTCGCCGGCGACCCGGTGATCCACCGTGACCTGGGGAAGCGCGTTCTCACCGAGCGCACGAGGGGCGGAAGCACCTGTGGGCCCGTACGTCACGGCCGTCGGAGGACCGAACCGCCCGGGGATCACGGTCCGCTCGGCAGCGGCCGCCTCAGGGCGGACGTCGGGATCCGGATGCAGGGGATTAGCGCGCATCAGCCAGCTCCCCTCCTCCGTATGGTGCCTGCGAACGGGGCGCGAGCCGGTCGCGTCGGAGCAGCACGCGCTGGCGCAACGGGCCGGTGAGCGAGCGGGCCGCGCGCATCAGCTCCGAGCGTTCGAAGCGGCTGCCCCCGTCGGCCCCGTCGGAAAGCACTTCGGCCTGCTTCGGCCGCCATGGCAGCGTCCCCAGTACAGGAGCGTGAAGAACCCGTTCCACTTCACCCGGCTTGTACGGGCCACTTTCGATCACGACCACGGCCAGCGCGTCGCCACCGGTGCCGCCCGGTCCGTCCAGTTCCTTGCGCAGCGCCTCCGCACGCACCTGCGCGCTCTGAATGCCGCGCAGCGTGTTGCGCACCACCAGCACCACGACATCGGCCTTCTTGACCAGGACGGAGGAGGCCCCGAACGCACCCCTGCGCCCGAGGTCGACCAGGACGTCGTGGTCGTGGTTCTCGATTCTGACGAAGAGCTCCGCGAGGCTCGACCACGCGGGATCAAGACCAGCGGCCTGTGCCGGGTTGGTTATTCCGGGAAGGAGCAGCCGTGTACTGCTTTCGTCTTCGGAGAGGTCGACGAGCTGCCGCCAGAACGCCTCGACCAGCTGGTCCTTGCGCGACGCGACGGCCAGGTTACGCAGCCCGTAGCGCGAATCCATCCGCCCCTGGAGGGCACCCGCCAGCACGGCTCCGCCGTCCGGGTCGCACTCGGCGAGGATCAGCCGCCGCCCGTGCTCCAAGGGCCAGGCCAGCAGCAGCGCGAGTGCTGTGCTGGTGACCCCGGGAGCGCCGGTGGTACCGGCGAGAGCGATCACTGACATCAGGAACCGCTCCCGTTCTCCACGACAATGGCGACCCGGCCAGTGGCGGCACGCGCCGCCAGCGCCGGACCGTCGGTCGAGGGAACCGCCACGTCGACCGTGACAACGCCTGTCGCGTCACTCGCCTTGCCCACCGACACGACCGTGGCCGGGATGGTCTTGGGCGGGGACGAGGGCACCGCCTCGTCCTGTCCCGGCGTGCTGACGACGAGCACCTTGCGACCGGGGGTCAGCCCGGAGGTGGGCCGTTGCGACGGCTTGACGGAGACACCGACAAGCATGTCCCCCTCGCGCAGCAGTGACTTGTCCGTTACCTGATCGGCGGAGAGCAGGGAACCCGCGGTCAACGCGACCGCGGCACGCTTGCCCACGACGCTGTCCCTGGACGTCGCCTTCACCGGCTTGAGCACCGGGTCGAGCGAGATGGACGCCTCGGTGAGGTCGGCGTCCTCGATCACGTCACCGGCCTGCACATTCTGGCTGATCGCCAGCACCTGCGTCCGCTCCCCGGTCGCGGTGAACAGCAGTGCGCCCGAGAGACCACCGGCCGCGGTCAGCGCGAGCGACAGCGCGATGAGAGCCGGCCGGCGCCGTCGCTGCTTCAGAGCGCGCGGCGGCGCCACGGGCGTAGGGGCGGAGCCGCCGGTCGCACCCTGCACGGGCGGGGTGGCGGTCTTCGTCCTGGTCAATTCCTGCCTCCAGCAGATGTGTTGCCATTCAGCGCGCGCTGACTACTCACCGACGACCTGGAGCTCACCGACAGCGATCTCGGTGTTGGACACCCGGGTCTGGGTCAGCTCTCCGCTCTCGCCGCCGCCCTCCCAGTGGATGGTCCATGTGGCGGTCGCGGTGATCTTGTATTTGTTGCCGGCCTTGCCCTTGGACGTGCGGCTGTAGACGTGACCGCAGTCCGGCGACTCTCGTTTGCCGTAACTGGCCTTGTACGGCGTCCCGGGCTTGGTGCAGGTGACAGAACTCCCGTCACCCATGCTCCAGACGACCTTGTCGACCTTGGCGGTCGCGGTCACGGTCACGCTGCCTGCGGAAGCGGTAACGACCTGGGGCCCGGTGGTTTCCTCACCCGTGCGGTTCCACATCCATACCGGAAGTCCGACCAGCCCCGTCTTTCCGGGTTCGGGCACGATGCTGATGGCAGGGCCCTTCAGCGTCATCCGCGCGACGGCGCGCTCGGCGAGTTCCTCCGGGGTGACGGTCGGGACCCCGTTGAACTTGCCGTCGGGAAAGAAGGTGTCCCGGGGGATGAACGTGCCTGCTCCGACGTAGTCGAAGTCCGGGCAGGACGTGGGCCGATAGATGTCACCCTTGCTCGGGTCGTTGCCGCCCCAGACCAAGGCGTCAGCGGGCGGCTGGGGCTGCAGGAGCTGCCAGTAGCACTGCGCGCTCCAGAAGCCGAGCCCAGGAACGTAACAGGGGATCTTCTCTCCGTTCGCCCGTCGGCACGCGCTCGATTCGCCGCCGCCGGACCCACCTCCCGAGCCCCCCGAGCCGCCATTCCCAGGCTTGCCCGGGTCCTCGGCCTCCACGTCGCAGACCTGGACCTCGGGCGGGCACGTGACCGGACCGTCGGCCAGGGCCGCGTTCGTTCCGCCGAACATCAGCCCGCCGGCGGCCAGGAGCACGAGGGACGCGCGTATCAGGCGTCTTCCGCTCAGCATGTCCTGTCCTTGTCGATCGTGTAGTCCGTGATGCGCCATTCGGCGCCGCCCGCCTTTGCGGTGGTGGCCTTGGCGGTCCAGGGGCGTCGGGCGTCGTCCTTGCCCACCGGAACGGGCTTGCCCGTCGCCCGCTTGACCACGACGCCCGTCATGTCGACACAGTCGCTGATGGTCGCCGTGTGGGGATCGGACGCGACGTCGACCGCGGTCACCTTCGGCGCGATCTGGGGCTTGCCTTTGTAGGCAAGACCTCGCTCGCTGTAGTAGGTGAAGCCGGTGATGATGCTCTTGGCCGCCTCGCCGGTCGTGTAGTCGCTGAGCCGCGCGTTCTTCATGCTCCCCGAGGTGTAGGCCTCCACCTGGGCGTCCCACATACCGCGGTATGCGGCCAGCGCCTTCGCCTGCGCGCCGGCCCTCTGCTTCTGCGCGTCGCCCTGATCCGCACTCGCCTTGGGCGGCTCAGGCTTGTCCTCACCTGACGAGCCGCAGCCCGCGATGAGGAGGAGCGTGGCCGCGGCCACTCCAGCACCGACTCTGCGGACAGTGTTCTCCCCGTACCTCATCAGACCCCCCTTGGTCATGTGACGTAACACTTCTTCCACATCCGGCATGTGACCTGCCGTCATTCTGCATCAGAATCAGACACCACTGCTGTCTTGTTCTGTCACAACCGTGTACTCCTGCGGTCACAACGAGGCAGCCCGACGTCAGAGTTGAGGCAAGGTCAGACATGCACGATCAGTGCCACTCGGGCCACGGTGTCACACCCGCACTCCGTCACGCGCGGACATTTGGGCGGGCCGGCTGCCGGACATACCCGACGCTCGACCCCCAACCTAGGGTAAGACGTCAGTTCGAATAACCGTGTGACACCGACGTGTTGATCGGACAAGATCTTGGCCGGCGTACGGTCCGGAACCGCTTTACCCCTGGACCGGCAACCGTCGCCGCCAGTCCCGGGAGCGGACAAGGGGGGAGTGGAACTGTTGTCGCGTTCCACAGCAAGCCACAGGGGGATCACCGTGTACAGCAGTACCGTCCACATCCGAAAGAACAACGGGCTGGTCGGGCGGCTGAACGCCGAGTGGGAGCGTCTGCAGCAGGACGAGACCGCACGGCTCGCCGTTCGTGACTGGTACGGCGAGGAAGGGCTCGCCGTACCGCAGGACGTCCTCAAAGCCTTGGGCGCCTGCCGCACCCGCATCGAGCAGGACCGTTTTCTCCTGCCTCCGCTGCGCTCAGCGGTCGTTGGCGGCGCGCAGGCGCAGATCGCCGCACGTGTGATCGTCCAGGCGATGCTGCCCAAAGCCATACGCATCGCGCGCAGCCAGCTGCGCCCCGGGCACGACTGGGAGGAGACGGTCTCCCTGACGGTCGGCGCACTGTACGAAGTGATCCGGACCTACCCGGTTGAGCAGCGCGCAGAGCGCATCGCCGCGAACCTCGCCCTGGAGACCCTGCGCCTGACGCACCGCCTGATCGGCTCGGAGCCAAGCGTCGTCCCCCTGGACATCGCCGTCGCCGCCGGCCTCTCCGCCACCGACGCATGCCCCGCTTCGCAGGCGGAATTGGCCATGCTGCTCGCGCAGGCGGGCGAGTACCGGCTGTTGGCCGACGACGAGCCGGGTCGCATGGCTGGGTGGGATGCCCGCGCGGAGCTCGTGGAACTACTCGTCTGGGCCCTGGACACCGGCGCCTTGAGCGTGGACGACGCGCGCCTCATCACCAGTTACTACCGCGACAGCCCGGTGCGGGACGCGATCAAACCCGACCCGCTGGGCCGGGCGGGAGCCAGCCAACGCCAGCGCCGCAGCCGCGCCGTCCGCCGGCTGACGCACGCCGCCTCTGACAGGTTCGCGACAGCAAGGTGACGGCTCAGTGACACAACTCACGCAAGATCTGAGCTTGTTGGGCGTCACACCAGCACCGTCCGACGCACCTTCCTCAGGAGGAGTCCCATTCCTCACTCATATGACAGTCACTCGAAAGGCTCGGAGGGTCCCTTGACCGCCACCCCCACCACGTCCCTGGACGAGAGCGTACGACGCGTCGTCGATCTCGGGCGCCCGGTGCTGTGGATCGCTCAGGGAGGCATGCGATGAAGCGCGACCGGAAGCTCATGAGCAAGAAGCAGGACAAGGACCAGGCACGCAGGGGCCGCGCAAGCACCCGGACGACGCGCCAGGACGCGGTGGCGCCGCAGGGGCACGACGAGATCCACGAGGGCGGTGAACTGGACGAGGCGGTCACCGGCTGGCAGCAGAGCACCGCCAAGCTGGCCGGCTTCACCAGACTCGCCACCATCGGTATCTGGGTTCTGCTGTTGGCGGGGCCCGGCCTCGGTCTCCTCGCGGTGGTCATGGCCGGCTCCCGGGCTCCCGCACAGCACGCCTCGGGCGCGGCGAAGGCCGCCGCGCCCTCGCCCACCGGCCCGGCGGGCTTCGCCGAGCTGTACGTGGCCACGTACCTCTCGGCCGGCGAAGGCACGGAGGAGACCCTCGAGCCGTACTACGCGCAGCACGTGACGCTTGCCAACGAGCCCAATTCGCGGACCGCGACGCATCTGGTCACCGTCGCGGCACAGCAGGTTGGCGACGGCTACTGGGCCGTGACGGTCGCGGCGCGCGTCTCGGCGAAGGCCGACAAGGGCAAGGCCGTCGACAAGGGAGTGCACTACTTCCGCGTCGGAGTCCAGGTCTCCGGGACACCGGCGGCGGGAGGCACCGCCAAGCCCGGTGGCGGCCAGGCGCTCTACGCGGCGACCTCGCTGCCCGCCGAGGTCAACGCTCCCAGCTCGGCGAGCCATGGGGACCTCGACTACGGCACGGACACCAACTCGAGCCTCAACGGCCCGGTGGGCGACACGGTCAGCCGCTTCATCGCCGCCTACCTCACCGGTCAGGGGGAACTCAGCCGTTACGTCTCCCCCGGTCTCCAGGTCGCGCCGATCGTCCCGGCCCCGTACACCACGACCCTTGTCACCGGCCTCCAGGACGATCAGGAAGAGGCGAAGACCCCGGACACGCCCTCCGTCCCGGCGGACGGCACGCGGCGCCGTGTGCTGGCGACCGTGAGCGCCACGGTCGGTGGCCAGGACTACACGCTCAACTACGCGCTCACTCTGAGCACTCGGGACGGCCGGTGGGAGGTCGCGGCGTTCGACGTCGCGCCCGCTCTCTCCCCCGACCAGACCGGTCCCACACCCGACAGCGCCTCGGCCGCGCCGAGTACCGCACAGTCGCCGGACCCAGCTTCCCCGTCGGCCTCCGCCGGGGAATGACCGCCCAACAGCTCATTACACGAGGGGATTTACACATGAGCTCCGCGCATCCCGCCATGATCACACTGGCCGCCAACGGCAAGGTGTTCACCTGGCTCGACGAAACACTCAGCAACGTACAGACTCTGGCCACGACGGCGGCCGGCGTGCTCGCCATCGTCGCGACGGTCCTGGCCTACTGGAAGACCCGTTCCTGGGCAGGCACGCTCACAGCGGCGATCCTCGGCGCCGTGGTCGTCTTCGCAGTCAAGAACATCACCGATCTCAGCAGCATGGTGGACAGCGAAGTGCCCGACGCCGGCAAGGCCAATCCGGGCCAGGTCCTCGTCGTGGACCCGCCGCAGTCCCTGCCTCAGCAGCTGAACGGCGCTGACCTGCTGTGAGCAAGTCGCCGTCCGACGAGGGGGTGCTTGTCGGGCATTCCTACACGCGGGCCCGCAAGCACCCCCTCGTCATCGGCAAACTGCCCGGCGGCGGGCGGATCCCGGGCGGCCCCTACACGATCACCCAGATCGTCACCATGGTGGTGGTCTTCATCCTGCTGATCACCACGCGGGATCTCTGGGCGGTCTTCGGGCTGGGGAACGCGTTCATCCTGATCGCGTTCCCCTGGGGGCTCGCGTGGCTGATGCGGTACGCGCGAATGGACGGGCGTGACCCCGCGCGGGCGCTGCTCGGGCTGATCGTCTACGGCACGTCTCCGCCGGGCGGCCGGCTGGCCGGCCGCCCTCAGCGGCCGTTCCGGACCAAGCTGGTCACCGGCCGCGTGACGATTCGGCTGCGGCCGCCGGAGCCGGCTCGGGACACCGAAGACCGGCCGGTCCGGCTCGTCACACCGGCGCCGCCCGCCCTGCGTCCCGCAGAACAGCTCGCGGGCCGGTCCACGGACCGGCCGGCCCCCGCGGCCCGGCCCCGCACCCGCCTCCAGGAACTGCTTGACGAAGCAGAGCGGAACTGAACCCGCCCTGAACCGAAGGATGGACGAACTGCCATGCGCCTTCCCGTGCGCCACATCAGCGGCAATCTGATCTGGACCACCAACGCGACGGTGTGGGCTGTGTGGCGGGTCGACTCCGACAACTACAGCCACGCCTCCCGGGCCGCCAAGCGCGAGCGGCTCAACGCCCTGGAATCGCTGTTCAAGGCGATCAAGGGCGAGGCCCTGCTGCTCAGCCTCTGCCCTCAGGTGGATGCCGCGAGCGTCGTCACACGCATGACGGCGGGCATCGACCTGGACGCCTCCCCCGAGTACGTGGACCTCTCCCTGCGTGTTCTGGACGAGCTGGAGGAGATGGAACTCTCCGGACGCGTCGACTTCCTCGCCGTTCCCATGCGGCACACGGACTTCAAGCAGGCCACCAAGTCGGTGCTCTCCTCGGCGCAATACGAGGTGATGAGCGCCTTCGGCCTGCCCACCGCTCCGATCGGCAAAGCCGAGGAAGAACGGCGCATCGAGCAGGCACGGCACCTCGCGGCCACCTGGCCGTCCGCGGTGCGGCTGCGCCCGGCGACCGAGGGGGAAATCCTGTGGATCTACGGGCACTGCGCCCGGCGGGGAACGGCTGAACCGCTTCTGCCCGAACAGGACGAGCCGCGGGGCGTGGTGGGACGCGGTCGCGCCGTGGCTGCCTACTCCGAGGTGATTCTGGACGAGGGCGGGCGCGGTGATGGCATCGAGGAGCGCCGCGGCGTGCCCGTCAACCCGTTCCGCCACCGGTACGTGAAGTCGACGACCGAGTTCGGCGACAGTTACCAGGCCTTCTCCATCCTGGCCGAGATGCCGGACTCGTTCGCCTTTCCGGGCAGCGAATACCTGGCCGCTCTGGACGACTTCGGCTTCCCCGTGGACTGGGCCGTGCGGCTGAACATCGAGCCCGGTTCCAAGGCCGAACCCAAGTCCCGCCGACAGGCACGCGAACTGGCCCACCAGCGAGGGGAGTACGACGGAGAGACCGCCGGTGTCCCGGCCAGCCTGGACAAGGCCGGCGCCGCCCTGGACGAGTACCGGTCACGTCTGACCTCGTCGTCCACCGAGGTGGAGATCCGGGCGAGCGTGGTCACGTGCGTCTGGGGCGCGACCCCGGAGGAGACCGAGGAGAAGGCATCGGCGCTGATCAACCACTTCGGCGGCAACGAGTACACCCTGGTCCGTCCGATCGGCGAGCAGACACCCCTCTTCCACAGCATGCTGCCCGGCACCCCTACGCCCCGGGTCATGAACGACTACGCGCAGTACCTCCTGGCCAGGGACTTCGCCATGGCCCTTCCCTTCTGCGGTCAGGCACTCGGTGACGACGGCGGATCGCTGTACGGGCTCCAGCTGAACGGCGGCGGGGCCCGCCCGGTCCTCGTCGACTTCAGCCTCGGCCCGCGGCTGAACGCCTCGGCTTCGGCCGTGTTCATCGGCGAACTGGGCTCGGGCAAGTCGGTGGCCATGAAGACGGCCATGTATTCCATCCTCACCACCGGCCGCCGGATCGGCCGGGCACGCAGCCGTGGCCGGGCACTGGCCATCGACCGTACGCCGCAGCAGGAGTGGGCCCGCTTCGCCCGTGCTTGTCCTGGTGAAACCCAGGTCATCACCGTGGACGAGGACGCCGAGGTGTCGCTCGATCCGCTGCGCGTCTTCAAGGGGCCTCGCGCCGCCCGTTACACCGAGTCCTTCCTCACCCCGCTGCTGGACATCGCCTCGATGAGCACCGAAGGTGTCACCCTCGCCGACGCCATCGACGCCACCCACAAGTCGCCGCAGCCCAGCATGCGCCTTCTCATGGAGAAGCTGACGGAGCGGGCCCAGACGCCCGATCCGAGCGACCCGGACGACCACAACGTCCGTGCCTCGGCAAGCGAACTCTCCCGCAAGCTCCGCTCCCTGGCCAAGAAGGACCTGGGCCGGGTGGTCTTCGATCCTGACCTGCCGATCGTGGAGATCTCGGACGCCGACACGATCGTCTTCTCGGCCGCGAACATCGGTCTGCCCAAGAAGACGGAGCTGGAGGGCCATCGGCTCTCCAGCCTCGAGGTGGAGAAGAAGTTCGGCTGGCGGCTGATGTACCTGGTGGCGGCGCTGTGCCGGGAGATCGCCTTCGCCGACCCGGAGGAGTTCGTCGGGGTCTTCCTCGACGAGTGCTGGTGGCTGACCTCTTCAGCCGAGGGAACCGAACTCCTGCTCGAGATCATCAATGACGGTCGTAAGCACGGCTGTGGTGCGTTCGCCGGCTCCCACGACCCGTACGACGTCGGTCCGGCCAACTCCGAGTACGGGGAGAAGATTCGCGGCCTCGTCTCCCACCGCTTCCTCTTCCGCCACCGCAACAAACAACTGGCCGCCCGTGGCCTTGAGTTCCTCGGTCTCGACGGCACGGACACCTCGCTGGTCAAGCTGGTGACCGAGAACCTGTCGCCGATCAACGTCTCGGAGGAAGAAAGGCTGCTGCGGGCCGGTGAATGCCTCTACTACGACCTGAAGAAGCGAATCGGCGGCATGAAGGTGCTCATTCCCGCCGATGAGGCGGCCGCAGAGGCGATCCACACCACTCCTGGCCGGGCCACGCTCGACGAGCCGGTGGAAGCGGTCGAGGAGGACGAGGTGGCGACGATATGACCGCTCTCCCGGGGGTGGTCCAGCACCCCCGTTTCTGGTTGCGCCTGCTGGTCCTGGTGGCGTTGCCTCTCGTGGTCACGCTGCTGCTGGGACAGCACGCGTGGGCGGACGGCGACTTGTGCAAGCCCAACGAAGCGGTGCCGAACCTCTATTGTGAGCCGCCGCCGCCGCCCAAGGACGCGGGCAAGGTGCTCGGCATCTTCGAGGTGGTCGACAGGAACGGCGTCCCGATCAGCGCCTATGGTCTGAACGTCGACCAGGGCGGCACGCTCGATGTGATCAGTAAGATCATCGCCTTCCTCATCGGTGTCGGCTTCATGGTCACGAAGGTCGTGATCGGCTTCGCCTGCTGGCTGGTGGACTGGGCTCTGGACTTCGGCCTTGCCAAGACACTGCTCGACCCGGTGTCCGACGTCGCCGCCAGCATCAAAGCCCAGGTGATCGACAAACTGGGGCTTCCAGGGCTCTTCCTGACGATCGTCGCGCTGTGGGGCGGATATCACATTCTGTTCAAGCGGCGGTCCAAGGGCTGGAGCGAGATCGCCATGTCCCTGGTCATCGCCTCCATCGCCACGGTGACGCTGGCGAATCCCGGCGCCACGCTGATCGGCAATGGCGACGACTCGGGCGTGCTGGGCACGACCAAACAGTTTTCGCTGGCTCTCGCCGATGTGGTCCTCGAGGACATGTGCAAGGAGCCTCCGCCCGGCGGCCAGAGAAAGAATCCGGACACCACCTGCTCCGGCCAGCAGAAGGGCGACAACGAGGCGGACGCGGTCAGCCGGCCGATCACCGACGGCCTGGTCGACGCGTTCATCCAGCGCCCCGTATGGGTCCTCTACACCGGCAGGGCCATCGACGGGCAGTGCAACGCCGCCTACGGCAAGGCCGTCCTCGCCCGCTACAACTTCAACCGCATGGTCATGCCGAGGATCATCCAGGCCGAGCAGGACAAGGACTTCTGGGACAGACTTGGCGACGCTTTCAGCGACGCCTTCTCGCTCGAGGGACTGAAGGACAACCTGCTGCTGGCCACCGGTAACCCCTGGGCCATCTATACGGTGATCAACGACAAGCAGCAGGCGGCAGTCGAGGAACTCAAGAAGAAGGCAACAGAGCACGCGGCCTGGAAGCAGTACGTCGTTCCGGCCGACGCGGAGGTCAAATCCGTCTGCGGTGGTGAGGCCCCCATGGACGACCAGCAGTTGTCCGCCTCCCTGGACAACCTCCTCAGCGTCTGGTTCATCGCACTCGCCGCGCTCATCGTCGTACTGCTGGTGTTCGGCGTATCCATCACGTTCCTCGTCTCCCAGGTATGGATGGCCATCGAGGTCATCCGGGCACAACCGGCTCTGGTCGCCGGCATCTTGCCGGGCGGCGGTCGGACGGCCATGTGGAACTGGGTCTCAGGAGTCTTCAGAGTCATTCTCGCGATCTTCCTGTCCGTCATGTTCCTGACGCTCTTCCTCGTGATGGTCATCGCGGTGCTGAACGCGGACACCGGCGAGGTCATGACGGTCAAATTCCTCACGATCGACTTCGTGGCCCTGGCGTTCCTGGTCTTCCGCAAGAAGGTCACAGCCGCTGCCAAGACCATCTCGAAGAATCTCGGCGATCGGCTGAACTCGAACACCGGTGGCGGAGGCGCATCGGTCTTCAACGGCGCCGCGTCGGCCGGCCCCAAGGGCCTTGACCAGCTCAAGAGCGACGCGTCGACGCTCAGCAGCGTGGGCCGCAAGGCCCGCGACCTGTGGGTCGGCAAGCCCAAGGGCGGCGGTGGCGCAGGCGGTGGAGCCGGCGGTGGCGGTGGCGGTGGTGGCGGCCAGGGCGGCAAGCCGAAGAAGAACCTCAAGCAACGAGTCCAGGGCGCCGTCAGGTTCGGCACCCAGGTGGCCGCGGCCGTGGGAACCGGAGGTACGACCGCCGCGGTGCAGGCAACCGCCAAGACGGCCCTGAAGAACCGGCTGAAGAACGCCGCGAAGAAGCGTCTGGAGAAGAACCGCGTCGGACGTGGCGCGCTCGCCACCGCGCGCACCGGCCGCTATATCAAGAACGAGGCGCCCGTCACCCGCAGCCGGTTCAGGAACGCGGTCGCGGCGGAGCGGCGCAACCTCGAACGGGAGGCGCGGGGAGGCACGCGGCGTCCCCGCAACGCCCCGCAGCAGGACGCCTCCAGGCGCGTGCGCGATGCCAGGAGCCAGGCCCGCAGTGACGCACAGCGGTTGAACCGGGCCGTGAACGGAAGGCGGAGCCAGCAGCAGAACAGGCGTCGCTCGTCCGCCGGGAGCAGCGGAGCCAACCGCCGTCGCGGGAGGGATGCCGGAGGGCGTGGCAGGTGACGGCAGCCGAAGAGAACGAGCCGATGAGCGGCACGAAGAAGCTGCTCATCGCGCTCGCGGTCGCCACGGTCCTTCCCTGGGCGTTCCTCATATTCGGGGTCGCCATGGCGGCGAACCTGCTGCCCGGTGGCCAGCAGGGTCAGCAGCAGGTTCCGGTCGAGGTCAGCTGCGAGAAAGTGGCGGGCATCCCCAAACCGACCTGTGAGGCGTACCTGGCGGCCGAAATCAAGATCAGGGAAGTTCGTCCCAAGTGCAAGAATCTCAGGTGGACGCTGCTGGCCGGCATCGGAAAGATCGAGTCCCACCACGGCACGTACGCCGGCAGAAAGGTCATCGACAAGCACGGTAAGGATTACGGCAACGTCACGCCGCCGGTCATCGGCATCCCGCTGAACGGTCGCGAGGGCACACAGCTCATCTACGACACCGACGGCGGCAAGTACGACCAGGACACCGAGTACGACCGCGCCGTCGGACCCACCCAGTTCATTCCTCAGACCTGGGAGAGCGTCGCCCAGGACGGGGACGCCGACGGCGACACCGATCCCCAGAACGTCTTCGACTCGGCGTTGTCCACCGCGGCCTATCTGTGCGGGACCGGCGAGGCGGACTTCGGCGACAAGGAGACCGAGCACGACGCCATCTACCGTTACAACCACTCCGAGCAGTACGTGGCCGACGTCCTGGCGGCCAAGGCCGAATACGACGCCCTGGGTGACGTCTCCGGTCCCATCGAAGCCTCGGACAAGGCCAAGAAGATCATCGAGGCGGCCCGGAAGCACAAGGGAGCCGACTACTCCTGGGGCGGCGGCGACGAGAGCGGCCCCTCGTACGGAATCTGCTGTTCACCGGGCGGACAGGACGGTCGCAAAGTCTTCGGGTTCGACTGCTCCGGCCTGACCGAGTACGCCTACGCGCAGGTCGGTCTCCACATCGGCACCACCGCGCAGGCACAGCACGACAGCGGCAAGGTCAGGATCACCACCAAGGCCGGAAGCCTGGCCGGAGCGCAGCCAGGCGACCTGCTCTTCTTCTCCGACAATCCGGGAAGTGGCAGCCAGCTCTTCCATGTGTCCATCTATCTTGGCCAGAACAAGCAGATCGAGGCTCCCCGGCCGGGGGAAGTGGTCACGGAATCCGCAGTACGCATGAAGAGCCTCGACAGCATTGGACACCTGGAATGAACAGCGCGGAGCGTTCGGGCGTCGTCATGCTGGCCATGTCCGCCGTCCTCTCGGTGATCGGAGTGGCCCTGCTATGGCCACAGTCCGACGGAGCCCCACCTCCCGCTGCGGGGCCTCCGGCACATTCCCCGGCCCCGCCGACCCAGTCCGTCCAGCCGTCGTCTCCGGTCAGCCCAACGCCGGCGTCGTCCACGCCGACGCCCACCACCACCGCGCGAGACGCCGACCCGCTCGCCGGCGATGTCAGTGACGCCGTTCTGCAGAAGGCACTGGCTCAGAGCAGAAGGGCGAGCATCCCGCCCACCCTCGAGAGGCGACTCGTGGAACTGGCCGGAAACGTTCTGCTCGCCGATGTCACCGGTGAAGGCAGGAACGCCTTCCCGGAGTACTTCAAGGGCCTGCCCGCCACAGAGCGTTGGCGTGAATGCCGTGTCCGGGCGGGCGTTGCCGAGCGCTACGACGACCGGTCCGACGCGGTCCGGGTCCACCTCGTATGGGCCGGCACGAGTCCTGAAGGTGTTCGCGACGATCGGCAGCCGACGACGGTCCTCCTGGTCAGGAACGTGGGCGGCACCTGGGCTCCCCAGTCGTTCTCGGACGAGCAGGACTGACTGGTCGACACACCGGTGCTCAGGTGAGTGGGGGAAGGTGTCGCCATGGCGGGCCGTCGCCGAACAGGCCTCGCGCACGCCTCCGGCCCTCGGCGATGGCGTTCGGGGTTCCCATCAGCAGCAGTCGGCCGACCACGAGGACCTCGCGGGCCGTGACACAGGCGGCGAGGCGGGCTGGGTCGTGGGACGGCCAGTAGGCGAGGAGGTCGTCCACGTTCTTCGGGTCACCGAAGCGCCGATGCAGGACCAATAGCGCGGCGAGGTCCCATTCGGGCGGGGCGACACAGACGTACTCCAGGTCCACGAGCCAACAACGCTCTGAGGTGTCGATCAGGGCGTTGCCTGGATGCAGGTCGTCGTGGGCGACCACTCGTTGGCACCACGCCCGTCGCTCGGTGAGAGCCGACCGGGCGTCTTCCCAACGGGCGGAGAACCGCCCGCCCGCGTCGGGGCCCAAGAGCTCGCGCCATCTTGACTGGGCAATCTCGGGCATGTGGATCGGTTGGATGCCCTCAACAGCGGCCTCGGCGACCAACGACGCCTGCTCGGCTATCAAGGTCCAGGCACGTTCACGGGAGAGGGGTGGCGCGTGGTCCACCCACTCGGTCACGAAGGCGAACCGCTGACCTGGCACCCGCAAGGGCCCGGACAACAATTTTGGGGTCCGGACACCGGCATCCGCGAACGCGCCGATCGCGCGGGTTTCGTGGGTCACCTGCTCCATGTTCTTGGTTCCCGGCCTGGTCACCGTGATCGCGGCGTTCGCGTCCGGGGCGTGCCAGACCAGCCGGGAGGAGCTGGACACGAGCCGCATCCCGTCAGTGCTCAGTCCCGCTGCCCGCGCCGCGTGGAGTGCCGCGCGTTCGTCCTCGATCTCGTGCATCCCAATGTCTCCCAACACGGCGGGGGCTTGTCCAATGGTCACGGCAGACGGGGAGTACCGGCTGGGGTGACCTTGATGAAGTAGAGAAGCTCTCAACGCACAGGGGGCCAGCCTGCACGAGTCCCGAGTCACGAGTCACGAGTCACGAGTCACGAGTCACGAGTCCATGCTTGGCCACACAACGCGTCACCTGGCCGCTCCGATGAGAGGGAGGCTGGGACGGGGCCGCTGGGCCCGATGCCGATGCGAGGAGGTGGCGCCCGTCGTGGGCGCGGACAATTGGGTCGTCGCAGCGACGCACCACCCACCGGGGCCACGAGCGCGGTTGCGCAACCCTGCACCGAGACTGCAAGCGGCACGCCGGCTCATGCCCGGAGCGGAAGGGCGGCGGGCTCGGAGGTCATGCGCGCATGGGTGACGCCTTCCGGCCCCAGCCTTCACCCGCGCCTGGGACCCGTCGATAAAGGCAAAAGCCCCAGGTCACGGCGAGTGAGTCCTGGGGCTTCTACAGGGCCGCCTTCGGGATTCGAACCCGAGACCTACGCATTACGAGTTGTCCGATCTTGGTCCGGGGGTGTTCGTGGACGTTCTCGAACGGGGCTCCGTGCCTGATGGAAGGGCATGTCAGGACCTTGGTGGACCATGGCGGACGGGCGCGGACTCAGAGGTGACTGAGACCACGACTGAGACCGCGAGCGCCCAACGCTCGCGTCCCGTTTCCATCCATCACACCCGGCCTCCCAAGGTCATCCAAGGGCACCAAGAACTACGACAGCCCCTAACCGAACTGCTGGTCAGGGGCTGTTCTTCGGGGCTGGCACGGGATTGCACCCGCAGCGTCTCGCACCGCGACGGTTTTCAAGAAGCGACAGAGACGACAACCGAATCGGCTCCGTCGATCAGCCGACGTCCATCATGCGCACGCACCTGCGCCGCGTCACTGTCGAGGGCATCGAGCACGCGCACCGAGTACGCCTCAAGCATGTGGCTCTGAACCTCTTCACGAGTGAACCACTGCACATCGACCGATTCGCTAGAGGTGCGCTCTTCCCCTCCGACCGGCCGGCACAGAAACACGAGGGCCACGACGCCGCGCGCCATGTTCTTGTAGACCCCGGTCAGACGCACAGCGTCAACCTTGATGCCGGTCTCTTCCAGGACTTCTCGGCAAGCGCCATCCTCCGGCCGCTCGTCAAGCTCCAAGACACCGCCCGGGGCCTCCCACGCGCCGTTGTCGGCCCGCCGGATCACGAGAATGCGGCCATCGTCACGGACCACGACGCCAGCCACAGACACCGAATGCAGCGACATTGACACGCCTTCCTGGGGTAGCGTTACTCATGTATATAAGCATAGGAGGAACAGAAGGACATGGGGACCACAGCCTCTAGGGACTCTGGCAAGCCACGGTACCTACAGATCGCCGAAGACCTCGCTCAGCAGATCAGGGCTGGAGTGCTCGCGCCCGGAGAGAAGGTACCCAGCGAGTCCGAGCTGATGGCTCGCTACTTGGTGTCGCAGGGCACCGCCCGCAAGGCAGTCGCAGAGCTGCGGCCGATGGGCCTGATCGACACCCACCACGGCAAAGGCTCATTCGTAAAGAGCCAGCCGCCCGTACGCCGAAAATCCTCGGACCGGTTCCGGCGGTCGCACCGCAGGGCGGGGAAGGCCGCTTACATCGCGGAGACGGAGCAGGCAGGGAGGAAACCCGACGTGACCGTCCTCTACATCGGCCCGACCGATGCACCGAGCGAGATCGCGGAACGGCTCGGCGTCCCCGTCGGCGCACAGGTGCTCGCACGTCGCCGACTGTATTTCAGCAACGGCACGCCGACGGAAGAAGCGACGTCCTACCTGCCGTGGGACATCGCGAAGGACATCCCAGAACTGTTCGCTGAGAATCCGGGTGGCGGCGGCATCTACGCACGCCTGGAGGACAATGGACACACTCTCACGGAGTTCACGGAGACGGTCCGCGCGAGGCTCGCCACGAAACAGGAGACGGCGGCCCTCAGCCTCAGTCCCGGCTCCCCCGTCATCCACCTCACCCGCAGCGCAGAGACGGACGCGGGCCGCGTGGTGGAGGTGTGCGACACCATCATGGCCGCTGACCAGTTCGTTCTCGACTACCGCATTCCCGCCGGAGACTGACGGCGACTCAGCCCAGACAGCCCGTCGCGGAGAATCTTCTCGCGGCGGGTTGACTCATGTATACGAGTCGGGCACTCTATGTAACGTAAACTCCTGCACATGAGTGCAGGAGTGAGGGCGCTCTGCGCTCCGTGCATTGCGTGTCCGAAAGGGCGCGCTTGCGTCACAACTCCACAGCGTGATCCACCGCAGCGAGACGGCCGCACTGCACCGGCCGAGGGCGAGTGGAGACCAGTCGGCCGAGACCGGACCCGCTTCACAACCGGGTCCCACACCCCGTAGGGGGACACGCCACCGACTCAAAAGAACCGCACGGCACACCTCCCGCCTGCCACGACCTCCGGGATTCGGAACTCCCTGGACCGAGCAGCACCGTGCGAACAAGAGATCCGCGCACGCTCCCGACCGACCAACTAACGGCGTGCGGCCCCGGTGCTCGAACACCGGGGCCGCTGTTCGGGCCGTTCCTCTGAGAAGGGACCACGACCCAATGGTTTTCATCGCTGCACTTCAGGCCGTTGTTACGGCCGTCCCGTTCGACGGTGAGCCGTCGGACCCGGAGCTGGACGCGATCGAGCGCGAGATGCCGCTGATTCTGGCGGAGGTCGACCTGCTCGACGCGCAGATCATGACCATCGACCGGCCGGCCACCGAGCTGGACGAGCGGCGGACCCGCCGGGCCCGCAACCGAGTCATGTCGGCCCGCCGCGACCTCACGAACCGCGCCGGTACGGCGCTGACGGGCGGTGCCGCATGAGCACGCAGACCCTGAAGGAGCTGAACGCCCCGCTACTCGCGCTGCGGGTGTTCGGTGTGGAGTTCGCGCACCTGTCGGCACCGTGCCTGTCGGTGTCCACGGTCTATCCGGACCTGCTGGAACTGTCCTTCCATGACGACCTCGCCGGTTTCGAGGCGTGGCGCGACGCTCTCGGGCTCACCCCGGAGAGCGTGAGCTACCACGAGCAGGGCACCCACACCCGGGTCCTGAAGGTGGAGACCGAGTACGCCGGCGCCCGGCTGCGCCTGACCGGCTACGGACGGATTCCGGCGCTTGCCCCGGGCGGTGCGGCGTGAACCGGGCCGGTAAGGCGCTGCTCGTCCTCGCCCTGGTGGCCGTGGTCGGCATGGCGTTCCGTGTCTCGTGGAACGCGCTGCGGGACGTGGCCACGGCCGTCGGGGCGGACAAGACCGGCGCGACCCTGTACCCGTTCGTGGTCGACGGTCTGATGGCCCTGGCCCTGGTCGCCACGCTCGTCCTGACCGACCGGGCCGACAAGGCGTTCGCGCTGCGGGTCCTGGCCGCCTACACCGCCGCCTCGCTCGTCCTCAACTTCGTGCACGGTCTCGTACCCGAGCTGCACGGCGAGTCGGTCGACTGGACCCGGCTCGCCGAGTGGGACGCGGTCAACTGGCTGCTCGTCCTGCTCGCCACGTCACTTCCCGTCGGGTCGATCTACTTCGGCTCCGATCTCGTCGCCAAGGTGCTGCACCACCGACCGATCGACCCCGCGAATATGGAGAAATCTAGCCAGATCGACACGGAACGGTCTACCTCTGACCTGCCCGTAGCGGCCCCGGAGCCGCTTCCCGCACTGGTCGAGCCGGTGACGGTCGAGTGGCTCGAGCAGGTCGATTCCCCCGCCGAGGAGGACCCGACTGATCGGGTCGCCGTGCGGGCGGTGGCGGCCGAGCAGTCGGCCTCGCGCCGGGCGACCGGTCGGGTCCCGGACGCGGCCCGATCGGCCCGACCGCGCCGCACGGCGGATGAACTCCTCGATGAAGCGCGGCAGGTGACGGAGTCGTGGACGGTGGATCAGTTGACCGCCGAAGGCATTCGCAAGGCCCTGCGCACGTCCTCGGACAAAGCCCGGATGCTGCGGGAGACCCTGCGCGCCGAGCGGACGGCTGAGCAGGTTCCTGAGCCGGTCGCGGTGGCGTGATGGGCGCCATCCCCGTCTACCGGTGGCGGCTCGCCCCCGACGGATTGGCTACCTTCCGGCAGCTCCGTGCGCTGGGCCTGCGTCCCGGGGGTCAGCCGGTCGCGGCGCAGCTCGAACGTCCCCGCCGGCGGCGGGAGCCGCTGGTCGCCTATCTGTACCGGGTTGACCTGGCCAGACCCGTCCGCCTCATGACGCCCGCCCGGCGGGCGGCCCTCGCCAAGGCGAATGCTGCCCGGCAGATCTGCCCGAACTGCCGCCGGGACGCCGGGTATCGCATCCCGACCTCGCTCGGCATGTGCACGCCCTGCGCCTACCCCGAGCAACAGCCAGAGAGGACACGGCCGTGAACAACCTTCCTGAGCCCGCCAGGGTGGTCCGGCTCCCGGACGGCACCTACGTCTATGCCGACCACCTCCCCGCCATCCACCAGCCGAACACCGCTCCGCAGATCGTGCACCAGCACATCCACCAAGCGCCGCCGGACCGCACGGTTGAGCGCATCGCGCTCGGCTCCGGTGTCGGCGCCGGCGCGGTCGCAGCCGGGGTCTACTTCGGCCCCCTGCTCGTCGGAGCCCTGACCGCCATCGCCGCGAACCTCGCGCTGCTCGCGTTCCTTGCCGTCGCCCTCACCTGGGGCGTCGTGACCGTCGTCAAGAGCGTCGGCGGCCCGGACGGCAAGAACGCGGCCATGACGCTCAAGCGGGCTCGCCTGAAGGGACGGTGACCGTGTTCTCCGCCGGAGACAAGGTGCTCATCGTCGCGTGCGAGGACGACCCCCGGGCCAAGGGACGGACGGGCCGGATCGTGGACGAGGACCCGCCCGGACCGCTCACGAACGGCCGGTGGACCGTCGCCGGGATCAGCTGGCTGATCGCCCCCGTCCTCTGCCACACCGACGAACTGCGGCCCGCCTGACGGCTGCCCGATCCGCCCGTCCCGTACGGGCGGTGAGGGGAGCCGGACAGTCCGGCCCCAGGGAGGGATTACCGCTGTGGACAGCACCCAGTACCGCGCCCGTGCCGAAAAGCTCTTGAGCAGTCAGCACCCCCTCGACCTGAACCCCGCCATGGTCGAGCAGGCTGCCGTGTGGGCCGCGCTCGCCCAGGCCGCCGCCATCACCGAGGCCGCCAAGGAGAAGGCGGAGGTCAAGTGATGGTGCGTCCCGATGAGCCGAAGCTGACGACCGGTGAGAAGGCGAAGGTCGCGCTCCTGGTGGCCCGGATGTGCAAGCGCGGCATCGCCGGTGAGCAGGTCTATCGGGGTGATTTGGAACGCAAGGTCGAGCGGGTCATCGAGGGTGCCCGCAAGCGCGAGGAACGCGCCTCCAAGAAGAACGAGCGCGAGTAGCTGTGCCCCGGGACGGCCGACAGCCGCCAAGCATCCCGACCGCCCCGGGCCCTACCCGCCGCCCTTTCGAGCAGCAGGAGACCAGCATGACCGAGAACGTCATCGCCCTGTTCAAAGACCCACAGAACGAAGAACCCGCCACCCCGCTCGGCCCCGCGTCCGTCGCGGCCGCGCGTGCGCCGGTCCAGCCGGTCCGGGTGTGGAAGCGCGCCGGCCGCGCTGTGGTCGGTGCGGTGAGGCACGAGCGGACCAAGGGCGCCGGCCGGGCCGTGGTCCGTCACGGCTCCTACGTCATCGGCGGAACGAGGATCGTCACCCGTCGGGCGTGGGACGGCCGTACCGGTGCCCGCTACGAGCGGCTGCTCCGTGCGGCGGAGGCGGCGGGCAACTACGAAGCCGCGGGGGAATGGGAGGAACGCCTGCACCGGTTCCGCGACCAGCGGCACAAGCGGCGCATGGACCTGCTCATGGCCCCCGAGAAGGTCGTGAAGGGCGCCGCCTACGGCGCCGGCGGTGGGCTCGGTGCCCTGCTCGCGATCGGTATCGCGCTGACCATAGCGAACAAGGACGCCTCCGACGTCTTCACGCCGCTGATGGCGCTGGTGGAGCTGATCCGGCTGCTCGTCACGCTGATCACGATCCTGTGGGGCCCGCTGGTCGCGTTCGGTCCGTGGCTCGCGCTCATGGGGGTGTGGGCGGTCGGTCGGCACCGGGGCTCCGCCCCGCAGTGGGCTCTCCCCACCAACAGTCGCAGCGACGATGCCGGGGCGCCGATCACCCCTTCCGTCGTCGTCACCGCGCTGCGGGACCTGGGGATCGCGCCGCTGCGGAACGCCATCAAGGAGATGGGCGACGCCGGGGCGGCGATGCTCGGCCCGATCCGGATCGCCGGATGCGGTGTCGAAGTCGACGTCACTCTCCCCTCGGGGGTCTCCACCCAGGAAGTGCAGTCCCGCCGACGTAAGTTGGCGGAGAACCTGGCCCGGCACGAGCACGAGGTGTTCATCACCCTCCCGGCCGCCGCCCGCACCGTCCGCCTGTGGATCGCCGACTCGGGCGCGCTGGACGAGCCGATCGGCCCGTCCCCGCTCGTCACGGACGAGACGATGACCGCCGACTACACCAAGGGCCGGGCCCCGTGGGGTCAGGACCTGCGCGGGGATGCGGCGACGCTGAGCCTGTATCAGCGCCACCTGCTCATCACCGGCCTGTCCAACCAGGGCAAGACCGCAGCGCTGCGCTCGCTGGCGTTGTGGCTGGCGCTGGACCGGTCCGTGGAGTTCCGGGTGGCGGACCTGAAGGGCGCGGGTGACTGGGCCATGTGGGACGGGCTCGCCACGGTCCTGATCCAGGGCCCCACCGACGAGCACGTCATCGACGCTACCGAGATGGTCGAGGGCGGTGTCACGGAGATGGAGCGCCGTCTCCAGGCCCCGCCCGGCACCATCTTCCCGCCGCTGATCCTGCTGGTCGACGAAGCGCAGGTCGCGTTCATGTGCCCGGCGGTCGACGGCGAGAAGCGGCCCTACGGCGGCTCCAAGGCCACGTCCCGGTACTTCATGGCCGCCCGCAAGATTCACAACCAGGGGCGGGCGGTGAACGTGACCCTGTGGCAGGGGACGCAGGACCCGACCGATCAGAACCTGCCCAAGCTGGTCCGCGAAGGCGCCCACACCCGCGCGTCCCTCGCGCTGGGCACCGAGTCGCAGGCCCGGATGGCGCTGGGAGACAAGGCCGTCGACGGTGGCGCCGCGCCGAACCTGCTCCGCCCGGGCTTGGACAAGGGCACCGTCGTCGTCGCCTCCGACGGCATCAAGATTCCCGCCGGACAGGCATCCATCACGGTCCGCACCCACTACATCGACACCGACACCGCCACCGCCATCGCGGAGCGGGCGAAGGCCCTGCGGGGCGGGGTCACCACCCTGCACGTCGTCGACCAGGGCGAGGAACGTGACGCGCTCGCCGACATCTTCAGCGTCCTCGGTGACACCTCCCGGGTATTGACGGCCGACGTGCTCAAGCGGCTGTCCGCGCTCAGCGAGAAGACCTACGGCTCGTGGACGCCCGGCGACCTCAAGCGCGTATTGGAGGACGCCGGCGCCGAGCCGTACAAGTCCGACGGCCGCATGGTCGTCGGCCGCGAACGCGTCGCCCGCGCCCTCGCCAACCGCACCACCGAGGGTTCCGCTTCCGCCGAAGCCTGACAGGGAAGCGACCCCCGGACCGGACAGGGAGGCAGGGAGAACTCCCTGAACCCGTCCCTGCACCGCCTCCCTGGCCCTGACCTGTGAAAACGAGCTACCAGGGAGGCAGGGAGGCACCCTGCCACCACCTGCGAAAACCCCCTCCGCAAGCCATCCGGCAGGGGGTGTGCGTGCCTCCCTGAGCGGCCGCAACCCGTGATTCCGGTTGCTGTCCCCACGAACGCCGAGAGCGGCCCCCACAAGTCCGCCAAGACCGGGACCGCTCTCGTCCACCAGCACCACTTCGAGAACTGGAGACACCCAGCATGACCCATGACGTCCCCATCCGGCGAGACAGCGAACGGCTGTTACTCGCCCTGCGCCTGGCCGCCACTGGCGTGCCGGTCCTGCCACTGCGGGCCGGGAAGGTCCCATTCGGTAACTGCCACGGCTGCACCGGCAACGCCTGCGGCGGTCGGCCGAACATGAAGACCCCCGGCCCCTGCACCTGCCCCAAGCCGTGCCACGGATGGGCCGCCGCCACCACCGACCCCAACATCCTCGCCTCCCCGGCCTGGACGGCCGCGTGGAAGCACGCAGAGACGGTCGCCTACCACCCCGGCGGCGCCGGAGTGACCGTGGTCGACCTGGACGACGCCGACGCGATCGTGTGGGCCCGCGAGACCCTGCCGTCTACCCGGACCGTGGCCACCACGCGGGGCGAGCACTGGATCTACCGGGGCGCGATGCAGTCCGCCAACGGGGTGAGGCCCGGCGTGGACCTCAAGTCGTCCATGTCCTACGCCCGCTGGCTCGGCCCCGGAACCGGCACCATGGCTCCACTTCCGGCGGCCGTCCGCGCCCTGGTCGTGAAGGCGCCCGCTGTCGTCCGCCCCGTGCGAGGCACGGTCGCCGTGCCCGCACCGGCAGGTGCCGGGCCGTGCCTCCACCGGTCGCCCGTGTTCCTGGAGCGGGGTATCGCCATGGCCGAGCAGCGAATCACCGAGACCGCTAGCGCGGTCCACAACACGGTGTACCGGACGTTCCTCGCGGTGTTGTCCGCCCATGGCCGGTGCGGCTGCCTCACCGAGCCGCACATCGACCGCCTGTTCACCGCCGCGCAAGCCAAAGGCGAGTCGGTCCGGCACTGCGCGGACGCGTGGGCCAACGCCCGTACGACGTTGGGACTGTGACCATGACCGACGAGGAAAAGACTCCGGCACGCGAGGTCATCACCGACTACGCGCAATCCCACTTCCGGTACTTCCGCACCGCCGACGGCACGGTGTACGCGCAGAAGAACGGCCATCCCGTCGCCCGCCCGATCCGCTCTCAAGGCACGACGGGCAGCCACCGCCAGGAACTCATGGTCGGGCTGTTCAGGGACGGGTGCGGCGTCTTCAACGGGACCGCGCTCAAGGAAGCACTGGACCTGATCGAGGCACTGGCACTGACCGAAGACGTGCAGCCCGTCCACATCCGCGTCGCCCCCGGGTTCGACGGGGCGACCTGGCTCGACCTGGGTCGCACCGACGGGAAGTCCGTCCGCATCCACCCCACCGGCTGGGACGTCACCACCCCCGACCCCCGCGAGGTGTGCTGGCGGCGGACACAGCTCACCGGGGAACTGCCCCTACCTGCCAAGGACACCAACGGCAAAGGCATCGACCTGCTGATGCGGCTGTGCAACTTCGCCAATGCGGAGACGGAGTGCCTGGCTATCGCCTGGCTGATCGGCTGCTTGGGGCCGTCCGTGCCCGTCCCCGCACCGTTCCTCACCGGCCCTCAGGGAGCGGGCAAGTCCACCGGCGGCCGGATGCTCGTGCGGATCATCGAGGGTATGAGCGGTGACCTGCGCCGGGCGCCGAAGGATGAGGAGAACCTGATCGCGGCTGTGGCGGCTGGATGGGTCACGGCTCTGGACAACCTCTCCCACATGACCCCGGACCTGTCCGACGCCATGTGCTGCATCGTCACCGGCGCCGAGAACGTCAAGCGCGCACTGTTCACCGACGGGGACGTGTTCCGCGTCGGCTACCGCCGGCCCCTGCTCCTGACCGGTATCGATGTCGGAGTCATTCGACCCGACCTCGCGGAACGGCTCCTGCCGCTGCGTTTGGAGCGGCCCCGCGTCCGGCGCACCGAGGCGGAGCTGTGGGCGGAGTACGCGGAGATTCTGCCCGTCGTTCTCGGTTCCCTTCTGGACCTCACGGTTAAGGTCCGCGCAGCCGAGGCAGAGACCCCCACCGACCTGCGCATGGCCGACTTCGCCCACCTGTGCGCGCAGCTCGACGCTGCCACCGGCCTCGGGGCGCTCACCGCCTACCGGGCCAGTCTGGACGACCTGAACGACGACGTGATCGAGGGCGATCTCCTCGCCCAGACCGTCCTCAGGCATGCCGACACCATCGAGCCGGGCGCGGCGCAGCGGATGACCTCCACCGAGTGGCTGCACTGCCTCGGTCGCCTCTACTGCGGTGACGAACTGCGTCCCCTGCCCAAGGCCTGGCCGACCACTGGGAAAGTCCTCTCCGACCGGCTCAAGCGCCTCCAGCCGACGCTTGCCGCTCGCGGTGTCCTCATCGACACGGGCCGCACCAGCGCGGGCCGCTACCTCGAAATGACCCGCCCGGCCACCGCACCCCCACACGAGCAGCAGCGGATGTACTGACCGCGATCCGCACGCTCCCCCGGACAAGCAAGAAGAGCACCAGCGGCGTGGCGTGCTCCTCTTGCTGTTCGGCGGAACGCCGCCCAAAGGTCGCGCCGCGCAGCGGCTCCTTCTTCACGCTTTGCAGCACACCGCCACAACAGACACCCCTCTTCTTTGTCCTAAGAGGGAAGACGCTGCGTCATCTGCGTCATGCAAGCCGAAGACCGGCCCCTGACCTGCGGATACAGGCATGACGCAGACGGCGGAGTCTGCGTCATCCTGCGTCATCTACGTCATCCGATGACGCGGCCCATGACGCTGCGATGACGCACCCCCTAGCCGCTACGTCACACAAAGCCGCAGGTCAGAAGCCTAAATGACGCTCATGACGCAATGACGCAGAAATCCACACCTCGGACACATGCGCGCCAAGGTCCCGAGCGCAACTCCCCTAAGGCAAGGACGACTGCCCAGGAGGCACCCCGGATGAGCACCGCGATTGCCGCCCCCGTCGACCGACTCCTGTACAAGCCGGAGGAGGCTGCCGAAGCCCTCGCCATCGGCCGGTCGACTGTCTACGAGCTGATGGCCGAAGGAGCCCTTAAGTACATCAAGTTGGGCCGCACTCGCCGGATTCGGCGTGCGGATCTCGAAGCGTACGTGGAGAACCTCACTCCGCTGTCCAACTGACCTGAGCACCCCGGAGGCGCTCCGAGCTTCCCGCTCGGGGCGCCTCCCTCGTGGAGGAATGCATGAGCCCGCGAAAGCCCAACATGGAATCGTCCATCTACTTCGGTACCGATGGCTGGTGGCACGGTCGCGTCACGATGGGCGTGAAGAACGACGGCAGTACTGACCGCCGTCATCGTCGTGCCAAGACCGAGCCTGAGATCAAGCGCAAGGTTCGGGAGCTGGAACGGCTGCGCGACCAGGGCCGTGCGCCGGCTGCGGGCCGGAAACCGACCGTGGAGAAGTGGATGGAGACCTATCTCACTGACATCGCGAGTCTGAAGCTCAAGCCGCGCTCCCTGGACGACTACTGGTCCAAGACCCGCAACGACATCATCCCAGGGGTCGGTCAACACCGGATCGACAAGCTGCAACCCGAGCATCTCGAGCGGATGTACCGGGCCATGCTCGACGCTGGGCATGCCCCCTCACACGTGGTGAAGGTGCATCGCATCTTGTCGAGGGCTCTGAAGATTGCCCACCGCCGCCGCATCATCGCGGAGAACGTCGCCACCCTTGTGGATCCCCCGAGCGTCGACGAGATGGAGGCAAATCCGTTCACCAAGGAAGAGGCCAAAGCGTTCCTCGAAGCAGCCGCGAAGCGTCCCACCTTCATGCGGTGGATCGTGGGTGTCGGCATGGGGTTCCGGCAGGGGGAGACCCTGGGTCTGCGCTGGTCGTACGTGGACCTGGAGGCGGAGCTATTCCACCCTGAGTGGCAGCTTCAGCGCCTCACCTGGCGCCACGGCTGCGGCGAGCCGCATGCCTGCGGCTCGCGCCTCCACCGCTTCGAATCCTGCCCACCGGCCTGCACCACGCATAAGGGCTACAAGCGCGGTTGCCCGAAGCCATGCCCCAGGACGTGCACGAGCCACGCGAGCGCATGCCCGCAGCGCAAGGGAGGCGGTCTCGTCTTCACACGCCCCAAGACGAAAAAGAGCCGGAACGCCGTCCCGATTCCGCCCGTCTTCATTCCCTTCCTTCACGACCACAAGGCACGGCAGGAGACAATGCGGGCCGCCGCGGGGGAGTTGTGGCAGGAGTTCGACGTCGTGTTCTCGCGGACGGATGGGCGCCCGCTTGACCCACGGGCCGACTACGAAGAGTTCAAGGAACTGCTCGGGGAAGCAGGAATCGACGACCGCCGCCTGTACGACGGAAGCCGCCACACGGCCGGGACGATCCTGAACGAGCTGGGCGTGGACATGCCCACGATCATGGAGATCCTTCGGCACACCCAGATCAGTCAGACACGGCGGTACGTGAAGGGGCGGTCTCACCTCTCGAAGGACGCCATGCGCCGCATGGGCGAGTTCTTCGTTCCCGCGCCCCCGAAGCCGGATCCGGGCCCCACTGAGACCAGAATTGAGACCGTCGACACTCGCGCGGCCCGCGCCCGACAGCGGCGCCGCATCCGATAAAGGCAAAAGCCCCAGGTCACGGCGAGTGAGTCCTGGGGCTTCTACAGGGCCGCCTTCGGGATTCGAACCCGAGACCTACGCATTACGAGTGCGTTGCTCTGGCCAACTGAGCTAAGGCGGCATGCCGTGCTAATCCCGTGGTGGGTGCAGCAGCGACGCCAAGTCTACACAGTGAAAACGAGTGCCTCTCACACCCCCGGTTGTCCCCCGGCCGACCCCGGGTCGGGTTCAGCGGCAGCGGGTGCCGTCGGCCGGGATCGCCCCCTCCAGCAGGTAGCTGTTGATCGCCGAGTCGATGCAGTCGCTGCCGCGGCCGTACGCCGTGTGCCCGTCACCCTCGTATGTCAGCAGTGTCCCCGTGGACAGCTGGCCCGCGAGGGACTTGGCCCACTTGTAGGGGGTTGCCGGATCCCTCGTCGTGCCGACCACCAGGATCGGGGCCGCGCCCTTCGCCTCGATGCGGTGAGGGGCGCCGGTGGGCTTCGCCGGCCAGTACGCGCAGTTCAGCGCCGCCCACGCGAGGCCCTTGCCGAAGACCGGGGAGGCCTTCTCGAAGGAGGGAAGGGCCCGTGTCACGGCGTCGGGGCCGGTGAAGGAAGGGGGCAGGTCCAGGCAGTTCACGGCGGCGTTGGCGTACATCAGGTTGGAGTACGAGCCGTCGCCCTCCCGCTCGTAGTAGCTGTCGGAGAGGGCGAGCAGCTCCGACCCCTCGCCTCCCATCGCGCGCGTCAGCGCCTCGCGCAGCTGGGGCCAGGCGCGCTCGTCGTACATCGCGGTCATGACCCCGGTCGTCGCGAGGGACTCGCTCAGGGAGCGGGTCTCCCCGGTCGGCACCGGCTTGGCGTCGAGCTCCGCGAAGAAGGCCTTGAGGCGGGTGGAGGCCGCAGCGACCGATTCCGTCCCGAGCGGACACTCGGGCTTCTTGACGCAGTCCGCGGCGAAGGAACGGAAGGCGGTCTCGAAGCCGGCCGTCTGCTCGCGGTTCAGGTCGACGGCGGGCAGTGAGGGGTCCATCGCCCCGTCGAGCACGAGCCGTCCGGTGCGCTTGGGGAACAGTTCGGCGTAGGTCGCCCCGAGGAAGGTGCCGTACGACGCCCCGACGTACGACAGCTTCTGGTCGCCGAGCGCCGCGCGCAGGATGTCCATGTCGCGGGCGGCCGAGACGGTGGAGACGTACGGCAGGACCCTCCCCGAACGCGCCTTGCAGCCCGCCGCGAAGCCCTTGAAGGACGCGGCGAGGCGGTCGGTCTCCCCCGCGTCGTCGGGGGTCGTGTCGACCTGCGTGTACGCGTCCATGCCCGCGCCGTCGAGGCACTCGACGGGCTCGCTGCGGGCGACCCCGCGCGGGTCGACGGCGACCACGTCGTAGCGGGCTCGGACCGGCGCGGGGTAGCCGATCCCGGCGTACCCCTCCAGGTAGGCGACGGCCGAGCCGCCCGGGCCGCCCGGGTTGACCACCAGGGAACCGAGACGCTTGCCGGGTCCGGTGGCCTTCGCCCGGGACACGGCCAGTTTCACCTGTCCGGCGTCGGGCTTCGCATAGTCGAGCGGGGCCCGCAGGGTGGCGCACTCGAAGCCGGGGGTTCCGCAGGTACGCCAGGTCAGATGCTGCGCGTAGTACGCCGTGAGGTCGCCGACGACGGCCTTCGGCGCCGTGGCCGGGGCGCCGGGTCCGTTCGTCGCCCCGGGAGCGGCCGCGCTTCCGCCGGAACAGCCCGAGAGGACGAGGCCGGTGGCCGCCAGGGCGATGGCGGAGCCACGGAGGAAACGCCTGGAGTGCGTGTAAGCCATATGCGGAGCGTAGCCGGACGGTGACGCAACGCGCGGCTTCCTGCCCGTACGGGTGACAAGCCCGCGGGATCCGGGCCCGGACGTCAGCCCTCCCTGAGTGCCATCGTCATGGCCTCCACGGCGAGCAGCGGGGCCACATTGCGGTCCAGCGCCTGCCGGCAGGCGATCACCGCCTCTATCCGGCGCAGCGTGCGCTCCGGCGTCGAGGCCCGCGCGATCCGTTCGAGGGAATCCCGTACGTCCTCGTTGGCGAGCTCGGTGCGCGCCCGCATCTGGAGCGCCAGTACATCGCGGTAGAAGCAGGTCAGATCCGTGAGCGCGAGGTCGAGGCTGTCGCGCTGCGTGCGGGTCCTGCGGCGCTTCTGACGCTCCTCGAGCTCCTTCATGGCGCCGGCGGTGCCCCGGGGCATCCGACCGCCCTGACCCCCGCCCAGCGCGGCCTTCAGGTCCTCCGTCTCCTTGACGTCGGTCTCCTCGGCGACCTGCTTGGCGTCGTCGCCCGCCGCGTCGATCAGCTCCTGGGCCGCCTTCAGACAGCCACCGATGTCCTCCACGCGCAGGGGCAGCTTCATGACGGTGGCCCGGCGTGCCCGTGTCCGCTCGTCGGTGGCGAGGCGGCGGGCCCGGTCGATGTGGCCCTGGGTGGCGCGAGCGGCGGCGGCGGCGATCCCGGGCTCGATGCCGTCGCGCCGTACGAGCACATCGGCGACGGCCGCCACCGGGGGTGTCCGCAGGGTCAGCAGGCGGCAGCGGGAGCGGATGGTGGGCAGGACGTCCTCGAGCGAGGGAGCGCAGAGCATCCAGACCGTGCGTGGCGCGGGCTCCTCGATCGCCTTCAGCAGCACATTGCCCGCGCCTTCGGTGAGCCGGTCGGCGTCCTCCAGCACGATGACCTGCCACCGGCCGACCGCGGGCGACAGCTGGGCGCGACGGACGAGATCGCGGGTCTCCTTCACGCCGATGGAGAGGAGGTCGGTTCGGACGACCTCCACATCGGCGTGCGTACCGATGAGACTGGTGTGGCAGCCGTCACAGAACCCGCAGCCCGGCTCGCCGCCGAGCGCGCGGTCCGGACTCACACACTGCAGCGCGGCGGCGAACGCGCGCGCGGCGGTCGCGCGGCCCGAGCCGGGCGGGCCGGTGAACAGCCAGGCGTGCGTCATCCGGGACGCGTCGGGCGGGGGCGCGTCCGACGCATGGGCGGTGACGAGGGCATCGGCGTCCCGCGCGGCGGCGGCGAGCTGCTCCTGCACCCGCTCCTGCCCCACGAGGTCGTCCCATACGGCCATGTCTGCCCCTCCTCAGGTACGGGATCCATTGTGGGGCACCGCACTGACAACCCGGTCCGGCGGCGGCGTCGACGGCGCGGCCGGAGGGGGCGTCGGCGCGGTCCGAGGGGCTTCGGTCGGGTAGCCGCCGGGGTTGGGACCGGGCCGCCCGGGGTTGGGCCGTTCCGACGGCGGCTTGGGGCCGGGCTCCGCCGGCTGTGAGGCAAGCGCGTCGGCGTTGGGGACCGGGTGCGCCGGGGTCGGGTCGTTCCGACGGGCTTGGGGCCGGGCGACCGGGCCGCCCCGGGTTGGGAGGCCGGGTGGGCCGAAAGCGCCGAGACCCGCCGTGCGACGCAGCCCCCGGCTTCGGGTCGGGCCCGGGCCGGGGGGCAAGGCGCTGCAGCACGTCGGGGATTCGGGCCGGGCGGGCCGGGAGCCCACAACAGGCCCGAGGCCCGCGCCGCAGCGCAGCGCTGGGAGCGGTTAGTCCCGCCCGTACGGCGCCGATCCCGGCAGCGCCCCGCAGCCTCCGCCCCGGGCTTCGGGCCGGGCCGCAACGAAGTCGCCTGCGCCCGCATCGCGCCGCACCCCAGCCGGGTCTGCGCCAGACCGGCCCCCGCCCAGCTCAGCCGGGCCAGGGCCAGGGCCAGACCGCACCCCGCCGGCCCCGCCACGCCGTCGGCTCAACGACCGCGCCGTCGGCCCTCGTCCTCGTCGTGCGGCCCGAGCAGCTCGTCCGCGAGCGACGGGAGGTCGTCCAGCGGAGTCTCCTCGGCCCAGTCCCAGCGGCGCCTCGGACGGCCCTGCTCGTCGACCTGGGGCAGCTCGGCCGTGCGGTCGTTCGGACCGGGAGTCCGGGTCTGGCCCTGGTTCTCGTCACGGAAGATCCCCGGCGGGACCCGGTCGGCCGGATCGGCGTCCCGTACCGGAGGCAGCACCGCCGTCTCGTCGGCAGCACGCGCGTCCCGTACCGGAGGCAGCACGGCCGTCTCGTCGGCAGCACGCGCGTCTCGTACCGGAGGCAGCACGGCCGTCTCGTCGGCAGCACGCGCGTCCCGTACCGGAGGCAGCACCGCCGTCTCATCTGCGGCAGCCGAGCCGGCGGCACCCGAGCCGGTGCCCCGCCGGTCCGTTCCCCGCGAGTCCGTGCCCCGCGAGCCGGCGGCACCCGGGTCGGTCCCCCGCACGTCAGCCTTACGCGGGTCACCCGTCCGCGGGTCAGGGCCACGCCCTTCCCGTACCGGAGGCAGCACCGCCGTCTCGTCGACCGCCTCCGCCGGCACCACCGGCGTCGGCACGGTCTGCGTCACCTCGTCCGGCTGGACGATCGGCGTCGGGACCGTGACCTCGTTCGGGGACACCTCCGGAACCCCGGCCGCCGCCTCCGCCGCAGTCGCCGCTTCCGCCGCCGAGGCCGCCGCAGCCGCCTCCGCCAGCCGGCGCGCCTCCTCGGCCCGCAGCAGTGCCTCTTCCGCCTTGCGCTGCTTCTCCCGGCGCCGTTCCTCGGCCTCGGCCCGCAGGCGGGCCTCCTCCTCGGCCTGCTTCCTGCGCCGCTCGTCCTCCGCGCGGCGCGCCTTCTCCTCGGCCTCGCGGCGGCGACGCTCCTCCTCGGCCGCCTGCCGCGCCTCCTCGGCGCGCCTGCGGGCCTCCTCCGCCTGCCGCTCGGCCTCGCGCTGGCGCGCCTCTTCCTCCTCGCGGCGCTTGCGCTCCTCCTCCTCGGCGCGGAGCTTGGCGAGCTGGGCCTGGCGCTCGCGCTCCAGACGCTCCTCCTCGGCCTTGCGCGCGGCCTCTTCCTCGGCCTTGCGCCTGGCTTCCGCCTCGGCGGCCTTCCGCGCCTCCTCCTGGGCCTTCACCTCGGCCTCGGACAGGGGGAGCATCTGGTCGAGCCGGTGGCGTACGACGGTGGTGACCGATTCGGGTTCCTGGCCGGCGTCCACGACGAGGTAGCGGCTCGGGTCCGCGGCGGCGAGGGCCAGGAAACCGGCCCGTACGCGCGCGTGGAACTCGGGCGGCTCCGACTCGAGCCGGTCCGGCGCCTCCGTGAAGCGTTCCCGCGCGGTGTCCGGCGAGACGTCGAGCAGCACGGTCAGATGCGGGACCAGTCCATCCGTCGCCCACCGGGAGATCCGGGCGATCTCCGTCGGGGACATGTCGCGGCCCGCGCCCTGGTAGGCCACGGAGGAGTCGAGGTACCGGTCGGAGATGACGATCGCACCCCGCTCCAGCGCGGGGCGGACCAGCGAGTCCACGTGCTCGGCGCGGTCCGCCGCGTACAGCAGTGCCTCGGCGCGGTCGGACAGCCCCGCGCTCGACACGTCCAGCAGGATCGAGCGCAGCCGCTTGCCGATGGGTGTGGCGCCCGGCTCGCGGGTGACGACGACCTCGTGGCCCTTGGCCCGGATCCACTCGGCGAGCGCCGCGACCTGGGTGGACTTGCCAGCGCCGTCACCGCCCTCCAGGGCGATGAAGAAACCGGTCGCGCTCGGGGCCTGGGCCGGGTCGGCGCCGCGCAGGGCGTCCCGCAGGTCGCGGCGCAGCGGCACTCCGGATCGATCGTCGGTCTTCGCCAGTACGAGGGCCGCGACGGGCAGCAGCAGGGCGCCCACCAGCATCAGTGTGAACGCGGCGCCGCCGTGCGCGAAGACGAAGTCGCCGCCGGCGAGCCGGTGCGGCCCGATCGCGGCGGCGAGCAGCGGTGCGGCGAGCACGCCGAGGGCGATCGCCACACGGACGACGGCCTGGAGGTGCGCGGTGATCCGGGGGCGCCGGAACTCCTCGGTCTCCAGGTCGGTCAGCGCGTGCCCGGTGTTCGCGGCGACTCCGGCGGCGAGGCCGGCGAGCAGCGCGATGAACAGCACGGTCGCGGTGTCCGGAACCAGACCCATCGCGAGCAGCGCGATACCGGTGACCGCGATCGCGAGTGCGAGGAGGCGGCGGCGGGACAGGGCGGGCAGTACGGAACCGGCCGCACGGATCCCGACGGCCGTGCCGCCGATCAGCGCCAGGATCAGCAGCGCGAAGGTGAGGGGGCCACCGCCGAGGTCGGGGGCGTGCAGAACGGCGACGGCCGCGGCGGAGGCGATGGCTCCGGAGACGGTGGCGCAGGCGACGACGAGCAGCGGGACAGCGCCGGTACGGCCCTTGTCGGGACCGTCTCCGGTCGACGGCCGCCGCAGCCCCTCGAGGGGAGAGCGGAGCCGGGGCGTCTGGGTGTCCGGCAGTTCGATGACGGACAGGACGGAGACGGAGGCGGCGAAGAGGCCTGCCGCGACATACGCGCCGAGGGCCGCCTGGTGCAGCGAGAACCACTCGACACCGGTCCCGAGCAGATTGCCGATCAGGGTGGCGACGAGCAGCGCGGCGGCCGCGGCGGGAATGGCGAGAAACGCCGTACGCAGGGAGAGGCGCCGGAGCGCGTCGAGATGGTCCGGCAGGGGGCGCACGGCGGCACCCTCCAGCGGCGGCGGGGGGAGCAGTGCGGGGGCCGCGCTCTCCCTCGCGGCCGACCAGAACCGCTCGGCGACCCCGGCGACGAACACCGTGCCCAGCAGGAACGCGAGGGCCTTGTCCGGTGTCCAGTCGATCCACAACGGTGCGACGACCAGCAGCCCGATCCGTACACCGTCCGCGCCGATCATGGTCCAGCGGCGGTCGAGCGGGCCGGACGGCGCGGTGAGGCTGGTGAGCGGCCCGAGGAGTACGGCTCCGAAGAGCAAAGTGGCCAGTATCCGCGCACCGAACACCGCGGCGACGGCGAACGCCGCTCCGCGGTAGCCGCCGCCGAACGCCCCCTCGAAGACGGACGCCTGAAGCGCCAGCAGAAGGAGGACGAGCAGGGCGAGCGCGTCGCCGACGCTGCCGACGACGTGCGCGCTCCACAACCGCCGGAGCGGCTGGTTGCGCAACAGAGCTCTTACGGCGCGCTCGCGTGAGTCTGCGGCAAGTGAGGCGTCGGAGCCCGAGGTGTAGCTCACGACGACTGGCTGCTCGGCTGGCTGCTCGGCTCGCGTCATCCGCCCAGCCTATCCGGAGCGCCCCCGTCCCCGGAGTCCCCACCCGAACAAACGCCCGTCTGATCGCCTCACCGGGTGGCGGGTGATCGCCACGACGGGTGCCTTGCGGGGGTGGCGACCGAACGGCTCGGCGTGCGCCTCACCGGTCGGCGACCGAGCCGCTCGACGGGTCACGGGAAGCAGGTGGCGGTGGCGGGTGGCGGGTGATCGCCGCGAAGCGCCCCACCCGCCCCACCATCGTTCCCGGTCCTACTCGTCCGCCGTACCGGCCGACGCCGAAGCCGTCTTCTTGGCGGCCGCCTTCTTCGCCGCCGTCGTTTTCGCGGCGCTCGTCTTGGCGGCCGTCTTCTTCGCCGTGGTCGTCTTCTTCGCCGCGGTCTTCTTCGCCGTCGCCGTCTTGGCCGCCGTCTTCTTCGCGGGGGCCTTCTTCGCGGCCGCCTTCTTCGCCGTCTTCTTGGCCGGGCCCTTCGCCCGCTTTTCGGCGAGCAGCTCGTAGCCCCGCTCCGGCGTGATCTCCTCGACGCTGTCGCCCGTCCTCAGCGTCGCGTTCGTCTCGCCGTCGGTGACGTACGGCCCGAAGCGGCCGTCCTTCACCACCACGGGACGCTCGCTGACCGGGTCGGTGCCCAGCTCCTTCAACGGCGGCTTGGCCGCGGCACGGCCACGCTGCTTCGGCTGGGCGTAGATCGCCAGCGCCTCTTCCAGCGTGATCGTGAAGAGCTGCTCCTCGTCGGTCAGCGACCGGGAGTCCGTGCCCTTCTTCAGATACGGGCCGTAGCGGCCGTTCTGCGCGGTGATCTCGACGCCCTCGGCGTCGGTGCCCACCACGCGCGGCAGCGACATCAGCCTCAGTGCCTCGTCGAGGGTCACCGTGTCGACGGACATCGACTTGAAGAGCGAGGCCGTCCGCGGCTTGACCGCGTTCTTGCCGGTCTTCGGCGTGCCCTCGGGCAGCACCTCGGTCACGTACGGGCCGTACCGCCCGTCCTTGGCGATGATCTGGTGGCCGGTGGCCGGGTCGGCGCCCAGCTCGAAGTCACCGCTCGGCTTGGCGAGCAGCTCCTCGGCGTACTCGACGGTCAGCTCGTCCGGCGCGAGGTCGTCGGGGACGTCGGCGCGCTGGTGGCCTTCCTGCTCCTTCTCGCCGCGCTCGATGTACGGGCCGTACCGGCCGACGCGGAGCATGATGCCCTCGCCGACGGGGAAGGACGAGATCTCGCGCGCGTCGATCGCGCCGAGGTCCGTGACCAGCTCCTTGAGGCCGCCGAGATGGTCGCCGTCGCCGTTTCCGGCATCGGCGGCGGCGCCCGCGCCGGAGCTCTCGCCCTCGCCGAAGTAGAAACGCTTCAGCCACGGCACGGACTGCGCCTCGCCCCGCGCGATGCGGTCGAGGTCGTCCTCCATCCTGGCGGTGAAGTCGTAGTCGACGAGCCGGCCGAAGTGCTTCTCCAGCAGGTTGACCACGGCGAAGGACAGGAACGACGGCACCAGGGCCGTGCCCTTCTTGAAGACGTATCCGCGGTCCAGGATCGTGCCGATGATCGACGCGTACGTCGACGGACGGCCGATCTCGCGCTCTTCGAGCTCCTTGACCAGCGAGGCCTCGGTGTAGCGGGCCGGCGGCTTGGTCGCGTGGCCGTCGGCGGTGATCTCCTGGGCGGAGAGCGCGTCGCCCTCGGCGACCTGGGGCAGCCGCCGCTCGCGGTCGTCCAGCTCGGCGTTCGGGTCGTCGGCGCCCTCGACGTACGCCTTCATGAAGCCGTGGAAGGTGATCGTCTTGCCGGACGCGGTGAACTCGGCGTCCCGGCCGTCGGCCGCCCGGCCGCCGATCTTCACGGTGACGGAGTTGCCGGTCGCGTCCTTCATCTGAGAGGCGACGGTCCGCTTCCAGATCAGCTCGTAGAGACGGAACTGGTCGCCGCTCAGACCGGTCTCGGCCGGCGTGCGGAAACGATCACCCGACGGACGGATCGCCTCGTGCGCCTCCTGGGCGTTCTTGACCTTCCCGGCGTACGTGCGCGGCTTCTCCGGCAGATAGTTGGCGCCGTACAGCTGCGTGACCTGGGCCCGGGCCGCGGAGACCGCGGTGTCCGAGAGGGTCGTGGAGTCCGTACGCATATAGGTGATGAAGCCGTTCTCGTACAGCTTCTGGGCGACCTGCATGGTCGCCTTCGCACCGAATCCGAGCTTGCGGCTGGCCTCCTGCTGGAGGGTGGTCGTGCGGAACGGCGCGTACGGCGAGCGGCGGTACGGCTTGGACTCGACCGAACGGACCGAGAAGGAGGTCTCGGCCAGGGCGGCGGCCAGACCGCGGGCGTTCGCCTCGTCGAGGTGAAGCACCTGGTCCGACTTCAGCCGACCGTCCGAGCCGAAGTCACGGCCCTGCGCGACACGCCGGCCGTCGACCGCGGCCAGCCGGGCGGTCAGCGTCGAGGGGTCGGACGCGTCACCGGTGCGGCCGGTGGAGAACGTGCCCGTCAGGTCCCAGTACTCGGCGGAACGGAAGGCGATGCGCTCGCGCTCCCGCTCGACGACGAGACGGGTGGCGACGGACTGCACACGGCCGGCGGACAGCCGCGGCATGACCTTCTTCCAGAGGACCGGCGAGACCTCGTAGCCGTAGAGGCGGTCGAGGATGCGGCGGGTCTCCTGGGCGTCGACCATGCGCTGGTTCAGCTCGCGCGGGTTGGCGACGGCGTCGCGGATCGCGTCCTTGGTGATCTCGTGGAAGACCATCCGGTGGACGGGAACCTTGGGCTTCAGGACCTCTTGGAGGTGCCACGCGATGGCCTCGCCCTCGCGGTCCTCATCGGTGGCGAGGAAGAGCTCGTCGGATTCGGCGAGCAGCTCCTTGAGCTTCCTGACCTGGGCCTTCTTGTCGGCGTTGACGACATAGATCGGCTGGAAGTCATGCTCGACGTCGACGCCGAGACGGCGCACCTCGCCGGTGTACTTCTCGGGCACCTCGGCGGCGCCGTTCGGCAGGTCGCGGATGTGCCCGACGCTCGCCTCGACGACATATCCGGGGCCGAGGTAACCCTTGATCGTCTTCGCCTTGGCAGGCGACTCGACGATGACGAGTCGGCGGCCGCCGTGTGCGGTCTCGCTGGTCGGGGACAACTTCGCTCTTCTCTCCGGTCGACGCTCAGTGGCACATACGGCGCAGTGGGCGCAGTAGGCGCAGTAAGAGGACTGCGCGCGCTGCGATGACGCTGCTTACGCTGCTGTCGCTGCGGAGTGTGACGGTACAACCCGCCCCCGTGTCAAACGGCAAAAGACCGCAACGGCCACTCGAACGGTAACCCGAGTCCTGCCATTCCTGCCGCCCGGACTCCCACCCCGGCATTGCGGCGCAGCTCACGCCGCCCGGAGGGGCCCTGGGTCAGACGCGCCCGAAGCACCACATCCCGAGGACGAGGAAGGCCGCGCCGAAGGTGGTCGTGAGGGCCGCCGCCGCTGCGGGGCTCACTCCATACGCTATGGGCGCACGGTGCAGGGCCCGCGCTCCCGTCCAGAGCAGCAGCCCCGTTCCGAACAGCGCGAACGCCGTCCCGGCGAAGATGGCAGGTCCACTCTCCATGTGCATGCCCCGTTCCTTCGTGATCGGTGGGCGTCCGTGCTTCCGGCCGCCGAGCCGGCCGCGATCCGGTCGTCGACTCCAGCCTTCGATCCCGGTCGTCGATCCCGTTGCCGACTTCGGCCCCACGCCCCGGAGCGAGAGGCTGGCACCTCCCGGCGTCCTGGACGCGAATTCCCGGTGAACGGCGTGGGCACTCCTCCCGGGTCCCCGCCCGGTCCGGCGGGCCGGCAGGTGTCCGGGGCTCCCGACCGACCGAATATGGCCGGTAGCGGACGGCCCGGGCGCCCGTCGCACGCCACGCGGTACGACACCTTCCGCCGGAGTGGGCCGCCTCCCCCTCCGAGTACGTCACATTCCGCCGGAGTACGTCATGTCGCACGCGCTCCCGCCTACCCACTGCGCGCTGAGCGTCACATCACGTCGAGAGTCGCGCGGCGCCGACCCGGCCGAGGCGTCGCGGACGCCGGGCAGTTCGCGGATTGCGCGCGCGGTGCTGCTCGTCCGCCGTAGGCCTCCATCCGCAGGACGTCCCCCTGCTGGACCCTGGACTTAAGGGTGCCGGGCGTGCCCAGTGCCCGGATTTCGCCACCGCGACGACCGCGACGCGGTCGCACGGCTCGTCGGCCTCGGCCATCCCTCAGTGGCCGGCGCCCGCAGCGGCGCCACGAGCTCCACTCACGCGTCCGCCCCCACCGGTTCGAGGAAGCCCTCCTCCACGAGCGCCCGGATCGCCAGCGGCGTGCGGTCGCGCAGCAGGACCGGGTCCTCGCCCATCAACTGCCCGATGGCGTCCAGGATCCGCCCGGCGCTCAGCGTCCCGTCGCACACGCCCGCGAAGCCCGCTCCAATGGTGTCGACCTTGGTCGCGCGCCGCATTCCGCGGTTCTGCCGGAGCACCACGTGCTCGGGGTCCTCGGCCCCGGGCAGCCCGACCTGCTCCTGCACCACCTCCGGCGCGAGGCGGAAGTGGTCGGCGAGGAGCGCCGCGTCGTCGTGGGTCCGCAGATAGTCCTGACGCGCGAAGTGGGAGCGGACGGTGTCGCTCAGCGGCTGTTCGACCGGGTGGGGCCACTCCTCGATCACGATCGAGGGCCGGTCGACGCCCGACTTGCGCAGGGTGATCCAGCCGAAGCCGACCGCCTTGGTGCCGCGCGCCTCGAACTCGTCCAGCCACGCGCCGTACCGCTCCGCGTACTCCCCCGGGTCGGCGCGATGGTCACCGCTGTCCCGCAGCCACAGCTCGGCGTACTGCGTCACGTCCTGGACCTCGCGCTGCACGATCCAGGCGTCGCAGCCGCGCGGCACCCAGGCGCGGAGCCGCTCCTGCCACTCCTCGCCGTCCAGGTGCTCCCAGTTGGCGAGGAAGTGCGCGAACCCGCCGTCGTTCAGACGGTCACCCGCCTGCTGGACGAGCGAACGGCACAGATCGTCCCCGGCCATCCCACCGTCGCGGTAGGTGAGCCGCGCTCCGGGGGAGATGACGAACGGCGGATTGGAGACGATCAGGTCGTACGTCTCGTCCCCGACCGGCTCGAAGAGCGAGCCGGTGCGCAGGTCGGCCTCCGCCGCGCCGGACAGGGCGAGGGTGAGCCGGGTGAAGTCGAGCGCCCGTGGGTTCAGATCAGTGGCGGTCACCCGCGTGGCGTGCTGCGCGGCGTGCAGCGCCTGGATGCCCGAGCCGGTGCCCAGGTCCAGGGCGGAGGCCACCGGGGTGCGGACGGTGATGCCGGCGAGCGTGGTGGACGCCCCGCCGACGCCGAGCACGACGCCCTCGTCCTTGCTGCCGATGCCTCCGGCGCCGCCGACCGCGCAGCCGAGGTCGGAGACGATGAACCAGTCCTGCCCCTCGGGCCCTCCGTACGGCCGGACGTCCACGGTGGCGCGGATCCCCTCGCCGTCGAAGGAGTCCTTGTCCCTGACGGCCCAGCCGTCGGCGAGGCACTCCTCCAGGGGGAGCGCGGCGCCGGCCGCCGCGGCGGATACCGGCCGCTGGAGGAGAAAGAGCCGCACGAGCGTCTCCACCGGCGTGTCGCCGCCGGTGGCGCGCAGGGCGGGCACGGTCTCGCTGCGGGCGAGCGCGGCATAGGCGGGCGCGCCGAGGAGGTCGAGCAGGCCGTCGGCGGTGAAGTCGGCGGCGAGCAGGGCGTCGCGGAGGCGGGCGGCGCGGTCGGGCACCGGGAGGCTGGCGGTAAGGCTGGTCGTACTCACCCGCCCATTGTGACCGTCGCCACTGACAAACGCCGAACGGCCCGGCTCCCGTTGCCGGGATGCCGGGCCGTGCCGCTCGCTCGTGGCGCTGCGGCCGGTCTACTCGGAGGCCGCCGAGGCGGAAGCCGATGCGGAGGCCGATGCGGAGGCCGAGTCGGAGGCGGCGGGCTTCGACGCCGAAGCCGAGGCCCCGGTGGAGGCGGACGCGGCAGGCTTCGAGGCCGTGGCACCCGGCTTCGCCGACGTCGACACGGACGGCTTGGCGGTCGGCGCCACCGAAGGCTTCGCCTTCTGGCAGCCGGGCTGCTTCGCCATCGCCGATCCCAGCTGCCCGGACTGGAGCTTGGACAACGCGTCCTGGTCCATCTTCTCGATCTTCTTCAGGCCTTCGGCGACACCCTGGAGCCCGTCGGCGAACTTCTCCTGGTTGTTCGGGTCGAGGGCGTCGACCTGCTTCTTCAGACCCTCGTACGCCACTGCCGTGGCGTTGAGCTCCTTGACGGCGTCCTGCTGAAGCTTCTCGCCGTTGTCGACGGGCGGCGCGCCCGCGCCCTGCACGGCCTTGGCGAGCGCCCGGTCCGCGTTGGCGATGTCCTGGAAGGCCTTGGAGTCGGCCGCCTGGATGTCGGCGGGCTTGCCGTCCGCCGCCGTCGAGATGATGATCTGCTGGGCGTTGGCCCTCTTCTGAATCTGGGGCTTCGCCTGGTCGCAGACCGTCTTGGCCCAGGCATCCACCTTGTTGTCGCCGTCGTCGTCGCTGCAACCGGACAGCGCCAGCACCAGTACCGCGCCGCCGGACAGCGCGGCCGCAAGCTTCTTGTTCACCGGATCGGTCCCTTCCAAGGCTCTCGGCCCCGGAACATACACGCCAACTGGGCGACATCCACCTTTCGTGCGACCAGTCCGTGCGCTATTGCAGCCATTTGCACCAAGGGAGACACGCCTCACGCACCATGGCAACGGGCGGACGACGCGTCAGTACGCGTTGTCCGCCCGCCCTTTGACCAGGTGTTACGAAACCACCGCCGGGTCCTGTGACGTGGCCGTACGCTCAGCCGCGTTGCCTTCGTCACCCACGGCGACGGAACGGCGCTTGGAGACGTACACCGCACCGACGATGACGATGATCGCGAGCGCCGCGACCGCCGCCCGTACACCGGCGCTGGCGTCGTCTCCGTAGCTGAACTGCACGACCGCCGGGGCGATCAGCAGTGCCACCAGGTTCATGACCTTCAGCAGCGGGTTGATGGCCGGGCCCGCGGTGTCCTTGAACGGGTCGCCGACCGTGTCGCCGATGACCGTCGCCGCGTGGGCCTCGCTGCCCTTGCCGCCGTGGTGCCCGTCCTCGACCAGCTTCTTGGCGTTGTCCCAGGCGCCACCCGAGTTGGCCAGGAAGACGGCCATCAGGGTGCCGGTGCCGATCGCGCCGGCGAGGTACGAACCGAGCGCTCCGACGCCGAGGCTGAAGCCGACCGCGATCGGCGCCATCACGGCGAGCAGCCCGGGCGTGGCGAGTTCGCGCAGCGCGTCCTTGGTGCAGATGTCGACGACGCGCCCGTACTCGGGCTTCTCGGTGTAGTCCATGATCCCGGGGTGCTCGCGGAACTGCCGCCGCACCTCGTAGACCACCGCGCCGGCGGAACGCGACACGGCGTTGATCGCGAGCCCCGAGAAGAGGAACACGACCGCCGCGCCGAGGATCAGCCCGACCAGGTTGTTGGGCTGCGAGATGTCCATGGTCAGGTTCATCTCGCTCGCCTTGGCGCCGACGTCCCCGACCGCCGTGGCGATGGCGTCGCGGTACGAGCCGAAGAGCGCCGCCGCGGCCAGTACGGCCGTGGCGATGGCGATGCCCTTGGTGATGGCCTTGGTGGTGTTTCCGACGGCGTCGAGGTCGGTGAGGACCTGGGCACCCGCGCCCTGGACGTCTCCGGACATCTCGGCGATGCCCTGGGCGTTGTCGGAGACCGGCCCGAAGGTGTCCATGGCGACGATCACGCCGACCGTGGTGAGCAGACCGGTACCGGCGAGGGCCACGGCGAACAGCGCGAGCATGATCGACGTGCCGCCGAGCAGGAACGCGCCGTAGACGCCGAGACCGATGAGCAGCGCGGTGTAGACCGCGGACTCCAGGCCGATGGAGATGCCCGCGAGCACCACCGTGGCGGGCCCGGTCAACGAGGACTTGCCGATGTCCCGCACGGGGCGTCGGCTGGTCTCGGTGAAGTACCCGGTGAGCTGCTGGATGAGCGCGGCCAGCACGATGCCGATGGCGACGGCCACCAGGGCCAGGATGCGCGGGTCGCCGGAGTGGCTCAGGATCGCGGCCTCGGTGACGCCCTTGAGCTCGGCGTAGGAGGACGGCAGGTAGACGTAGACCGCCGTGGCCACCAGTGCGAGTGAGATCACCGCGGAGATGAAGAAGCCGCGGTTGATGGCGGTCATGCCGCTGCGGTCCGCGCGACGCGGGGAGACCGCGAAGATGCCGATCATCGCGGTGATCACACCGATCGCCGGGACGATCAGCGGGAAGGCCAGCCCGAGGTCGCCGAAGGCGGCCTTGCCGAGGATGAGCGCGGCGACGAGGGTCACCGCGTACGACTCGAAGAGGTCGGCGGCCATGCCGGCGCAGTCACCGACGTTGTCGCCGACGTTGTCCGCGATCGTGGCGGCGTTGCGCGGGTCGTCCTCGGGGATGCCCTGCTCGACCTTGCCGACGAGGTCGGCGCCGACGTCGGCGGCCTTGGTGAAGATGCCACCGCCGACACGCATGAACATCGCGATCAGCGCGGCGCCGAGGCCGAAGCCCTCCAGCACCTTGGGCGCGTCGGCCGCGTAGACGAGGACCACGCAGGAGGCACCGAGCAGGCCGAGGCCCACCGTGAACATGCCGACCACACCGCCCGTACGGAAAGCGATCTTCATGGCCTTGTGCGAGACAGCCGTCAGATCCTTCGCCGGCTCGCCCTCCGCGGGTGTGGCTTCACGCGCGGCGGCCGCCACACGCACATTTGCTCGTACGGCCAGACGCATACCGATGTATCCGGTGGCCGCCGAGAAAAGCGCACCCACCAGGAAGAACAACGAACGCCCGGCCCGCTGCGACCAGTTGTCGGCCGGAAGCAGCATCAGCAGGAAGAACACCACGACGGCGAAGATGCCGAGGGTGCGCAACTGCCGTGCCAGATAGGCATTCGCGCCTTCCTGTACGGCTGCCGCGATCTTCTTCATGGAATCGGTGCCCTCGCCGGCAGCCAGCACCTGGCGTGTCAGCAATTGGGCGACGATCAACGCCGCCAGGGCGACGGCCGCGATGACGATCACGATCGTCCGGTTCTCGTCGGTGAGTACCGCGGCTGCGAAAGTAGTGGGGTGGTCGGTCAGTTCAGGGTTGAAGAGCCCCGCCATTCGTCCTCCTTGACGCTCAGAGCTCAAGATGTGGACGGATTGTAGGTAGCGGGACCTGATCAAAACAGGGCGCCGCAAACGGAATTGACCTTCGAGCGCTACTCAGCAAATGATCGGGTTCCGAAAGTGGCCACGAAATGAGTAATGGGCCAGATGCATTGACACTTGATCAATGATCTAGATAAATGAAAAAAGGCCCTGCTCAGCAGGGCCTCTCGGGACGCACCGCCGCCGGAGCTCCCCGCGGAACAGGCGGGGGGACCCTGGCGCCAGGGGCACGAGTGAATCTAGGGCAGAACAATGGCCGATGTTGTCGGCCAGCTCATCCGGATCACGCCGCCGCGCTCGCCGGCGGACACCTCGACGTCGTCGACGAGCCCGCTGATGACCGCGAGGCCCATCTGGTCCTCGCCCTCGGCGTCGTCGAAGTCCTCGGCGGGGGCGCCACTGCGCGAACCGGGGACACCGGCCGCGTCGGCCGCCGCCACCCCCGCGCCCGGCACCTCGTCGCCGACCTCGATGGAGAAGGTCTTCTCCTCCTCGGTCAGCACGACGCGGACCGGCGCGGTCACGCCGTTGCTGCGGTGCAGTCCGACAGCGCGGGAACACGCCTCGCCCACGGCGAGTCTGACCTCGTCGAGGACGGCTTCGTCGACCCCGGCCCGGCGCGCCACCGCGGCCGCCACCAGACGGGCGGTCCTGACGTGCTCGGGTTGGGCGCTGAAGCGGAGTTCAACGGTGGCCATGCGGTCCCCCTCGGACATAAGGGCGTGCTTCGCAGGGGACCGGGCTGGCCGCCCGGCACCCCTGTCGTTCCTCATGAAGTCGCGGGGCGACTTCAGTCGGTGGCGTTGACGGCCTCTTCGACCGTGGTGTGAATGGGGAACACCTTGGTCAGGCCCGTGATCCGGAAGATCTTGAGAATGCGCTCCTGGTTGCAGACCAGGCGCAGCGAGCCTTCGTGCGCGCGCACGCGCTTCAGACCGCCCACGAGCACGCCGAGGCCGGTCGAGTCGAGGAAGTCCACACCCTCCATGTCGACGACCAGGTGGTAGCTGCCGTCGTTCACCAACTCGACCAACTGCTCGCGCAGCTTGGGCGCGGTATACACATCAATCTCGCCACCGACCTCGACGACCGTACGGTCGCCACTCGGTCCAGACACGTTGCGAGTCGACAGGGACAGGTCCACGGATCCTCCAGCACCTTGCTATCGGGCGGTCGCCCCTCGGGTCTCCCCGACGGAGCCAGGGGACGGATCGCCAGCCGCGATGGCATTCAATCACTTACCAACAGCCATGCACGACGCCTTGGGAGCATTGTCCGTCACGCCAGTGACAGACTCGGTGCCGATGGCCAAGAATCACCGTCCCAGCCGACGACCCGAGAGCGGGGACACCCGCCCCACTCCCCGTACGGTCCTCGACCGGCTCACCGCGGGGGAGAGTCGGGCTGCGCGCATCACCCATACGGAGCACTTGCCCCCGAGACCGGGTCGTCATGCCCTCTGGCCTGATCGAATCCGACCCGAAGTGATCAGTGCCATCCAGCAAGCGGGCATCGACCACCCCTGGGCCCACCAGGCAGAGGCCGCCGAGCACGCCCTGGACGGCGAGTCCGTGGTGATCGCCACCGGCACCGCGTCCGGCAAATCGCTGGCCTATCTGGCCCCCGTGCTCACCACCCTGCTGGACGGCTCCGAGGCCGCCAACGGGCGAGGCGCCACCGCGCTGTACCTCGCCCCCACGAAGGCCCTGGCCGCCGACCAGCGGCGCGCCGTACGGGAACTGGCGGCCCCTCTCGGCAACCGCATCCGGCCCGCTGTCTACGACGGCGACACGCCCGTGGAGGAGCGCGAGTGGGTCCGGCAGTACGCGAACTACGTACTGACCAACCCCGACATGCTCCACCGCGGCATCCTGCCCGCCCACCCGCGCTGGGCCTCCTTCCTGCGCGCCCTGCGCTATGTCGTGATCGACGAGTGCCACACCTACCGGGGCGTCTTCGGCTCCCATGTCGCCCAGGTCCTGCGCCGTCTGCGGCGTGTCTGCTCCCGCTACGGCGCCCATCCCGTCTTCCTCCTCGCCTCCGCCACCGCCGCCCAGCCCGCCCTGGCCGCCGGCCGCCTCACCGGCCTGCCGGTGTCCGAGGTCGCCGACGACGCCTCACCGCGCGGTGAGCTCGTCTTCGCCCTGTGGGAGCCGCCGCTCACCGAACTCCAGGGCGAGCAGGGTGCCCCCGTTCGGCGTACCGCCACGGCCGAGACCGCGGACCTTCTCACCGACCTGACCGTCCAGGGCGTCCGCACCGTCGCCTTCGTACGCTCCCGCAGGGGCGCCGAACTGATCTCGGTGATCGCCCAGGAGCGGTTGGGCCAAGTGGACCGCTCGCTGCCCGGGCGTGTCGCCGCCTACCGGGGCGGCTACCTCCCCGAGGAGCGCCGGGCCCTGGAGCGGGCCCTGCACTCGGGGGAACTCCTCGGTCTGGCCGCGACCACCGCCCTGGAACTGGGTGTCGACGTCTCCGGCCTCGACGCCGTCGTCATCGCCGGATATCCCGGCACGCGCGCCTCGCTCTGGCAGCAGGCCGGCCGCGCCGGACGCTCCGGCCAGGGCGCCCTGGCGATCCTGGTGGCCCGCGACGATCCGCTGGACACCTTCCTCGTCCACCACCCCGAGGCGCTCTTCGACCAGCCGGTCGAGTCGACCGTCCTCGACCCCGACAACCCCTACGTCCTCGCCCCCCATCTGTGCGCGGCCGCCTCGGAGCTCCCGCTCACCGAGGAGGACCTGACTCTGTTCGGCCCCGCCGTGCCCGAGCTGCTGCCCCAGCTGGAGGCGGCCGGACTGCTGCGCCGGCGCGCCTCCGGCTGGTACTGGACCCGCCGCGAGCGTGCCGCCGACCTCACCGACATCCGGGGCGAGGGCGGTCGTCCCGTCCAGATCGTCGAGGCCGGCACCGGCCGCCTCCTCGGCACGGTCGACGAGCCGGCGTCCCACGCCGCCGTCCACGAGGGTGCCGTCCATCTCCACCAGGGCCGCACCTATCTGGTCAGGGAGCTCGATCTGAAGGACTCGGTGGCCCTCGTCGAGGAGGCCAGCCCGCCGTACTCCACCACCGCCCGCGACACCACCTCCATCTCCGTCCTCGACACCGACACCGAGATCCCCTGGGGAGCCGGCCGTCTCTGCTACGGCTCCGTCGAGGTCACCAACCAGGTCGTCTCCTTCCTCCGCCGCCGTCTCATCACCGGGGAAGTGCTCGGCGAGACGAAACTCGACCTGCCACCCCGGACCCTGCGCACCCGCGCGGTGTGGTGGACGGTCACCGAGGACCAGCTCGACGCCGCCCGGGTCAACCCCGAGCAGCTCGGAGGCGCCCTGCACGCCGCCGAACACGCCTCCATCGGCATGCTGCCGCTCTTCGCCACCTGCGACCGCTGGGACATCGGCGGAGTGTCCGTCCCGCTCCATCCCGACACCCTGCTGCCGACCGTCTTCGTCTACGACGGCCATCCGGGTGGCGCCGGCTTCGCCGAGCGGGCCTTCCACACCGCCCGCGAGTGGCTCACCGCCACCCGCGAGGCCATCGCCTCCTGCGAGTGCGAAGCGGGCTGCCCGTCCTGCATCCAGTCCCCCAAGTGCGGCAACGGCAACGATCCGCTGCACAAGCGCGGAGCCGTCCGCCTCCTCACGGAGCTGCTGCGGGAAGCCCCGGATCCGGCAGCCCCGCACCAGGACCCGGAGGCCCCGCCCGCGCCCTGACCGTCGGGGCGTAGGCACCGAACCGGGCCCGGGCCGTCACATCGGCCACACCGCCCCTCAGCGCGCAGCTGACCACTTCTGCCTCCTGGGCCCCCGCCACCCGCTCAGCGGCCGCACAGGCGGCCTCCTGGCCCCACAGAGCCCGGTCCGCGGCGGCCAGCGCCGCCAGGTCGGCGGCCCCACCAGCCCTGTGACGCGCGGCCACCGCCTGCCCCAGGGCCAGCTCAACCGCGAACACCGCGCACATCGCGCTCACCGCCACGGCTGTCCAGACCGTCGCCGAGCCCCTCTCGCCTCCCCTCACGGCCCCACCTCCTGCTCCAGAGGGTCCGCGCCCACCGTGTCCTCGGCGAGGGCCGTCGCCTGCGTCCGCAGAGTCAGCCCCATACCGCCGGGCCCCGGCGCCGGCGCCTCGACCGTCACCCGCCACAGCTCCCCCGACCGGCGAACCGAAATGTCGGCGCCGTCCGGAGCCGCCGAACGGGCGGCCGCCACCGCTGCCCCCGGCGGCTCCGACCGGGCCGCCGCCCGCGCCCCGGCCCTCGCCGCGTCCACGCACTGGATGTACGCGGCCGCCGCGAGCAGCCCCCAAAGGAGCGCCGTCGTGAAGACCACCATCGCGGGGATCACCATGGCCGCCTCCGCGGTCACCGAACCCCGGTCGGCTCCGGCCCCGGACACTTCAGAACTGCGCATTGAGCGCCTTCCCGATCACTGACTCCAGCCCGCCCGACACCGTGTCACTGGTGACGATCTTGTACAGGACGGCCGCGAAGGCGCAGGCGGCGAGCGTCCCCATCGCGTACTCCGCCGTGGTCATCCCCGCGTCCTCCCGCCTCCGGCGCAGCACGCCCCGAAAAAAGCGGTTCTTCAGCTGCTTCCACATATCAACCCCCGTGGTCATCTGCCGTGTTCGTGTGCTGAATTGCTCTGTTGATCTGCTGTGCGGTCTGCCGCGTTCGCATGTCGTGTTGTCGGGCCGTCGGGCCGTCGTCGTCAGCCCCGCAGCAGTCCGCTCGCCAGACCGATCACCACCGGCGCCACTCCCACCGCCAGAAAAGCGGGCAGGAAACACAGCCCCACCGGCGCCGTGATCAGGACCTGTGCGCGCTGCGCGCGTGTCGCGGCCTCCCTCGCCCGGGTCGCCCTGAGCCCTGCCGCGAGCTTCGACACCGGCTCGGCCGCGGGCGCCCCCGAGGAACCCGCCCGCTCCAGACAGCGGGCCAACCCCTCCGCCCCCGGTATCTCCCCGAACCTCCGCCACACCTCGGCGGGTTCACCACCGAGCCTCAGCTCGGCCGCCGTCCGCGACAGCCGCTCCCCCACCGGCCCGCCCAGGGACAAGCCGACCGCCTCGGCCGCTTCGCGCGGCCCGGCCCCGGCCGAAGCGCAGGCCGCCAGCAGGTCCGCGGCCAGGGGAAGTTGCGACGCCACCTCACCGTCGGCTCGTACCGGCCCCGGTCGTTGTTGCCTGCGGAACACGCCGTACGCCCCCGCGAGGCCCACGAGACAGCCGACGAATCCACCGATCAGGACGTAGCCGGTGACAACCGCCCCGAGCGGGCCGCCCCACCGCCTCGCCCAGCGCCCGTAGTCGGGCCGCCGACGCCGCTCCCGTGCCCTCTCGGCCTCCGCCGCGGTCCGCAGCAGCGCCGCGATGCGCCTGCGAGCCCGCGCCTCCTCCCTCCGCCGGGTGATCGAACCGATCAGCCACGCCGCCCCGGCCAGTGCCGCGAGAACTACCCCCAGCCTGTGGACGACCTCCCCGGTCACGGCTCCTCCCCAGCCCGCACGATCCGGGCGGCCCACGCGATCCCCCCGGCCTCCAGGAGGCCACCCACGACCAGGCACACCAGCCCCGCAGGCGTGTGCAGCAGCACCCGGAGCGGGTCCGCCCCCAGCGCGGCCCCGAGCGCGAGACCGAGCGCCGGCAACACCGCCAGCACCGCCACCGTGGCCCAGGCCCCCGCCAGCTGGGCCCGCAACCGCTCCCGCTGGTCCCGGCGTTCGCTCAGCGCCGCTTCCAGCCGGTCCAGCCCGGCCGCCAGACCCGCACCCCCGTCCACGGCCACCTGCCAGCAGGCCGCCATCCCGGCGAGCCCTTCCGCCCCCTCTTCCCTCGATGCCGTCCGCAGCGCCTTCGGCACGTCTCCGCCGAAGCGGCCCGCCGCCAACACCTGGGCCTCGGCGCCGCCCAGCGCGCCCGTGGACCCGGCCCCGAACATCAGCGCCTGCGCCGGCTGCCATCCGGCCCGCAGCTCGCCCGCGACCGTCCCGCACAGGGCAATCACCGCGTCCACCCGCGCCTGCCGGGACTTCCCCCGCTCCCGGGCCCGCAGCCGCCGCCCCACCAGCGGTACCGCTGCCACCCCGGCGACCAGTGGCAGGACCGAGTCGCCCAGTACGGCGAGCAGCAGCCCCCCGACCGGGCAGAGCCATTCGGGCCGCGCACGCAGCCACGGCCACCAGCGTTCCCGGACCCGCGACACCGGCACCCCCGCAACACCCGTGTCCCCTCCCGCGCCCGCCCCCGTCCCTGGGCCGCCACCCATGCCCACCAGCACCAGTCGTGCCCGCCGCGTCCCCCGCCGCTGGTCCACCAGCAGCCACAGCGCCGCGCTCGCGCACAGCGCCACCGCGAAGGCCAACTGCGTCGTCGTCACCACCCCGCACCCCCGATCTGCGACCGCAGCCGCTCCCATCCCCGTTCTTCCGTGAAGCCCTCCGGTCCCCAGCGCAGTGCCGGTACCGTCACCACCAATCCCGTCGAATCACGCTCCAGGACGTGCACCTCGGCGATGCGCCGCCGACCGGCGCTGTCCCTGGCGAGATGCAGGACAGCCGAGAGGCCGGCGCCCACCTGGCTGTGCAGCGCCGCCCGGTCCAGGCCCGCCGCCGTCCCCAGCGCCTCCAGCCGCGCCGGCACGTCCGCCGCCGTATTGGCGTGCACGGTGCCGCAGCCCCCTTCGTGGCCCGTATTGAGCGCGGCGAGCAGGTCGGTGACCTCGGCTCCGCGCACCTCTCCGACCACCAGCCGGTCGGGCCGCATCCGCAGCGCCTGCCTGACCAGGTCCCGAAGGGTCACGCGACCCGCGCCCTCCTGGTTCGCCGGGCGGGCCTCCAGCCGCACCACATGCGGATGGTCGGGCCTCAACTCGGCCGAGTCCTCGGCCAGTACGATCCGCTCCCGCTCCCCCACCAGCCCCAGCAGGGTGGACAGGAGTGTCGTCTTGCCCGAGCCGGTGCCACCGCTGATCAGGTACGAGACCCTGGCCGCGATCAGCGCCCTCAGCACCCGGTCCCCGCCCGGCGGCACCGTGCCGGCCGCCATCAGTTCGTCCAGGGAGAAGGCCCTCGGCCGCACCACCCGCAGCGACAGGCATGTCGAACCGACCACCACCGGCGGCAGCACCGCGTGCATCCGGGTGCCGTCCGGCAACCGGGCGTCCACCCAGGGGCGGGCGTCGTCGAGCCGCCGCCCTGCCACGGCCGCGAGACGCTGGGCCAGGCGCCGGACGGCCGAAGAATCCGAGAAGGACACGCCGGTCAGTTCGAGCCCCGCGCCCCGGTCGACCCAGACCCGGTCGGGCGCCGACACCAGCACATCGGTCACCGACGGGTCGGCGAGCAGCGGCTCCAGCGGCCCGGACCCGACCAGCTCACACCGCAACTCCTCGGCCGCACCGAGCACTTCCGTATCCCCGAGCAGCCTTCCCTGCTCCCTCAGAGCCGCGGCGACCCTGGCCGGTGTGGGTTCCCCGCCGCTCTGCGCGAGCCGCTGCCGTACGGCGTCCAGCAGTCCCGCGCCGCCCGGCGGCGCCGCCGTCATGAGACACCGTCCGCGGCCAGCGCGCGCTCCCAGAACGCCGCACAGAACCTGGCCAGCGCGCCCCGTGCGCTGCCACCCGGGGGTGCTCCGCCGCCCTGCGCCTCCAACAGGCCCGGTTCGACCGGCAGTTCACCGGCGAGTGGGAGCCGCAGCGCCTCCGCGACCCACTGGGCGTCCAGACCGGCCGCGTACGGTCCGCGGGCCACCACCCGGAGATCACGCAGCACCATGCCGGCCATCGAGGCGACCCTGTTCGCCGCCGCCACCGCCCTCAGCTCACCGGGCACGACCAACAGCCCCATGTCGAGCTGCGCCAGCGCCTCGGCCACGCCCTCGTCGATCCGGCGGGGCAGGTCCACGACCACGGCACCGCCCCGCCGCCGAGCGGCGGCCAGAACGGACCTCATCGCCTCCGGCGCGACGACCACCGAGTCGCCCCGGTCCCAGCTGAGCACCCGCAGTCCCCGCACCGACGGCAGCGACTCCTCCAGCGCCCCACCGGCCACCCGCCCCTTCGAGGCGGCGAAATCCGGCCATCGTCGACCCTCGGCCTGTTCGCCGCCGAGCAGGACATCCAGGCCCCCGCCGAGCGGATCCCCGTCGATGAGCATGGTGCGCGTGCCCGCACGCGCCGCCGCGAGGGCGAGAGCGCACGCCAGTGTCGACGCACCGGCCCCGCCCCGGCCGCCGATGACCCCGACCGTCAGCGCCTGCCGTCCCACGCCTTCGACGGTGTCGGCGATCCGGTCCACCAGCCAGCCCTCGGCGTCCGGCAGCCGCAGTACACAGTCCGCGCCGATCTCCACGGCCCGCCGCCAGACGGCGGGGTCGTCCTGGTCGCGGCCGACCAGCAGCACGCCGCTTCTGCGGGTTGCTCCACGGCACCTCGCCGCCGCGTCGTCGCCCACCAGGACGAGCGGCGCCTCGTCCCAGCCGGACCGGTGCTCCGGCACCCCGTGATGCACTTCGGGCTCGGCCCCCGCGGCGGCGCACAGCCGCAGCAGATCGTCGAGCAGTGCCATGTCCTCGGTCACGATCAGCGGTCCGGCCCGCCGCCCTTCGGCGGTCGGCGGCCGATCGGAAGTGATGAATCCGGCCACGATCCCGCGCCCCCTCTCCGTACGATCTCCGCGCGATCTCCCCGTCAATGGGTGTGCGCGGTGAGATCGCGATTCCTGCTGCCCGCGAACTTCGCGGCAGGAATCACCCTGGGGCGATCCGGGAAATCGTGTGGATCTTGCTGAAAAACTGTGGACAACTCTCCAGCTGTGAATAACTTCATCGCCCATACCGGCGACTTCCGGAGAGCAGCGCAACCGCTACGCTGAGTGACGAGTCTCTGCAAGCGGAGGGTGACGGCGATGCGAACGACAGGAGCGGCTCGGGCGCCGTTTCGACGGACGAAAACGCGTCCGGACATGCGACGACCCCCGCCGGGGGGGAGAGCGGGGGTCGTCTCTCCGGCCGACTCGGGGGGGGAGGAGCCGGACCGGGTTAGCACGGTCGCGAACGATCCGTGACTTCCATGGTGTACCCGAGAGCCTTCTCAGGCAAACCCACGCGCCCCAGCGTACGCCGAATGGCGGGCACCTATGCTCGAGCTCGTGGAAAACCACTCGTTGCCGCGCACAGCTGCCTTCTTTGACCTGGACAAGACGGTCATTGCGAAGTCCTCGACGCTGACCTTCAGCAAGTCCTTCTACCAAGGCGGGCTGATCAACCGCCGCGCCGTCCTGCGGACGGCCTACATCCAGTTCGTCTTCCTCGTGGGCGGTGCCGACCACGACCAGATGGAGCGGATGCGCGAGTACCTCTCAGCGCTCTGCAAAGGCTGGAACGTGCAGCAGGTCAAGGATCTCGTGGCCGAGACCCTGCATGATCTGATCGACCCGATCATCTACGACGAGGCGGCGTCCCTCATCGAGGAACACCACGCCGCCGGACGTGACGTCGTGATCGTCTCCACCTCCGGCGCCGAGGTCGTCGAGCCGATCGGCGAGCTGCTCGGCGCCGATCGCGTGGTCGCCACGCGCATGGTGGTCGGCGACGACGGCTGCTTCACCGGGGAGGTGGAGTACTACGCCTACGGGCCCACCAAGGCCGCGGCCATCCGCGAGCTGGCCGAGTCCGAGGGATACGACCTGGCCCGCTGTTACGCGTACAGCGACTCGGCCACCGATGTACCCATGCTGGAGTCGGTGGGCCACCCCTACGCGGTCAACCCTGACCGTGCGCTGCGCCGGGAGGCCACCGCGCGGGATTGGCCGATTCTCGTCTTCAACCGGCCGGTCCGGCTCAAGCAGCGGATCCCCTCGTTCCGTATGCCGCCCCGGCCCGCTCTCGTCGCGGCGGCGGCCGTCGGAGCGGCCGCCGCCACCGCCGGTCTCGTCTGGTACGCCAGCCGACGGAGGAATGCGGCACTTGCCGATCGCTTTGCCCGAATTTGAACCTAAAAGTAAAGAAGCCTGGTCAGGACTTCCCCTTCCACCCCGACAGGAGTAGAAAGGAATCAACGGCCCGCGAGACCAAGGCATCCGAGAGGATTACCTGTTGAGCATGAAGGCCCCACGGACCGAGCATGGAAGCTGAGCACCCACGCGACGTCGACCCGTCGATTACGGGCCAGCCGCACCAGGCGATGGGCAAAGTCCCCGCTTGATGGGCACATATCGAGGACGCATGGTAACTCGGCGGATATGCCAGCGGCGGTACCAGATCTTGGTACCGCCGCAACCCTGTCCACAGGGATTTTTCCCGGTCAGGCAGCTCCGCGCTGAAGCGCCTCGCACACCGCCGTCGACTCCCTGACGCCCAGCTCCACCGCACGCCCGCAGTGCGCGATCCACTGCGCCATCCCCTCGGGCGCTCCGGACCGGTACCCCTCGAAGGCCGCGACGTACGCCGCACGCCCCTGCTCCGCGTGGCCCACCTCCGCCGGGCAGATCGACTTGGGGTCGAGCCCGCTGCCGATCAGCACGATGCGCTCGGCGGCCCGCGCGACCAGACCGTTGTACGAGGTGAAGGCGCGCAGGGCCAGCAGCTCGCCGTGCACCACGGCCGCCGTCACCAGCGCCGGGGCCGAGCCGCCCGCGATGATCAACTCGGAGAGACCCTCGAGCCGGCCGGCGACCTCGTCGGCGTCCGGCAGCGGGGCCTCGATCAGCGGCTCGTCGACCTTCTCGCCCGCCAGCCGGGGGCGGCCCGTCGTCGCGGCCGTGTCGCCGGCGGCGACCAAGTGCAGCCTGGCCAGTACCCGCAGCGGCGACTGCCGCCAGATCGACAGCAGCTGCCCCGCCTCGGCGCTCAGCCGCAGCGCCGCGCCGACGGTCCGCGCCTCCGGATCGCCACTGAAATCGGTGCGCCTGCGGACCTCCTCCAGAGCCCAGTCGGCACCGGACAGCGCCGCCGAGCCCCGCGCCCCCCGCAGGGCCGCCTCGGCCGTGATCTCGTTGCTGCGGCGCCGCATCACGCGGTGCCCGTACACCCGGTCGACGGCCTTGCGTACGGAGTCCACCGAATCGGCGACACCCGGCAGGGAGCCAAGGGCGGCCAGGGGGTCAGAGGCGTGCGTACTCATAAGTAGCGAGGCTACGCGCCCTCGGCCCACACCCCACCTTGGAGTGGTCTTCTTCACGCACCTTGACAACACAGTGCGATAGACCCACTACTCTAGGTGAACATGAAGATCGCTTTCGTGGGTAAGGGCGGCAGCGGCAAGACGACGCTGTCCTCGCTCTTCATCCGTCACCTCGCCGCCAACGAAGCCCATGTCGTCGCCGTGGACGCCGACATCAACCAGCATCTGGGGGCCGCGCTCGGCCTCGACGAGGCGGAGGCCGCCGCGTTGCCGGCGATGGGCGCGCATCTGTCCTTGATCAAGGAGTATCTGCGGGGCACGAACCCGCGGATCGCCTCCACCGAGACGATGATCAAGACGACGCCGCCCGGGGAGGGCTCGCGACTCCTGCGGGTCGTGGAGGACAACCCCGTCTACGACGCGTGCGCCCGGCCCGTGCGGCTGGACGACGGCGTCATCAGGCTGATGGCCACCGGGCCCTTCACCGAGTCCGACCTCGGGGTGGCCTGCTACCACTCGAAGGTCGGCGCGGTGGAACTGTGCCTGAACCACCTGGTCGACGGCGAGGACGAGTACGTCGTCGTCGACATGACGGCGGGTTCGGACTCGTTCGCCTCGGGCATGTTCACCCGCTTCGACATGACCTTCCTCGTGGCCGAGCCCACCCGCAAGGGCGTCTCCGTCTACCGCCAGTACAAGGAGTACGCACGGGACTTTGGCGTCTCTCTCAAGGTTGTCGGCAACAAGGTCCAGAGCCCGGACGACCTGGACTTCCTGTGCCAGGAGGTCGGCGACGACCTGCTGGTGACCGTGGGGCATTCGGACTGGGTGCGCGCGATGGAGAAGGGCCGTCCACAGCGGTTCGAGCTCCTGGAGGCGGACAACCGGATGGCGCTGCAGACCCTGCAGAACGCGGCGGAGGACTCGTACCAGCACCGCGACTGGGAGCGTTACACACGCCAGATGGTGCACTTCCATCTGAAGAACGCGGAGAGCTGGGGAAACGCGAAGACGGGGACCGACCTGGCCGCCCAGGTCGACCCCGCCTTCGTCCTGAGTGAAGGGCTCAGCTCTCCTCAGCCGGTGTGACCTCCTCGTCCTCCGCGTCCTCCGCGCGAGCCGGCGGACCCGCCGGAGCCTGCGGGACCGAAGGAGACGTCGTAGCCGCGGGGGACTTCGGGGCCGCACCGGACTCAGAGGCCGTGGGGGACTTGGAAGCCGCCGGAGAGTGCGGCGTGGACGGGGTGTTCAACCGCTGGGCCAGGAAGGTCGGCCAGCCGCCCGCGGGCGCCTGGCCGACCTTCAGGGTGCGGAGCTTGGCGATGACCGCCGGGTCCTGGGCGTCCAGCCAGTCGGCAAGCTGACGGAAGGACACACACCGCACCTCCTTCTGCACGCAGACCGTCGCGATCGTCTCCTCGATGGCACGCATGTATGTGCCGCCGTTCCAGGACTCGAAGTGATTGCCGATGATCAGCGGCGCGCGGTTGCCGTTGTACGAGCGCTGGAAGGCCTGCACCAGGCCGTCGCGCATCTGGTCGCCCCAGTGCTCGTGCTGCGAGGAGTCGCCCTGGGTCGTCTTGCCCGACTGGTTCACCATGAAGTTGTAGTCCATGGAGAGGGTTTCGAAGGCGCGGCCGGGGATCGGGACGAGCTGCATCGACAGGTCCCACAGGCCCTCGTCCTTCTCGGGCCAGATCTGGTCGTTCACGCCACTGGTGTCGTAGCGGAAGCCGAGCTGGCTCGCTGCCCGCACGAAGTTCTTGCGGCCCTCGAGGCAGGGCGTGCGGGCGCCGACGAGCTCCTTGTCGTAGTCGAACGGGAGCGGCTGCTCGGCGGTGAGGCCGGCGTTCGTCTTCCAGTTCTTCACGAACGACTTGGCCTGGCTGATCTCGCTCTTCCAGTCCTCGACCGACCAGTTGCCGACACCGGCCTCCTTCCCGCAGAAGTGGCCGTTGAAATGCGTGCCGATCTCGTTGCCGTCCTGCCAGGCCCCGCGCAGCTCGCGCACGGTGGCGCGGATGCCCTCGGTGTCGCCGAACCCGATCTCGGAGCTTCCCGGGGCGTGCTGCGGCGGGAGGTACAGCTTCGCCTTCTCCTCGGGCAGCAGATACACGCCGCTCAGGAAGTACGTCATCGTCGCGTTGTACTTCTTCCCCACCTTGCGGAAGTGGGAGAAGAGCTTCTGGCTGTCCTCACCGGCGCCGTCCCAGGAGAAGACCACGAACTGGGGAGGGCGCTCACCGGGCTTCAGCTTCTTGGGCACTGGCTGGTGGGGCTGGACGCCGGTGAAGGCGGTGGAGCCGTCGCCGATGAGGCGGATGGCCTTCTTCTTCGGGGCGGCGGCACCCTTCTTGGCGCCGGCCGCGCCCTTCGTCGGGGCGGTGGAGTCGTCGGAGTCGGAGCATCCGGCGAGTCCGGCAAACAGGGCCACGGCGACGGCACCCGCGGCGATCCTCTTCGTGGCGGCTGGCATCCGCCCACCTCTCCTCTGTTAACCCGATAAACGGACAGTACGAGCGGCGTCAACGTCGCATCAGGCGGCGGAGGTAGAGGCCCCGACAAGCGGCGGGAAGAGAGGTAATCACCGAAACGGGTGAACTATTGCCCTATTTGCCCGGAAATTCATGCCCGAGTCTTTACTCTGCATTACGATCCATTTACCGAGTGTTGAGAGTCGAGCTTCTGAGCGAGCTCCCGAGCACGCCTCCGAGCGAGCCGCCGAGCAAGCGCACGAGCTCCAGATCCCGCCGCTGCACGCCGTGACCCACGGCCGCGACCCCACGTTCGTCACGCACGTTCCGCGACCGCGCTGCCCCGGAGGAGACGGGAACCATGTCAGCCTGCGTCCCCACCCGCACCGACCGACCAGCCCACACCGCCCACACCGCCCCCACCACTCCCCGCTCCCGATTCCAGCGACCGCACGGGCCGCCGGCCGGCGGACGCCGGTTCCGAATCGCCGGTGCCGATGTCTCCGCCTCCATCTCCGTCTTCCTGATCGCGCTGCCGCTCTCCCTCGGCATCGCGCTCGCCACCGGAGCGCCCCTTCAGGCCGGCCTGGTGGCCGCCGCGGTCGGCGGACTCGTCGCCGGCCGGCTCGGCGGCTCCCCACTCCAGGTCAGCGGCCCCGCCGCCGGACTCACCGTGGTCACCGCCGACCTCATCCAGAAGTACGGATGGCGCACCACCTGCGCGATCACCGTCCTCGCCGGAGCCGCCCAACTCGTGCTCGCGGCCCTGCGGGTGGCCCGCTCCGCCCTCGCCGTGTCCCCCGCGATCGTGCACGGCATGGTGGCCGGCATCGGCGTCACCATCGCTCTCGCCCAGCTCCATATCGTCCTCGGCGGCACCGCACAGAGCTCGGCCGTCGAGAACGTCCGCGGCCTCCCCGCCCAGTTGGCCGACCCGCATCCGGTCGCGCTCTCCGTGAGCCTGCTGACGATCGCCGTCCTGCTGCTGTGGCCGAGGATTCCGGGGCGGATCGGCCGGGTCGTGCGGAAGGCGCCCGCGGCACTTGCCTCCGTGGCCGCGGCCACCGTGCTCGCGGCCCTCGCCGGTCTTCGGCTGCCCCGTGTCGACCTGCCCTCGTGGAGCAGTCACGCCCTGCCCGGCCTCCCCGAGGGTCCCGTCCTCGGGATCGCCGCCGCCGTCCTCACCATCACGCTCGTCACCAGCGTCCAGTCGCTCCTGTCGGCCGTCGCCGTCGACAAGCTGACGGCCGGGCGCAAGAACCCCGAAAAGGCCGTGCCCCGGTCCGAACTCGACCAGGAGCTCGCCGGGCAGGGCGCCGCCAACATCGTGTCCGGTGCGCTCGGAGGGCTGCCCGTGGCCGGTGTCGCGGTGCGCAGTGTGGCCAATGTGTCGGCGGGGGCCGTGAGCCGTCACTCCACGATGTTGCACGGCCTGTGGATCGTGCTCGCCGCCCTCTTCCTCGTACCGATCCTCGATCTGATTCCACTGGCCGCGCTCGCCGCGCTGGTGATGGTCGTCGGAATCCAGATGGTCAGCATCACCCACATCCGCAGCGTCACCCGCCACCGCGAGGTTCTGGTGTACGCGGTGACGCTGGCCGGAGTCGTATGCGCCGGGATCCTGGAGGGCGTCGCGCTCGGGATCGCCGCCGCCACGGCCGTCGCGCTGCACCGGCTGACCAGGACGCGGATCACCCGGGAGGAGCAGGACGGCACCCATGTCGTGCGGGTCCGGGGCCAGTTGACCTTTCTGGCCGTCCCCCGGCTGAGCCGGGCGCTGCACCAGATCCCTCTGGGCGCTCATGCGGTCGTCGAGTTGGACGGATCGTTCATGGACCACGCCGCCTACGAAGCCCTGCAAGACTGGCAGACGTCCCAGGTGATGCGGGGCGGCCGGGTGGAGGTGACGGGACGGTCCGGCGGGCGGATCTCGGAGCCGGCGTCCAGCGCGCACAGCTGCTGCCGACCCTGGACGCCCTGGCGCAATCATCATTGCGGCGACCACCCCTCCGAGCACCCCACCGAGCCATCCGGAAATCACCCGGTCGAACACTCCGCAGAAGCCGCCACCGGGTCTCCCGCGGAGTCCTCCGCCGAGTCCGCCGAGAGCTCCGTCGGACCATCGGCCGAGCCCCCCGTCCGGCGCCGACGCCGGGCCGGTCATCAACTGGCGAGCGGCCTCAGCTCGTTCCAGCGCAACACGGCGCCCCTGGTGCGCGACGAGCTGGCCCGGCTCGCCCGGGAAGGACAGCGGCCCTCCCAGCTCTTCCTCACCTGCGCCGACTCCCGGCTGGTCACCAGCATGATCACGTCCAGCGGTCCGGGCGACCTGTTCACCGTACGGAACGTCGGCAATCTGGTGCCGCTGCCGGGCGAGGAGAGCGGAGACGACTCGGTCGCCGCCGCGATCGAGTACGCGGTAGACGTCCTGCGAGTCGAGTCGATCACCATCTGTGGGCACTCCGGCTGCGGGGCGATGCAGGCTTTGCTCACCGGCAGTCCGGACACCCCGCAGACGCCGCTGCGGCGCTGGCTGCGCCACGGGCTGCCCAGCCTCGAGCGAATGGCGAGCCGCCGGCACGCCTGGGCCCGGATCTCCGGACGTCTGCCGGCGGACGCGGTGGAGCAGTTGTGTCTGACCAATGTGGTCCAGCAGTTGGAGCATCTGCGGGCGCATGAATCGGTGGCCCGCCGACTCGCCGAGGGCACGCTGCAACTGCACGGGATGTACTTCCATGTCGGCGAGGCCCAGGCATATCTGCTGGCGGACACGGACGAGGCCGACCGTTTCGCCGACGTCTTCGACCGGGTCGGCCCCACGTCCCAGGAAGGAGCGAGCGCCTGATTCCTCGCCGGTGGAACCGGGGGCAGCCGTGTGCGCGACGGCGGCCCCCTCGCCCCCACGTCTGAACCTTTCCGGTGCCGCGCCCGTGAGACGGTATGGCCCCTTCTTCCCGCCGCCCGGGGAGGAGGGGTCACTCACGCCCCCTCGGCCACATAGGTCTAAACCAATTTCCTGGATGCTCTTGTCACCGGGACCTCTGGCTGATGAGCTATGGCCTGGGACACATAGGCACATAGGACGCCCTGGGAAAGGGAGATGTCGTGAGCAACGAAAGCCTGGCCAACCTGCTCAAGGAGGAGCGGCGGTTCGCGCCGCCGACCGAGCTGGCCGCGAACGCCAATGTCACGGCGGAGGCGTACGAGCAGGCAGCGGCGGACAGGCTTGGCTTCTGGGCCGAGCAGGCGAAGCGGCTCTCCTGGGCCACCGAGCCGACCGAGACCCTCGACTGGTCGAACCCGCCCTTCGCGAAGTGGTTCGCCGACGGCGAGCTCAACGTCGCGTACAACTGCGTCGACCGCCATGTCGAGGCCGGCCACGGCGACCGGGTCGCCATCCACTTCGAGGGCGAGCCGGGCGACAGCCGGGCCATCACCTACGCGGAGCTGAAGGACGAGGTCTCCAGGGCGGCCCACGCGCTGACCGAGCTGGGCGTCCGCAAGGGCGACCGGGTCGCCGTCTATCTGCCGATGATCCCCGAGGCCGCCGTCGCGATGCTGGCGTGCGCCCGCATCGGAGCCGCGCACTCGGTGGTCTTCGGCGGCTTCTCGGCCGACGCCGTGGCCTCCCGCATCCAGGACGCCGACGCCAAGCTGGTCATCACCGCCGACGGCGGCTACCGGCGCGGCAAGCCGTCCGCGCTCAAGCCCGCGATCGACGAGGCCGTCGCCAAGTGCCCGCAGGTGGAGCACGTCCTGGTGGTGCGGCGCACCGGCCAGGACACCGCCTTCACCGAGGGCCGGGACGTCTGGTGGCACGAGATCGTCGCCCGTCAGTCCTCCGACCACACCCCGGAGGCGTTCGACGCCGAGCACCCGCTCTTCATCCTCTACACGTCCGGCACGACGGGTAAGCCGAAGGGCATCCTGCACACCTCCGGCGGTTACCTCACCCAGGCCGCCTACACCCACCACGCCGTCTTCGACCTCAAGCCGGAGACCGACGTCTACTGGTGCACGGCCGACATCGGCTGGGTCACCGGCCACTCGTACATCGTGTACGGACCGCTGGCCAACGGCGCGACCCAGGTCCTGTACGAGGGCACGCCGGACACCCCGCACCAGGGCCGCTTCTGGGAGATCATCCAGAAGTACGGCGTCACGATCCTCTACACGGCGCCCACCGCGATCCGGACGTTCATGAAGTGGGGCGACGACATCCCCGCCAAGTTCGACCTGAGCAGCCTGCGGGTCCTGGGCTCGGTCGGCGAGCCGATCAACCCCGAGGCCTGGATCTGGTACCGGGAGAACATCGGCGCCGGCAAGACCCCCATCGTGGACACCTGGTGGCAGACCGAGACCGGCGCGATGATGATCTCGCCGCTGCCGGGCGTCACCGAGACCAAGCCCGGCTCGGCCCAGCGCCCGCTCCCCGGCATCTCCGCGACCGTCGTCGACGACGAGGCAAGCGAAGTGCCCAACGGCGGAGGTGGCTACCTGGTCCTGACCGAGCCGTGGCCGTCGATGCTGCGCACCATCTGGGGTGACGACCAGCGGTTCATCGACACGTACTGGTCCCGCTTCCCCGGCAAGTACTTCGCCGGTGACGGCGCCAAGAGGGACGACGACGGCGACATCTGGCTGCTGGGCCGGGTCGATGACGTGATGCTGGTGTCCGGCCACAACATCTCGACCACCGAGGTCGAATCGGCGCTCGTCTCACACCCCTCCGTCGCCGAGGCGGCGGTCGTCGGCGCGGCCGACGAGACGACCGGCCAGGCCATCGTCGCCTTCGTGATCCTGCGCGGGACCGCCAGCGAGGACGAGGGACTCGTCGCGGACCTGCGCAACCACGTCGGCGCCACGCTCGGGCCGATCGCCAAGCCGAAGCGGATCCTTCCGGTGGCCGAGCTGCCGAAGACCCGGTCGGGCAAGATCATGCGGCGTCTGCTCCGCGACGTCGCGGAGAACCGCCAGCTCGGAGATGTGACGACGCTGACGGACTCGTCGGTCATGGACCTCATCCAGACGCAGCTGCCCAGCGCCTCCAGCGAGGACTGAGCCAGGCCCCGCACACGACCGGTGGGCCGGCCCTGAGACCTCGGGGCCGGCCCACCGCGCTGTGAGCCAGGGACCTGTCCGCCCGTGTCTCACCCCTGAAGATCACCGGGCAGGCATGCACGTCGTTAGGTAGGGTAAAGAAAACGTCATAGGTGCGCCGGGAAGTCTGGTCGGCAAGTGCTTCGCCCTGCCCACTCGACCCGGAGGTCTCCGCCCGTGGCCGCGCCCCGCCCCACCACCCGCACCTTCCTCGGCCGGCTCGCGCTGCCTGAGCGCAGGTACGTGGCAGAGGCGCTGCGGGCCGAGACCGTCGGCGGCGTACTCCTTCTGCTCGCGGCGATCGCCGCCCTCCTCTGGGCCAACACGCCACTCGGCGACAGCTACGAATCCGTACGCGGCTTCCACATCGGCCCCGCGTCCCTCGGACTGGACCTCTCCATCGAGCACTGGGCCGCCGACGGACTGCTCGCCGTCTTCTTCTTCGTCGCGGGTATCGAACTCAAGCGTGAACTGGTCGCCGGCGAGCTGCGCGACCCCAAGGCCGCGGCCCTGCCCGTCATCGCGGCGCTCTGCGGCATGGCCGTACCTGCCCTGGTGTACGCGCTGGTCAACGGCGTCGGCGGCGGGTCGATGGCCGGCTGGGCCGTGCCCACCGCCACCGACATCGCCTTCGCGCTCGCGGTGCTGGCCGTCATCGGCACCTCGCTGCCCTCCGCGCTGCGCGCCTTCCTGCTGACGCTCGCCGTCGTCGACGACCTCTTCGCCATCCTGATCATCGCGGTCTTCTTCACCAGCGACCTCAACTTCGGCGCGCTGGGTGGCGCCCTCGCGGGGCTCGCGCTGTTCTGGCTGCTGCTGCGCAAAGGTGTGCGTGGCTGGTACGTCTACCTGCCGCTCGCGCTCGTCATCTGGGCGCTGATGTACAACAGCGGTGTCCACGCCACCATCGCTGGTGTCGCCATGGGCCTGATGCTGCGCTGCGCCAGGCGGGACGGCGAGGCGCACTCCCCCGGCGAGCACATCGAGCACCTGGTGCGGCCGCTGTCGGCCGGGCTCGCCGTGCCGCTGTTCGCGCTGTTCTCCGCCGGTGTCTCCATCTCCGGCGGCGCGCTCAGCGATGTGTTCACCCAGCCCGAGACGCTCGGGGTGGTCCTCGGCCTGGTGGTCGGCAAGGCGGTGGGCATCTTCGGCGGTACCTGGCTGGCCGCGCGCTTCACCCGGGCGGAACTCAACGAGGACCTGGCCTGGCCCGATGTCTTCGCCGTCGCCTCGCTCGCCGGCATCGGCTTCACCGTCTCCCTGCTCATCGGCGAACTGGCCTTCAGCGGCGACCCCGTGCTCACCGACGAGGTCAAGGCGGCGGTGCTGATCGGCTCCCTCATCGCGGCGGTTCTCTCCGGCGTGCTGCTGAAGCTGCGGGTGCGGAAGTACCGCGTCCTCTTCGAGGAGGAGGAGCGCGACGAAGACCAGGACGGCATCCCCGACATCTACGAGCAGGACAACCCCGAGTACCACCTCCGGATGGCCGAGATCTACGAGAGGAAGGCCGCCGAGCACCGGCGCCGGGCCGAAGTCGCGGGGGCATCGCGCGACGACGCCGACAGTCCGGCATGATCTGAGGTTCGGACCGTAGAAGAGAAGAGGGAGCAGCGATGAGCGACCCCGGCAACGGTGTAGTGCTCGGTGCGGAGCGCAGTCTCGGCCAGCTGGTCGCCTCGGCGACAGCCGAGATGTCCGCGCTGGTGCACGACGAAATCGCCTTGGCCAAGGCCGAGCTGCGGCAGGACGTCAAGCGCGGCGCGATCGGCGGTGCGGCGCTGAGCATCGCGGGCGTGCTGGCGCTCTTCTCGCTGCCGGTGCTGAGCTTCGCGGCGGCGTACGGCATCCACAACCTGGGGCTCGGCCTCGCCTGGTCGTTCCTGATCGTGGGCGGCGCGTTCCTGGTCGTCGCGGGGCTGGCGGCGCTGCTCGCGGTGACCAAGTTCAAGAAGGTCAAGCCGCCGGAGAAGTCGATCGCCTCGGCCAAGCAGACGGCTGCCGTACTGGGGAGCGTCAAGCCGCATCCCCGTAGCGTCAGCGCGGTCAAGGACGAGGTCGTACCTGTGGCACGCTCGTCTGCATGACGGTCCCTGAAAGCGGCAACGGAAGCGCGAACGGCAGCGGTGGTCCGGTAAGGATCGATGGTCCTTGGACGCACCGGGACGTGGCGGCCAATGGTGCCCGCTTCCACATCGCCGAGATGGGCGAGGGGCCGCTGGTGTTGCTGCTGCACGGCTTCCCGCAGTTCTGGTGGACGTGGCGCCATCAGCTGCCCGCCCTCGCCGACGCCGGGTTCCGTGCCGTCGCCATGGATCTACGAGGGGTCGGCGGCAGCGACCGGACGCCCCGGGGTTACGACCCCGCCAACCTCGCGCTCGACATCACCGGGGTGGTCCGCTCCCTCGGAGAGCCGGACGCGGCGCTGGTCGGGCACGACCTGGGCGGCTACCTGGCGTGGACGGCGGCAGTGATGCGGCCCAAGCTGGTGCGCAGGCTGGCGGTCTCGTCGATGCCGCACCCTCGGCGGTGGCGCTCGGCGATGCTCTCGGACTTCTCGCAGACCCGCGCGGGTTCGTACGTGTGGGGTTTCCAGCGGCCGTGGCTGCCGGAGCGTCAGCTGGTGGCCCACGACGCCGAGCTGGTGGGCAGGTTGATCCGCGACTGGTCCGGGCCGGGGCTGCCGGACGAGGATGCGGTCGAGATGTACCGGCGCGCGATGACCATTCCGTCGACGGCCCATTGCTCGATCGAGCCGTACCGGTGGATGGTGCGGTCGCTGGCGCGGCCGGACGGCATTCAGTTCAACCGGCGGATGAAGCGGCCGGTACGGGTGCCGACGCTGCATCTGCACGGCTCCCTCGACCCGGCGATGCGGACCCGGAGCGCGGCGGGTTCGGGTGAGTACGTGGAGGCGCCGTACCGCTGGCGGCTCTTCGACGGCCTGGGCCATTTTCCGCACGAGGAGGACCCGCAGGCGTTCTCTTCCGAACTCATCAACTGGCTCAAGGACCCCGAGCCCGACCGGTGAGTCACTGGTGACTCACCGGTGACCACGGGAAACAGCCGTGAACGCTTGTCCTACGAACAGCCAAATGCCTGGCGCATAGGCCAATTGGCCGCCCCGGGGGCGGTTACCGACCTTGGGGCCCGGGCAGACGTCGAGGTATGGGCTGGACGCACGACTACGGTGACGCAGCACGCAACCGACGCTCGGCCACGCGGCCGGTGAGCTATGAGAGGGGTGGCCCGCAGGACCCGGGCCACTCGCATCCCGGTGAGGGCATCGGGATTTCACGGATCCTGCGGCGCCGGGCCCGGTGGGTCTCCGCGCGGCTTCGGCATACCCGCGACTGACCGGCCGCGGCGGCGACGCCGCCGGGTCCACCGACGTCACCCCCGGGCCACTCGTCCGGCCTACAGAGCGCATCCCTGGCTGTCGACCTGCTGGTTGGCCGTGCTGCCCCGGGTGATGTCGTCGCGGATCTCGTCCGCCGTCAGCGCGTAGCCGGTGTTCACGTCGTCCAGCGAGCGGGCGAAGATCACGCCGTAGACCCTGCCGTCCGGGGTGAGCAGTGGGCCACCCGAGTTGCCCTGACGGACGGTCGCGAACAGCGAGTACACATCGCGACGGACCTCACCGCGGTGGTAGATGTCGGGGCCGTTGGCGTTGATCCGGCCGCGGACGCGGGCGGAGCGCACGTCGTAGCCGCCGTTCTCCGGGAAGCCGGCGACGATCGCGCTGTCGCCGCTGCGGGCGTCCTCGTCGGTGAAGCGGAGCGGGGTCGCGTCCAGGTCGGGTACGTCCAGGACGGCGATGTCGCGCTGCCAGTCGTAGAGGACGACCTTCGCGTCGTACAGCCTGCCCTCACCGCCTATCTGGACGGTCGGCTCGTCGACGCCGCCGACGACATGGGCGTTGGTCATGACCCTGCGCTCGGCGAAGACGAAGCCGGTGCCTTCGAGGACCTTGCCGCAGCCCGGGGCCGTGCCGACGACCTTGACGATGGAACGCTGGGCGCGGGCCGCCACCGGGCTGTTGGCCAGGGCCGGATCGGGGGCGCGTACCTCGGTGATGGGTTCGTTGGCGAACGGGCTGAAGACCTGCGGGAAGCCGTTCTGCGCGAGCACCGAGGAGAAGTCGCTGAACCAGGTGGACGCCTGATCGGGCATCACCCGCGAGACACCGAGCAGCACCTTGGAGCTGCGGACTTCCTTGCCCAGCGTGGGCAGTGACGTTCCGGCGAGGGCCGTGCCGATGAGCCAGGCGACCAGCAGCATCGCGACGACGTTGACCAGCGCGCCGCCGGTCGCGTCCAGCGCGCGCGCCGGTGACCAGGTGATATGTCGCCGCAGCCGGTTTCCGAGGTGGGTGGTGAAGGCCTGGCCGATCGAGGCGCACACGATCACGATGACGACGGCGACGATCGCCCATGTCGTCGAGACCTGACCCTCGTCCGTCAGCTGATCCCAGATGAGGGGGAGCAGGTAGACCGCGACGAGGCCGCCACCGAGGAAACCGATCACCGACAGGATGCCGACGACGAAGCCCTGGCGATAACCGACGATCGCGAACCAGACGGCGGCGACCAGCAACAGGATGTCCAGCACGTTCACCGTCAATAGCCTCGCAGATTCGTCTTCGGTCGCCGGGGTCAGCCTGTCATGCGCGCCAGTCGAGCGGGACCTGCTTGGTCCGGTCCCATGGCTTTTCCCAGCCGGCGAAGTGCAGGATGCGGTCGATGACACCGGCCGTGAAACCCCAGACCAGGGCCGATTCGACAAGGAACGCGGGGCCTTTGTGGCCGCTCGGGTGGACGGTGGTCGCACGGTTCGCCGGGTCCGTGAGATCCGCCACGGGGACGGTGAAGACCCGGGCGGTCTCTCCCGGGTCGACGACACCGACCGGGGTCGGACGGTGCCACCAACCCAGTACGGGCGTGACGACGAACTCGCTCACCGGGATGTAGAGCCGGGGCAGAACCGCGAAGATCTGGACCCCGGACGGGTCGAGTCCGGTCTCCTCCTCGGCCTCGCGCAGCGCGGCCCGCAGCGGGCCCTCGGCGCGCGGGTCGCCGTCCTCGGGGTCGAGGGCGCCGCCCGGGAAGGACGGCTGTCCGGCGTGCGAGCGCAGGGTGCCGGAGCGCTCCATGAGGAGCAGCTCGGGGCCGCGCTCACCCTCGCCGAAGAGGATCAGTACGGCGGACTGGCGGCCGTGGCCGCTCTCGGGCGGCAGGAAGCGGCTGAGCTGCTCGGGCGCGATGGTGCGCGCGGCCCGAGCCACATCGGCCAGCCAGCCCGGCAGGCCCTCGTCGGTCACGGTGACCGGTACGGCGTGGCCGGCTGCCTGGTCGTAGGTGTTCTCTGTAGCGCGCGTCATAGGCACCCCGTGTTTCACAACGCGGACGGACGATCGTTTCGTTCCCTCATCGCACCGCTCACCCCTCGCCGAGCGGCGGGGCCGGGGCGCCGGGATAGTCCGGTGGCGGGGAGAGCCGCTGCCCCGGCCGGCCGCCCTTCTCGTACTTGAGGAGCTTCTTCGCCTTCTCCGGGTCGGTCTCGCCCTCGCCGTACGAAGGACACAGCTCGGCGATCGGGCAGGCGCCGCACGCCGGCCTGCGGGAGTGGCAGATGCGGCGGCCGTGGAAGATGACCCGGTGGGAGAGCATCGTCCACTCCGACTTGGGGAAGATCGCGCAGATCTCCGCCTCGACCTTCTCCGGGTCCTCCTGCTCGGTGAGCTTCCAGCGCCGCACCAGCCGCCCGAAGTGGGTGTCGACGGTGACGCCGGGGACTCCGAAGGCATTGCCGAGGACCACGTGGGCTGTCTTGCGGCCGACTCCCGGCAGCGTGACGAGGTCCTCCAGGCGGCCGGGGACCTCACCGCCGAAGTTGTCCCTGAGGGCGGCGGAGAGGCCCATCAGCGCCTTCGCCTTGGCGCGGAAGAAGCCGGTCGGGCGGATGAGCTCCTCCAGCTCCTCCGGGACCGCCGACGCCATGTCCTCCGGTGTCGGATAGGCGGCGAAGAGCGCGGGGGTGGTCTGGTTGACCCTGAGGTCGGTCGTCTGGGCCGAGAGGACCGTCGCGACGAGCAGCTCGAAGGGATTCCGGAAGTCCAGCTCGGGGTGGGCGTAGGGATAGACCTCAGCCAGCTCACGGTTGATCCGGCGGGCGCGGCGGACCATCGCGAGGCGGGATTCCGCTTTGGCGGGCCGGGCGGACTTCGGGGTCTTCACGGGTGCCTTCGCCGACGCCTTCGCGGGTGCCTTCGCGACCCCGTTCACCGTCACTTCTGCGGGGCCTTTTGTCGCTTTTGCGGCTTTCTCGGGCCTCGCCGACGACTGTTCGCCCACAGCAGAATCACGCGTTCCGGACACGCTCCCGCCCCCCTTGGCCTGCGCTCTCACCGGCGAATTGGACACCCGGCCAGCCTAAGCCTCACCACTGACATGCGCCCCGGGCACCGCCCAGGACGCCCCAATCGGGCCCCTGACGTACGGACACGCGTGCCAGTACGTCAAACTTGTTGTGATTGATCGCACCACTTTTTACCTGCCCGGGGGTCCGGGGGGTCGTCTCCCCGGGATAAAACTGCACCGTCCGGCATGATGGGACACCTGTCCCTGAGCAGGTCGACAAGGAGAGAACTCGTGGACGACGTTCTGCGGCGCGCCCCGCTCTTCGCGGCGCTCGATGACGAGCAGGCCGCGGAGCTGCGCGCCTCGATGAGTGAAGCGACGCTCGCCCGTGGCGACGCGCTCTTCCACGAGGGCGACCCCGGCGACCGTCTGTACGTGGTCACCGAAGGCAAGGTGAAGCTCCACCGCACCTCGCCCGACGGCCGCGAGAACATGCTGGCCGTCCTCGGCCCCGGTGAGCTGATCGGCGAGCTGTCCCTCTTCGACCCGGGCCCGCGCACCGCCACGGCGACCGCGCTGACCGAGGTCAAGCTGCTCGGCCTCGGCCACGGCGACCTCCAGCCCTGGCTGAACGTGCGCCCCGAGGTGGCCACCGCCCTCCTGCGCGCGGTCGCCCGCCGACTGCGCAGGACCAACGACCAGATGTCCGACCTGGTCTTCTCCGACGTCCCGGGCCGTGTGGCCCGTGCGCTCCTCGACCTCTCGCGCCGCTTCGGTGTGCAGTCGGAGGAGGGCATCCACGTCGTCCACGACCTCACCCAGGAAGAGCTGGCCCAGCTGGTCGGCGCCTCCCGCGAGACGGTCAACAAGGCCCTCGCCGACTTCGCCCAGCGCGGCTGGCTGCGGCTGGAGGCGCGCGCGGTGATCCTCCTGGACGTCGAGCGGCTCGCGAAGCGTTCGCGCTAGTACGCCTGGTACGCCTGTACGCGAAGGGCCGCCCCGGATCCGTCCGGGGCGGCCCTTCTGTGCGTACGGGGTTACCAGCGCGCGCGTACGGGGCTACCAGCGCGCGTACGGGCTACTTCTTCGTGCCGTCCACGATCAGCGGGTTGCCGCTGCCGCCGCCGCAGGGCACCGCGTACACGGGGTTCTTGGCCGCCGCCTCCTTGTACGCGTCGATGCACTGGTTCATCAGGACCTTGTCGGTCAGAGAGGCGTTGAGGATCCGGTTCGCCTGCGCGATGCCCTCGGCCTCGATCTTGCGGCGGTCGGCCTCGGCCTTCGCCGTACGGGCCGCCTCGGTGGCCCGCTCGGTGGCCTGCTGCTGCTGGATCTTCCGGTCGATCTGGTCCTGCAGCCGGTCGGACGGCTTCACATTGCGCAGGTTGACCGTGGTGACGTCGATGCCGCGGGGCGCCAGGCGGTTCTTGATGAGGGTGCCGATCTCGGCGTTGATCTTCTCGCGGGCGGAGGCGTAGCCCTCCTCGCTGGTGTAGCGGGCGAAGACATTGCGGATGATCTCGCGGCTGTCCGGGAAGACCAGCCGCTGCTGGATCGCGTCCTCACTGCCGGCGAGCTTGTACAGGTCGACGGCCTTCGTGGGGGCCACCGCCCACTTCACGGTCGCCTCCACGTACATCACACCGCCCTGCGAGGAACGCACCTCGACCACGTCCTTGTCGGACAGGTTGAGGTCCACCGGGCGCGTGGAGAACGTCGTGATGGTGGTGAACGGCGACGTGAGGTGCATCCCCGAGGTCATCGGCGAGCCGACCCTGCCGAAGGCGACGGGGACGCCGACTTCGTAAGCGCTGATGACCGTCAGCACGCTGGCCAGACCGGAGAACAGGGCGGCGATCAGGGCGCCGAGCGCGCCGAGCTTCAGGCCGCGCCGGTCACCGCCTCGCCCGACGAAGAACAGCACCGCCGCGGCGATGACGAGCACGATGGACAGGACGAACACGGTATTCCCCCCACAGGAAAGACAGCCAGAAGTAAGCGGAGCGTAAGGCATGGGCCAGCGCCCCTCGCACCCGGCCGTACGAGGCCGTGCTCGCGCTACACCAGGCCGTGCTCTTGGAGGTACTCCAGCTGTGCCCGCACCGACAGCTCCGCCGCGGGCCACAGCGAGCGGTCCACGTCGGCGTACACATGGGCCACCACGTCCGACGGGGTCACATGGCCGTTCTCGACCGCCGTCTCCACCTGCGCCAGCCGGTGGGCCCGGTGGGCCAGATAGAACTCGACCGCGCCCTGGGCGTCCTCCAGGACCGGGCCGTGGCCTGGGAGGACCGTATGGACACCGTCGTCCACGGTGAGGGACCGCAGCCGGCGCAGGGAGTCGAGATAGTCGCCGAGACGGCCGTCGGGGTGGGCCACCATCGTGGTCCCGCGCCCCAGGACCGTGTCCCCCGTCAGCACCGCCCGGTCGGCGGGCAGATGGAAGCAGAGCGAGTCCGAGGTGTGGCCGGGCGTCGGGACGACCCGTACTTCGAGCCCACCGAGCGCGATCACATCGCCCGCGGCGAGCCCCTCGTCACCGAGGCGCAAAGCCGGGTCCAGGGCACGGACATGAGTACGGGTCAGCTCCGCGAAGCGGCCCGCGCCCTCGGCGTGGTCGGGGTGGCCGTGGGTGAGCAGCGTCAACGCCACCCGCTTGCCGAGCTTCTCCGCCGTCGCGATCACACGGTGGAGATGGGCGTCGTCCAGCGGACCCGGGTCGATGACGACGGCCAGCTCCGAGTCCGGCTCGGAGAGGAGCCAGGTGTTGGTGCCGTCGAGGGTCATCGCGGACGGGTTCGGCGCGAGGACGTTCACCGCGCGGGCGGTGGCCGGGCCGTCGAGGACCCCGCCCCTCGGCTGCCCCGGCAGGGCTGCGGCGTCGGTCATCGTGTCGCCCCTCCTGTCTCGTGGTCCGTCGGGATGTGCTTGGTGAACTCGTCGTGCCCCGGCCAGCTCAGTACCACCTTGTCGCCCTCCAGGCGCGCCTGCGCGAGGACCGGCGCGAGATCCTGGCTCCGCGCCCCCGCCAGCGCCTGCGCCGCCGTCGCGTACGGCTCGAGCGAGCGCAGGGTGGCGATCGTCGGAGGCATCATCAGCAACTCGCCGCGGTCGTAGCCGGCGGCGGCGTCCGCCGGGCGGATCCACACCGTGCGGTCGGCCTCCGTGGAGGCGTTCCTGGTCCGCTGCCCGGCCGGGAGCGCGGCCACGAAGAACCACGTGTCATAGCGCCGGGGCTCGAACTCGGGGGTGATCCAGCGGGCCCACGCGCCCAGCAGATCCGAGCGCAGAACCAGGCCCCTGCGGTCCAGGAAGTCGGCGAAGGAGAGGTCCCGGGCGACCAGCGCCTCGCGGTCGGCCTCCCAGTCCTCGCCGGTCGTGTCGCTCACCACCGAGACGGGGGTCTCCCCGGCGAGCAGGACGCCGGCCTCCTCGTACGTCTCCCGGACGGCCGCGCAGACGATCGCCTGGGCCTCGGCCGGGTCGGGTACGCCGAGACGCGCCGCCCAGTCGGCCAGCGAGGGTCCCGCCCACCGCACGGGGTGCTCATCGCGCGGGTCCACACCGCCACCCGGATAGGCGTAGGCGCCTCCGGCGAAGGCCATGGATGCGCGCCGGCGCAGCATGTGCACGGCCGGCCCCTCGGCTCCGTCGCGCAGCAGCAGCACGGTCGCGGCCCGTCTGGGCGCGGCGGCCGTCAGCTCACCGCCGGCGAGGGCGCGGATGCGGTCGGGCCATTCCGGGGGGTACCACTGACCATTGGACATGGCCGGATGCTATGCGCATCCATCCGGATGTTCGAGAGGTCGTCACGGCCTGTTCGGTGCCGCGTACACGATGTCGCGCCGCGGTGCGCGAACGGCCCCGCGCCCACCGCTCGTGCGGCGGCCCGGGGCCGTACGAAAAGGCTCTTGGATCTCTGCTCGCCGGGAATCCACAGGGGACCCGCCGCCGGTCAGGCGTGGTCGAGCTCCACCTGGATCTCGACCTCGACCGGCGCGTCCAGCGGAAGCACCGCGACACCCACGGCGCTCCGCGCGTGGACGCCCTTGTCACCGAGCACCGCGCCGAGCAGCTCGCTCGCGCCGTTGATGACGCCCGGCTGACCCGTGAAGTCCGAGGCGGAGGCGACGAACCCGACGACCTTGACGACGCGCTTGACGCGGTCCAGGTCGCCGGCGACCGACTTCACGGCCGCCAGAGCGTTCAGCGCGCAGGTGCGCGCCAGCTCCTTGGCCTCCTCCGCGGTGACCTCGCCACCGACCTTGCCGGTGACCGGAAGCTTGCCCTCCACCATCGGGAGCTGGCCCGAGGTGTAGACGTACACACCGGACTGCACGGCCGGCTGGTACGCGGCCAGCGGCGGCACGACCTCCGGCAGGGTCAGACCCAGCTCGGCCAGCTTGGCCTCCACGGCGCTCACGAGGCGCGCTCGCGCTTCAGGTAGGCCACCAGCTGCTCGGGGTTGTTCGGTCCGGGAACGACCTGGACGAGCTCCCACCCGTCCTCGCCCCAGGTGTCCAGAATCTGCTTCGTCGCGTGCACGAGAAGGGGCACGGTCGCGTATTCCCACTTGGTCATGGAGCCGACTGTATCCGCTGCCACGGACGGCTTCCCGCACAGGCGCCGCCCTCGCCGAATCCGACCCGGGGACGTCTAGCCCCCGCCCTCACTGGTTAGGCTCCAAGGCGTGAGCAGGCTCCAGGTCGTCAGCGGCAAGGGCGGTACCGGTAAGACGACGGTCGCCGCCGCCCTCGCGCTCGCCCTCGCGACCGAGGGCAAGCGGACTCTCCTCGTGGAGGTCGAGGGCAGACAGGGCATCGCACAGCTCTTCGAGACGGAGGCGCTGCCCTACGAGGAACGCAAGATCGCCGTCGCGCCGGGCGGCGGCGAGGTGTACGCGCTGGCGATCGACGCCGAGCGCGCGCTCCTCGACTACCTCCAGATGTTCTACAAACTCGGCGGCGCGGGCCGGGCACTGAAGAAGCTCGGCGCCATCGACTTCGCGACCACCATCGCGCCCGGTGTACGGGACGTCCTGCTGACCGGCAAGGCGTGCGAGGCGGTCCGCCGGCGCGAGAAGCAGGGCGGCTACACCTACGACCACGTCGTCATGGACGCGCCGCCGACCGGCCGCGTCACCCGCTTCCTCAACGTGAACGACGAGGTCGCCGGGCTCGCGCGCATCGGCCCGATACACAATCAGGCCCAGGCCGTCATGCGGGTCCTCAAGTCCCCCGAGACGGCCGTGCACCTGGTGACCCTCCTGGAGGAGATGCCGGTCCAGGAGACCGCCGACGGGATCGCGGAGCTGCAGGACGCCGATCTGCCGGTCGGTCAGGTCATCGTGAACATGGTCCGGCCGCATGTCCTCGACGAGGAGGCCGTACGGGCCGCCGACGGCGACCACCGGGCCGGCATCGCGCGGACGCTCGCCGCGGCCGGTGTCGCCGGCGCCACGAACCTCGTCGCCCCGCTCCTCCAGCAGGCCGCCGAGCACGCCCAGCGGGTGGAGCTGGAGCGGGAACAGCGCGCGGTCCTGGAGAAGCTGAAGGTGCCGCTGTGCGAACTGCCCTTCCTGGGGGAGGGCGCGGACATCGCCGGCCTCTACCGGCTGGCCAAGGAACTACGGAAGCTCGGGGTGGGCGCGTGACGCTGGAGACGGCAGATGTTCCCGGTCTGACCGGGGCTCCCGGCCTGGAGGTCGATCCCCTGATCGACGACCCCGGTACCCGGATCATCGTCTGCTGCGGCGCGGGCGGTGTCGGCAAGACCACGACGGCGGCGGCCCTCGGCGTGCGGGCGGCGGAGCGCGGCCGGAAGGTCGTGGTCCTCACCATCGACCCGGCCCGCAGGCTCGCCCAGTCGATGGGCATCGACTCGCTCGACAATGTGCCGCGCGAGGTCCAGGGCGTGGACGGCGAGGGCCGGCTGCACGCCATGATGCTCGACATGAAGCGGACCTTCGACGAGATCGTCGAGGCCCACGCGGACCCCGACCGGGCCCGCGCGATCCTGGAGAACCCCTTCTACCAGTCCCTGTCGGCCGGCTTCGCGGGCACGCAGGAGTACATGGCGATGGAGAAGCTGGGGCAGCTGCGGGCGCGCGAGGAGTGGGACCTGATCGTGGTCGACACTCCCCCGTCGCGCTCGGCGCTGGACTTCCTCGACGCGCCGAAGCGGCTGGGGTCGTTCCTGGACGGGAAGTTCATCAAGCTGCTGATGGCCCCGGCGAAGATGGGCGGCCGGGCGGGGATGAAGTTCCTGAATGTCGGCATGTCGATGATGACCGGGACCCTGGGGAAGCTGCTCGGCGGTCAGCTGCTGCGCGACGTGCAGACCTTCGTGGGCGCGATGGACACGATGTTCGGCGGCTTCCGGACCCGGGCGGACGCCACGTACCGGCTGTTGCAGGCGCCGGGGACGGCGTTCCTGGTGGTGGCGGCGCCGGAGCGGGACGCACTGCGGGAGGCGGCGTACTTCGTGGAGCGCCTGGCGGCGGAGGACATGCCGCTGGCCGGTCTGGTGCTCAACCGGGTGCATGGCAGCGGCGCCGCCCGGCTGTCGGCCGAGCGGGCACGTGCCGCCGCGGAAAATCTTGAGGAAAGCCGCATTGTGGATCAGGAGGCCGGGAAGGCTGCTGGGCGTGGCTCCAGGGCCACCTCTCCCGAGCCCGAGCCCAAGTCCGGCAAGACTGACGCACAGCCCGCCCCCACCGACTCACGGGCTGCCGAAGGTGACTCACAGGCTGCCGATCCTGACGTACGTCCTGAGTTCGAGCCCGCGGTACCGCTGGAACCGGAAACGGGTGAGCCGCACACCGGTGAGCCACACACGGTGGAGCAGCTGACCGCGGGTCTGCTTCGCCTGCATGCCGAGCGGATGCAGGTGCTCGCGCGTGAACAGCGAACGCGCGACCGCTTCACCGCGCTCCACCCCGAGGTTCCGGTGGCGGAAGTGCCCGCCCTGCCCGGAGACGTACACGACCTCGCAGGGCTTCGGGCCATCGGTGATCGGCTCGCGACCGGTGGGTCGTCTCCGGTCGGAGCTGCGTAGAAGGTCACGGGCCGTGGAAGGTGACGGGGCGTGAGGGGCGCCGGGAGGATCCCGAGCGCTAACCCACCGCCGCGAACGCCTCGTACGTCTCGTCGTCCTCCATGGCCACGGGCAGCAGGCCCGCACCGCGCTCGTACTCCGTACGCGCGGTCTCCAGCAGCCGTCGCCACGAGGTGACGGTCGGCCGCCGGCGCAGCAGTGCCCGGCGCTCGCGCTCCGTCATGCCGCCCCACACGCCGAATTCGACGCGGTTGTCCAGCGCGTCGGCCAGGCATTCGGTCCGCACCGGGCATCCGGTGCACACCGCCTTGGCCCTGTTCTGCGCTGCTCCTTGTACGAACAGTTCATCCGGATCGGTAGTGCGGCAGGCTGCCTGCGCACTCCAGTCGGTTACCCAGCCCATCACGGCGCCGTCCTCTCCCGAATCGAGGCTCCCCCACGGCGGTAGCGGCATATTCACCGCTGCCAGTTGAGGACGTTACGGAAGGTGGGCACAGCGCAACACCCCCTTCGGGCCCAATCTTGAATGGCCCGAACGGACTATGCGTACGCGGCAGATCACCCAGGGGAGTGACCGAAGGACATGCCCGACCATTCGGGCAAACCGGTGCATTTCAGTTGAGTCACAACGGGCTTCGGATGACGCATGAGACGCAATCGGACATGACGTCACACGCTTCGGGTGCGCGGAGAGTCATACCGATGTCACACCGGGGCCTTGATACGGATCCACACTGCTGTGACAGTTGAGAGCAGCTTAGGCCAAGGCATATACGCGTGTCCGGCGAATGAGAACGTAGGCTGCCCCCATGGCAAAGAAGCGCTCGGGCGGAGGCCTGACCGGGGCCCAGCAGGCCGCAAAGTTCCTCGGCGTCAGCGTGCTCTCAGGAGCCGTCCTGGCGGGCATCGCGCTGCCCGCCGCGGGAGCGCTGGGACTCGGCGCCAAGGGAACGGTCGAGGGATTCGACGAGATCCCCGCCAATCTGAAGACGCCCCCGCTCAGTCAGCGCACCACGATCCTCGACGCGCAGGGCGGCCACATCGCCACGGTCTACTCGCGCGACCGGACCGTCGTCCCGCTCGAGAAGATCTCGCCCTACATGCAGAAGGCGATCGTCGCGATCGAGGACTCGCGCTTCTACGAGCACGGGGCGATCGACCTCAAGGGCGTGCTGCGCGCGATCAACCGCAACGCGCAGTCGGGTGGAGTCGCCCAGGGCGCCTCGACCCTCACCCAGCAGTACGTGAAGAACGTCTTCGTCGAGGAGGCCGGCGACGACCCCGACAAGGTCGCGCAGGCCACCCAGCAGACCATCGGCCGCAAGGTTCGCGAGCTCAAGTACGCGATCCAGGTCGAGGAGGAGCTGGGGAAGAAGAAGATCCTCGAGAACTACCTCAACATCACGTTCTTCGGGCAGCAGGCCTACGGCATCGAGTCGGCGGCCCAGCGCTACTTCTCCAAGCCCGCCAAGGACCTGAAGCTGGAGGAGGCGGCGCTGCTGGCCGGCATCGTCCAGTCGCCGAGCCGCTACGACCCCGTCAATGACGCGCAGGAGGCGACCCGGCGCCGCAATGTCGTCCTGCAGCGCATGGCCGACGTGAAGGACATCACCCAGGCGGAGGCCGACCGGGCCAAGGCGACCCCCATCACGCTCAGGGTCAGCAAGCCGAAGAACGGCTGCATCACGGCCACGAACGGCGCCGGGTTCTTCTGCGACTACGTCAAGCAGGTGTTCCTCACCGACCCGGTCTTCGGGAAGAGCCGGGAAGAGCGTGCCAAGGTCTGGAACCGCGGCGGCCTGGTGATCAAGACAACGCTCGACCCGCAGGCGCAGGCGTCGGCACAGCAGTCGCTCAAGGACCACGTCGACCAGGAAGACACGGTCGCGGCCGCCGTGACCATGATCCAGCCCGGCACGGGCAAGATCCAGGCGATGGGCCAGTCCAAGCCGTACGGCTTCGGCGACCACGAGACCACCATCAACTACTCCGTCAACAAGCGGATGGGCGGCTCGAACTTCGGCTTCCCGGTCGGATCGACGTTCAAGCCGTTCGTGGCCGCGGCTGCCATCGAGCAGGGCAGGCCGCCGACCCAGCAGTACTCGGCGCCGTACGAGATGCCGTACCCGGCGTCGATCGCGACGTGCAGCGGGAAGCCGTGGGTCAACACCAGCGGGTTCCGGCTGGAGAACGAGAACCCGAGCGAGGTCGGTCCGTACGCGCTGAAGGACGCGATGGCCAAGTCGGTCAACACGTACTTCGTGCAGATGATCGAGGACATCGGACTGTGCCCGGTCGTCGAGATGACGGACAAGCTGGGCGTCGTGCAGGGCAACGGCACGAAGCTGCCGGTGTCGCCGTCGCCGCTGACGCTGGGCTCCACGGGTATCTCGCCGCTGACGATGGCGACGGCGTACGCGACGTTCGCCAACCGGGGCACGTACTGCACGCCCACCGCCATCGAGTCGATCAGGACGCCGGACGGCAAGAACCTCGACGTCCCGGAGACGAGCTGCAGCAAGGCGATGAACGAGGGGACCGCGGACACGATCAACTCGCTGCTGAGCGGAGTGGTCGACTCCGGCACGGGCCAGGAGGCCGGCCTGCAGGACCGCGACAACGCCGGTAAGACCGGTACGACGGACGAGCGGAAGAACGCCTGGTTCGTCGGCTACACGCCGAACCTGTCGGGCGCCGTGTGGGTGGGCAGCGCGAGCCAGCAGGTACAGATGGAGAACATCACCATCGGCGGCGTCTACCACGACAAGGTCTTCGGCGGTAAGGTCCCCGGCCCGATCTGGAAGGGCGCGATGACCGGAGCGCTGGAGGGGCACGAGGCTCCGTCCTTCGTCCCGGTCGTCATCCCGGACGCGCCGAAGGGCAGGGACAAGGGCCGCGGCGACGGGAAGCCGGGCGGCAACAAGCCCGGCGGGACCGGCGGCAACGACGGAACCCCGTTCCCGGGGATCACCATCCCGCCGGACCTGATCGGCGGGGGCAACAACCGCGGGCAGGGCAATGGCGGAGGGAACGGGTGGCCGCGGCCTTGAGGCGAGCGGAGCGCGTCTGAGCCGAGCCGACGTCGATGAAGGGTCCCCGTGCTTGGCACGGGGACCCTTCATCGTTGCTGCGGAGGGCGCGGGCCGTCGCTCAGGCGGGGGCGCGGGTGCCGCTCAGGCGGGGCGCCGGGTGAGGCGCGGGCCTGCGCTCAAGCGCGTGCGCGGTCACACGGGACGCCCAGTAACACAGCCGCGTCCCCGAACCACGGGGCGCGTCGGCGCTGCGGGCGCGGCGGGTCAGCCGGCGAGGAGCTGCTTGACCGCGGAGGCCACACGGCCGCCCTCGGCGCGGCCCGCCACCTTCGGGTTCACGATCTTCATGACGGCGCCCATGGCACGCGGGCCCTCGGCACCGGCTGCCCTGGCCTCCTCGACGGCCTGGGACACGATCGCGTTCAGCTCGTCGTCGCTCAGCTGCTTCGGCAGGTACGCGTCGAGGACCTCGCCCTCGGCCAGCTCGCGCGCGGCGGACTCGGCACGCCCGCCCTGCTGGAAGGCCTCGGCGGCCTCACGACGCTTCTTCGCCTCCTTGGCGATCACCTTCTGGACTTCGTCGTCGGAGAGCTCGCGGGCCGTCTTGCCGGAGACCTCCTCCTTGGTGATCGCGGCGAGGGTCAGCCGGAGCGTGGACGAGATCAGCTCGTCGCGCGCCCTGATGGCGGCGGTGAGGTCTTCCTTGAGCTTGGACTTGAGCGTGGTCATGCGGACAAGTGTGGCAGGTGCGGCAATGTACTCGCCCGCGCATTTCCGAGCCCCTCCAGGTCTGCGACGATGGAGACATGCGTGCGCGATACGGGCTCCCGATGAAGATCACGGCAGGAATCACGGCCACCGCTGCGGCGGGTCTGGTGTACGCGGCGGGCTTCGAGGCCCGCTCTTTCAGGCTCCGGCGCGTCACCGTGCCCGTACTGCCGCCGGGCATGAGAGACCTGCGGGTCCTTCAGGTGTCCGACATCCACATGGTGTGCGGGCAGCGCAAGAAGCGCGCATGGCTCCAGTCGCTGGCCGGCCTGCGCCCCGACTTCGTCGTGAACACCGGCGACAACCTCTCCGACACGGAAGGCGTACCGGAGGTCGTCGACGCGCTCGGGCCGCTGATGGAGTTCCCGGGTGTCTATGTCTTCGGCTCCAACGACTACTACGGCCCGCAGCTGCGGAACCCGGCGCGCTATCTGTACGAGAAGGCGAAGGGCCGGCACGGCCTGAACGGCAACGCGCCGGTGGTCGGCGCGGTGCACAACCCTTGGGAGGGACTGCGGGACGCGTTCGACGCGGCGGGCTGGGTGAACCTCACGAACACACGGGGGCGCCTGAAGCTCGACGGCCTCGACCTTGCCTTCACCGGGGTCGACGACCCGCACATCAAGCGGGACCGCTACGAACAGGTGGAGGGCGGCCCCGACCCCGACGCCGACTTCTCGATCGGCGTGGTCCACGCGCCGTACCTGCGCTCGCTGGACGCCTTCACGTCGGACGGCTACCCCCTGATCCTCGCCGGCCACACCCACGGCGGTCAGCTGTGCATCCCCTTCTACGGGGCGCTGGTCACCAACTGCGACCTGGACACGGACCGGGTGAAGGGCCTCTCGACCCACTCCGCCTCGGGCCACCTCTCCTACCTCCACGTCTCAGCGGGCTGCGGCACGAACCGCTACACCCCGGTCCGCTTCGCCTGCCCTCCGGAGGCGACGCTGCTGACACTGACGGCCCGGGACTGATCACGAACGCGGCCTCGCGCCGGGGCCCGCCCCCCACCTGCGAGGCCGCGAAAACCGGATTTCGTCTCCGGCCGCGGGTGGGCTAAAGTAATCGATGTCGCCGCGACGGAATGCCTGAGCAGTGACATCGGGGTGTAGCGCAGCTTGGCAGCGCGCTTCGTTCGGGACGAAGAGGTCGTGGGTTCAAATCCCGCCACCCCGACAGCTTAAACACCAGGTGAGGCCGGTACTGATACCAGTACCGGCCTCACCTGTTTCTGCTTGCGTGTCTATCTGCGTGACTACCGCTCCCCGCGTGTCTACAGCCGCTGCGGATCGGCGCCGAAGATCCCGTCCATGACCACGGCACCGGTCTGGATCACGGGCCGGATCTGCTTCCGGTAGACCTCCTCGGTGACGGCCGTCCCGGAGTGCCCGACGAGGCGGGAGATCACTTCCAGTGGAACGCCGCGGTCGGAGAGCAGGGACACGAAGCTGTGCCGGAGCTCCCGGGGCGTCCACTCGTCCGCATTGATCCCGTCGATGTCCTTGAGCGCCTGGCGGAAGGCACGGCGGACGTTGGCCGCGTCGAGCGGCTTGCCCACGGCCGAGGAGAAGACAAGGCCGTGTTCCTCCCACTTCTCGTCGGCGGCAAGCCGGTCCCACCCCTGATCTTCGAACTGCTGCCAGAGAGCTTCGACGCAGCGCGCCGGCAGGGCGAGGGTCCGCCGGGACTTCCGGGTCTTGGTGTCTCCGCCACGCCGGACCGAGCGCCACACCGCGATGTGCGGAGGCTGAGGCGGGTCGGCGTCCGGGATGCCCTTCAGGAAGACGTGGTCCCAGGTGAGCGCTCGAAGCTCCTCGGTACGGGCACCGGTCAGTAGGGCGACGACGATGTACGTGTACATCGAGGTCCCCTCGGCGCCCTTGAGCACTGCTTCGGCCTGAGCGAAGGTAAGCGCCTTGGAAGGGCGCCCGGCCTGCCCCTGAGGCACCGAGCACAGCTCCACGACGTTGCGCTTCACCTTGTCCCTGGCCATGGCGCGCTTGACCGAGCGGTTCAGGCAGGAGTGGATCGCCTGAAGCGTGCGGGTGCTGAGTGTCTTCGACTTGGCGGCCAGCCAGCGGTCTACATCCTCCGCGCTCAAGTCACGGAGCTTGCGAGCACCTAGGGACGGGATGACGTGCGTCCGGGTCAGGGTCGTGCAGGTCTCAGCCGTGCTCGGGTCGATGCCCACCAGGCCGTACGTGAGCCAGTCCGTCACCGCGTCCTTGACCGTGTAGTTGGTGGGCGCGATCGCGAGGCCGTCCTCGTGATCCCGCAGCACCTCCTTGAGCTTGCTCTTGGCCTCCGTCTTGGTCTTGCCACTCCCCCGCTTGACGATCCGCTTGCCGCTCGGATCGAAGCCGAGGTTCGCCGTGGCGATCCATCGTTGCCGCTTCTCGTCCCAGTGGAGACCGCCGTCACCACGGCTACGACGCTTGGTCATCAGGCCGCACGCTCCATCTGCCCCGCGATGAAGTCGCCCACGGCGGAGACGGGGATACGCCGGCAGCCGTCGACCTTGATGGAGACCAGGCGGCGGGTGCGGATCAGGTCGTACACCTTGGTGCGCCCGACCTTGAGCCGGGTCATGACCTCTGGAACGGTCAGCAGGTCCTCAGGCATTTCAGTCCCCCATGTCGTCGTATTCGGGGAGATCGCTCAGGGCCTCCCGTGCGGTTTCGCGGTTGATGCGGATCTCGCGGGCGATGTTGGCGGCGAGCCAGGATTCGCCAGGTGTGTGGCCGTGACCGGCGTAGGCCCAGTGGGCGACGACAAGGACGGTGGCTTCCGGGTCCTCGTCAGGCTCGGGCAGGCCGAGCGCGGTGCGTTGCTGGGCGGCGCGGTAGTCGGCGCGGACCTGGCGCAAGGCGCCGAGGGTGGTCGAGTAGCGGCGGGACTTGGTGGAGAAGTGGCCCCGGAAGCCGAGCATGTGGGCCCAGGCCCGAAGGCGTCGGTCCGGGTAAGCCGGATCAAGGTCCATGCACGCTTCCATGAGGCGCCGGGGGTGGTCGGGCACGTCGAGGAGAATGAGCGCTTCCTTGTTGCCCACCGGGTGGTCTACGGCCCCGGTCGCCTCGGCCGCCTTGGTGGCGTACTTGGCGACGTAGGCGGCGACCGCCTGTTCTGTCAGGTCTTCGCCCTGGCCGAAGTCGCCGATGGGTTGAACGTCGAGCTGCTCGCCCCACGCCAGCTGCACGTCCTGGTCCACGCCGTGCTCGGGGGCAGCGGGCACAGTGACTTGGGCACGGGCGGCGGCGGCCCGGATCGCGTCGGTCAGCAGGTCGAGAGTGGCCCATGCCGGGGGCGGGGAGTCGGGGCCCTCCGGTCCGTCGAAGCGGATCACGGCGTGGAAGTGCACGGCCCCGCGCTTCTGATACTCAGCGACCTTGCCGAAGGAGACACGGGTCTGCTCGCGGGCCGCATTCTGCGTGAGGCCAGCGCGGCGGGCGATCTCGCGGCGGAGGTAGATCGTGAAGTACCGCCACAGCTCGGAGGCGTGGTTGTTCCACAGCACCGCGCCCGCGTAGTCGTATGTTTCCGGGTCGAGTGGGGTGCCGAGTTCGAGTGCGTCCTCCTGGTGGCGGGTGCCGCAGCGGCAGGGCCGGGTGCCGGGGCGGTTGTGAACCGGGCCGAAGGACGGGGCGGTCAGGGTGGCGAAGACGCGCGGGTGATCGCGGATCGTCTCGGGGGTGCCCTTTTCGGGGGCACCGACGAGCCCGGCGCGAATCAGGTGATAGGTGTCCCCCGCGTATGTCCAAGCGCAGGCGGGGCAGCGCGAGGCCCGACGATTGCCGCAGGCGACGCGCAGGACGCCGCCGGGTTCGGCGTCGGTTGTGTAAGCGTGGAGCACGGTCCGGGTTGCGGGGTCCAGGAGCTTGGTGCCGCCGGTGAGTCGGACGGGCGCGGCGCATCCCCCGGTGCGGCGGATCTGGTCGGTGAGGCGGTCGAAGCCGGGGGACCCGGCCACCCGGAGCAGATCGCTCAGGGTGGCCGGGTCCAGGCCCGCCGCAGTGGCGGTGTTGGTCAAGGTGGTCACTTCCCGGCGCGGACGACGGCCGCGGGGACGGTGTGGCCAAGCCCCCGGCAGGTGGGGCAATTCACGCAGACGGTGTCCCGGGTGCCGTCGGAGGTCCGGAGGCCCGTGGTGATGGTGGCGGTGGCGAAGCCGTCGCAGTCGCGGCACACGCGCCGGGTCGAGGCGGTCTCGGGCATCATGAGCATTCCCTTTCGGGTCCGTTGGATCTGGATGGGGTTCAGGCGCCCGGGGCGGCGGAAGTTTGGCGACCGAGGCCGCTCCGGGGGCCGCTCAGCGTGTGTTGCGCCTGCCGTGGCCCTTGGCCAGGTACATGGAGGAGTCGGCGGCGGACAGCGCGTCGGTGAGGACGGGCACCGGCAGGTGTTCGCGGTGGCAGTGACCGACCGAGGCCGAGACCGGCAGGGTGCAGCCGTCGTGCGTGACCGGTTGGTCGAGCGCGGCCTGAAGGGCGCCGAGGCCGGGGGTGTGGGCGGGGTCGGTGACGATGGCTGCGAACTCGTCTCCACCGAGGCGGGCGGCGATGCCGTGGCGCCCGCACCAGGCGGTCAGGCGGCGCGCGGTCTCGGTGAGCACTGAGTCGCCGACGGCGTGGCCGTGGGTGTCGTTAATGGCCTTGAAGTCGTCCAGGTCGACCAGGAGCACGAGCGCGTTCGCGTTCTTGGTCATCAGGTGTTCGGCGCGGGAGGTCCAACCGGCGCGGGTGTGCAGGCCGGTCAGGGGGTCACGTCGGGCGGTGGCCAAGCGGCGCAGAAGCATCCCGCCGTGCAGGGCCCAGCCGAGGGCCGGTAAGCCAGCGGCAGCAATCGCGTACGTGTCCATGTGGGTCACCGGCCCTTCTGCATATCGCGGAGGAGCAGGCGCAGGACGACCGCCACGGAGACGCTGGTGATGGCGACCGCCAGGAGCAGCGAGACGAGGACGGCTCCGACGACCAGGACCACGGCTCCACCGCCGACCGTGAGCGCGACCGCGCTGCCTGGGGTGAGCTGGACCGTCGTGCGGGCTGGGGCGACCGGGGCAGGGGCCGGGGTGGTCGAGGTGAGTGCGGTCGAGTGGTCGGGCACGGTGTGCCGGGTCGGGATGTAGGTGTCCGGGGTCGGGTACTTCGGGGTGAACACGGGTGGGTTCCTCTCAGGCGTTGCAGCGGTGGGTGCGGGCGGCGAGTTCGGCGGCGGCGCGGGTGAGGTAATCAGCGGAGAAGTCACAGCCGGGGGCAGCGCACACGGCGGTGTGCTTGGTGCGGCCCCGGCCGTCGTGGTGAGTGCCGACGCGGACCGGTCCGATGCGGATGACGTTGTAGAAGCGGTTCGGGCGCACGGGTCTTTCTCCTCTCAGGTCAGACGAGTTGGAGGGCGATCGAGTCCGCCAGTGCCGGCGGTACGCCGAGGCGGCTGCGCAGGGTGGCCGCGTCGATCGGGGCGCCGGTCTGTGAGCGATGGGCGTCCGCGATCTTCCGAGCGTGGTCGAGCAGCGCGGGCGGCACCGGCACGGCGGGAGCCAAGGAAGCAGGCTCGGGAGGAACTTCCGGCGGTGCGGGCGGCAGCTCGGGCGCCGGTTCCGGAGCGCGCTCCACGGTCAGATCCGGCACCGGTTCGGCGTTGGGCTCTTCCGAGGGGGCCGGTTCGGGCTTCGGCGCCGGGGTGTGTGCGTGGGCGAGGAGCGTGCCGCCGAGAAAGGCGAGGGCAGGCCACCCGGCGACGAGGATCCGCAGCCAGGCCGGAACGTTCTGCATGTCGAGCAGTCCGGCGGTGGCGACGTTGGCGCCGAGCGACGCGGTCAGGGCGATGGCGAACCAGAGCCAGGGGTCGCGGTTGCCCGCGTCGGTACCCATCCGGCGCCAGGCGGCGACCATCAGCAGGTCGACGCTGACCGGGTAGGCCCAGGCCTTCCATCCGTCTTGTCCAGCCGCGGCGGCCAGGTCGTGCAGGTGGGCGAAGGACAGGGCACCGGCGATAACGGCCTGGATGAGTACGGCGTCGAAGCGGAGGGTTCGGAACACGGTTCACCTCCTTTCGGGCATGGGTCGGGTAGGGACCTGGCGTGAGACGGTCACGCCGACCGAGGGGGAAGGGGTGTCAGTCCGTCGCCAGGATCGGCTTCACCAGCGGGACGGGTTCGGCGGAATCAGCCAGAGCAGGGGCCGTCGACCGATACGCCGCGAGGGCCGGGAGGCTCGGCGTCAGGTGCGCGTACTCGGCGCAAATCGCGGCAGCCTCGGCCGCGCTCAACTCGGGCGTACGAATGCGGGACCAGCCGCCAGAGGAGTCACCGGCCACCGCGACGCCGGGCCGATCGGGCGGGATCGTCGTCACCGCCACGACCGCGTCCGGGGCGATGTCGCCCAAGCCCATGTCGGCCGTCTGCTTGTCGTTGACCCGATGCACGACACGACCGGTGAGCTGGGCGCGCAGGGTAGTGGCGCCCCTTCCGAGGTCGGAGCCGAACCGCTGGCCGCAGACCTCCAGGAAGATGCCGGCCGCGCGGGCCATCTGCCCCAGCCGGATCATCTGCATGACCATCCGGTCCCGGCGTTCCTCATCCTTCTTCCCGGCGACGAGAAACAGCTCCGCGACCTCGTCCACCAGGACCACGACCGGCACCGGCCGCGCCATTTCCGGCAGGGCCCAGATGTCGGCAGCCCCGTGCTCACTAAGCAGGTCGAAGCGCCCTTCCATCTCCCCCACCAGGGCATCCAGGAGCCCGGACGCTTCTTCGGGGGTAATCGCGAGGGCCGATAGCCGGGGCGCGTACCCGCGCTGTTCGACACCCCGCTTGCAGTCGATCCCGACCAGAGCGACGTCCAGGCGGGCAAGCCCGGCGATCAAGTTGCGCTGATACATGGACTTGCCCGACTGGTTCGCGCCGAGCGTCAGCGCGTGCGGGACCTTCAGGTAGTCCCGCACGTACGCGGTCCCGTCTTCCCGGAGCGCGACCGGAACCGTCATTGGCCCGGAGATGCCCCGGCGCGGCATCTTCACCCGCTGCAGCACGTCGTAACCGGTCATCCGCAGCTCGACGTAACCCGGCTTGGTCTCCACTACGTTGACGGAATGGACGCCCCAGGCGTGCCGCAGCCGCTCCGAGGCCGCCATCACGTCGGCGGGCTCAAGGCCGGCGGGGAGACGGAGGGTGACCCGCATCCCGGTCGAGGTACCCCGAACCCGGCGGATCTTCGGCGGCACCGGCTGGATGTCGCTGCGTCGGGCCACGCTGCGGACGAGAAAGGCGCGGAAGCGAGAGGGCTGCACGGTCAGCCCGCACACGTCCATCGTCGAGCGGTACGTCATCGTGAAGCGCACCTGGGTGACCGGCAGACCCACCAGAGACCAGAACACCCGAGGCGCCCGCACCTTCGCATACCCGAGGCCACCGGCCCCAGCCAGCGGGACGCCTACCTCCCATAACGTCGACAGGTCCGTCATAGTCAGGCCCCCAGCGGCGTGACGGCGACCGCGCGGAACGAGATGCCGTGGCGGGCCTGACCGTTGAACGTGTTCTCCCAGTCGCGGGCCTTGAGGCCGATCACCGACACCGGCGTACCCGGCGCCAGACCCTCGGGAAGGCCGGTCTCCGGCACGGTCACCTGGTAGAGGTTTCCTTCACCCTCGTCGGAGATCAGGAGACCCACGGTCGAGAGTCCGGCGCCGGTCTCCCGGTCCATGGCGCGCTCACCGGTCTGCTTGCTGACGAGCTTGGGCGTCGGAGCGGTCGCGACGAACACGACGGCAGTCGAAAGATCGATCTTGAAGGACGGCATGTTCCACTCTCCCGATAAGGGGGGCTTAACAGCCCGAGTGTCGTTCCCCCGCGCGCGTTAAGGGGGGATTAGCACCCAAGATGCACTCGATTGGTGCGAGGCGTCAACCCCCCCTTAGCATGTTGCGTATGAAGTCAGATCCCCGTCCGGTTTCGCGAGGTGTTCGGCGTGATTGAGGAAGTGCGGCGCGTCGCTGCCATGCAAGATCACGCGCTCCGCGCGAAGGCCGCAGTGGAGTTGATGACGGAGCTACAGGCGGCCGTTGTCGAGACGTCGCGCATGCGCAAGGAGAGCATCGCGTGGCTGCGCGACCACGGGCACTCGATGGCTGACGTAGCGAAACTCATGGGCGTAAGCCGGGCGCGCGTCGCCCAGCTCCGTAATGCCGGCCCGCCACCGGAGCGAGCGTTCCTCGGCACCCAGCACGCCCAGGTGATCGTGCCCATGCGGCCGGGAGAGCGGGAGTACGTGGCGCTCGAAGACAGCTCCACGGGCCAGAAGCTCTTGGCACTCGCGCATCAGCTCCAGCTCGAAGGCGACCTGGGCTATATCCCGACCTCGGGCGAGATCGACCTCAACCGCGACGATCTCATCGTCGTGTGCGGCCCCAAGACATCACCCGTGACGGCGGCAGCCCTCCAGGCGGACCCACGGCTCTCGTTCGAGACTCTGCCGGACGGCCGTTGGGCCCTCATCGAGCGGGACAGCGGCAAGACGTTCACGTCACCGAGCGACGATCCGGACGATCCGGCGCTCTCGGATGTGGCCTACCTCGGCAGACTCCCGAGGCCCGATGGGGAGGGTACGTTCCTGCTGGTCGCGGGCGTGCACGCGGTTGGGTCACTGGGGGTCGCGCACTTCCTCACGGAGAATCTCGCGGACCTCTACAGCCGAGCCGGAACGGCCGAGTTCTCGATGGTCATCGAGTGCGACTACGAGCAGGGAACGAAGGCAATCACGGACAGCCGTGCTGCCAGCGAGGTGCTGTTGCACGAGGTGAACTGACGTGCACTTCTCCCAGACCAGCCTTCCCCGTCCCGGCGGGCGCAATGAGGACTTCGCGATCGCCAGCCCGGAGTGCGCCGTGGTGCTGGACGGCGCCGGCACCCCGAACGGCCTGCCCACCGGGTGCGTCCACGGCGTGGCTTGGTTCGTCGAGCTGCTCGGGACGATGCTGCACCGCGAAGCCGTCGAGAGCGGCCGGGACTTGGGCCGCTGTCTCGCCACCGCCATCGAGGACACGGCGGAGCTCCACCGGACGACGTGTGATGTGGGTAGTCCGTTCTCCCCGTCAGCAACGGTCGCCGCACTCCGAAGCCGCGGGAAGGAAATCGAGTGGCTGGTGTTGGGCGACGCCGTTCTCGTCCTCGACGGCGGTCGAGACCCCGAGGTCGTCACGGATCAGCGCTTGGCGCGGGTGGCGAGCCAGGAGCGGGCCGCCATGCGTACGGCTGCGCGGAGATCAAAGGGGGAACTGGGGGCGCACACCGCACTGGTGGAGGCCGAGAGGGCGATGCGCAACCGTCCGGGTGGGTACTGGGTCGCGGCCGCGGAGCCTGAGGCGGCGGACGAAGCCCTCACAGGTCGCATGCCGATCGCGCAGCTGAGGCGGGCAGCCCTTCTCACCGACGGCGCAGCCCGGTTCGTCGACACCTTCGCCCTTGGTGACTGGTCCACCTGTCTCGACGTCTTGGAGCACCACGGCACAGCAGACCTCATTGGCCAGGTTCGCGACGCCGAGCACAGCGACATCGACCTTGAGCGATGGCCGCGCTCCAAGACGCACGACGATGCAACGGTGATCTTCGTTCGCGTCTAAGGCGAGCTGTTACAGGTTTCTCTACCTCATCAAGCACCCGGCTGCGCTCCGCTCCGCCGGGCGGGCTTCCCGGCTCCGCTCCGCGCGACGCTCCTGCCTCCGGCCCGCTCCGCGCGCGCTGCGCCGACGCCCGCCCCTACGGCTGGGATAGGCCCAAGGCATGAGTCGAGCCCCAACGGCCGCGATTCCCAACCCGTCACCGACATGCCTCCGGCGGGGGCGCTCAGGCTCCAGGATGGCGGGGGCTCCGTACGCGGGTGCCGGCCGGTGGGGTGCTGAGGCGGGGGAACTCCCATCCCGTCCGCCATCGACCCAGGACAAGCCGAGCAGACACAGCACCGGGCGTCCAGGTCGTTCGTACAGTGGCGCGCTCCACCTGGACGCCCGGCACCGCGCCCGCTCCACATACGTGTGGGTCGACGGCAGACGGGATGAGAGTTGGGGCGAGTGGTGGGCGGGCGAGACCCACGCAAAACCACTGCATGGCCCACCTGCTGTGGTTACGCTTCTGTGGACTACCCAAGCGATGAGCAGCGGAGAGCAGTGGAATACATAACGGCTACCTTCATCGTGAAGCTCACCGACCATCCCACGTCGGAGCCAGACGAGGTTTGGATTCTCAGCCTCGACAGTTTCCAGATGCCGGCCGACGACGTCATCGAGGAGCTTCAGGCCCTGACGTGGCTCGATGGAGCCGAGTACCCAGCCATGAGCCACATCAGTTCTCGGCAGGGGATCACCAATTGGGGCGCCTCCTCTTCGTTCATGGAGTTTGTTCTTGAGATGAGCTCCAACGGCATGGGAGGTATCGCAACCGTCATCGTTTCCGAGGCGGTCAAGACGCTCTACTCGAAGCTCCGGGAACGCTCTCAGGGCGACCACTGGGGAGAGGCGGTCTCAGAGGAGACCGCTATTGCGGTGGCCAAGCAGCGCATCGCAAGCCAGTACAGCGTAGAGGGGGACAGCCTCACCCTTTCTCGATCCGAGACCGACGCGGCGAACCGCAGCTGCCTCTTCGCCTTCAGCCATCCGGATGGACGGTCCTTCGGTGCCGAAGTGGGCATCCTGAAGGACGCCCCCACGTGCATGCGAATTTGGCGCCAGATTGCGCCCGAGTGACCAGGCGGTAGGGCCCAAGCTCCACATGAGTGTCTAACTGAGTGACAACGGCGACGGACACCGGCGGACACCTGCGCACTCCGACGGACTATCTAGGCAGCTCAGGGCTGCGCCAGCCCAAGGAAGCGAGCCCACCCGAGTTGCTTCGGGACGAAGAGGTCGTGGGTTCAAATCCCGCCACCCCGACAGCTGAAACACCAGGTCAGGGGCCTGATCCACTCAGTGGATCAGGCCCCTGAGTCGTTTTCGGAGACCGTTTGGGAGAAATCTGCGAGAAGATCTCGGAAGCGCTCTCCCACGGCGCCTTCCGCGGAACTCCGCACACCTCCAGCCCGGCGAGGGTTCGGGCAGCCTTCTGGTAGCTGGCGAACGCCATCTTCAGCGCCGAGGCGGAGCCGACGCCGCCGCTCGCACGGCGGACATGCAACGCAGTCTCTTGAACCGTCGAGCCCGGCCGGATCTCCTCCGCGATACGCCGCATCCGCTGCGGGTTGATCGCGTTGGCGTCCACGTACGCCCCAGCGTGACGGGGAGACGCTGCTGGCCGGGCCGCTCCGCCAGAACGTCCACCGACCGCCCCAGGGCCCAACTTTCACCGAACTAAGCCGCCCTGCCAGGCCCTTCACGGCTGCGGTCCCCGAGCGAGATGGCACTCTGGCGGCATGGCAGAACTCAACGGGGAACCGGTCGAGCCGTCTCAGCTTCAGACCCTGGCCCTGACCAACTACGGCCACTTCACTTCGATGCGCGTGGACGATGGCCGCGTACGCGGCCTCTCTCTGCACCTGGAGCGGCTCCGGCGTGACAGCCGAACCCTCTTCGATGTCGACCTCGACCCGCAGCGCGTTCGCGAGCTGGCCCGCCGGGTCGCTCCCCCGACCGGGTCCACGACCGTCCGCGTCACCGTCTTCGACCCCCGCCTGGAACTCGGCCACCCGAGCAAGGCCAACGACCCGCACGTGCTGGTGACCTCTCGTTCTGCAGGCGCCCTCCCACTGCCTCCGCTCAGGGTGCGATCCACGACGTACGTACGTGACGTGCCAAGCGTCAAGAGTGTCGGCCTCTTCGCGACCCTGCACCACCGTCGTCAGGCACAGCTGAACGGATTCGACGACGCCCTTTTCCTCGACCACAAGGGCGTGATCTCGGAGGGAGGCACCTGGAACATCGGCTTCTTCGACGGCAACCGGGTGATCTGGCCGAACGCCGACTGTCTCGTCGGCGTGACCATGGATCTCCTCAAGGACGCCCATGACCACGACGAGCGTACGGTCCGGCTGGACGACCTGAAGAACATGACGGCCGCATTCGCCACCAACGCGGCCATCGGCGTCCGGGCCATCAGCTCGATCGACGGAATCGAGCTACCCGCATCCCACGCGATCATCGACGCTCTCCGCAAGGAATACACGGAGATCGAAGGCGACTTGCTGTAACGCTCCGAAGCTGGCCTCCCACTACATCGTGGTCCTGCCCGAAGAACGCAAACGGCACGGCGCAGCTCAGGTCGCCGCGGCCGTGCCCTTAGGGCACGGCTGTCCACTGCCACGGCCTCGGTCCCCTCTGTCCCATGAGGCACCCCACTCGGTACTGCACCTCCTGGAGTGCCGAGGGGCAGTACGCCGAGGTCATCGCGCGCGACACCCGCGCGGAGTTCGACTCCGCTCTCGCCGAGACGACGAGCCTCGTCGACGCGCTGACGCGGGAGCTGCGGATCACCGCCGAGCTCCCCGGACCCGACGCATGGCCGCTGCCGGGGAAACGGAAGGAAGTGAAGGCAGCCCGCGTGCCCTCCGCGCCACTGCTGAACGGCATCGCCGTGTGCCTGGTTGATGTCGCCGACGAGGCCCGGCGCGCTCGCCTCGCCGAGCATGACGCTGGCCGATGGGGCGCTCCGGCGGTCGACGCCTTCCTCGGCTGGGCCGCATGGCACCGGAAGCATGCCCTCGACCCCCGTCACCGGCCCGACGTCATCGTCGACAACGGCTTGCCCGAGATGGCCTGGCACCGCTGGACCACGTGGCACGCCGGTGACCCCCGATGGCGCACTCAACTGCTCGACACCAGGACCAACCGATCACGAAATCCGTGGACCAGGTTGAGCGGTGGATCACCGAGCAGCGCGACGCGCATCAGACCGGCCAGCTCGCCCTGAGTCACGATTGGGCTTCGTGATCCGTACGAGCCGTCCGGGCGCTTCATCGACGATCTTGCTCGAGGCGGACTCCGATGGAGGTTGTCTTTTCTCGTGACCATCGACTCCAGCCATGACAACGCACCTGCCCGTCGCATCGACTGCAAACAGAACGGCGCCGACTCACGCAGGTGAGTCGGCGCCGCGCCTGATATCAGACGTCGATGCGGGCGACCTTGCGGCCCACCTTGAGGTACAGCTCGGCACCTTCGAGTGCGCCGATCTCGCTGACGACTTCGCCGAGCGTCTGCTGAACAGAAGCCTCCGTGAGTGGCGTCGGCTGCTGGTCTCCATTCGATTCACGGATCAGACGGAGGCCCTTCTGCTGAGCCACACGGCGCACGGCGGAGATGCTGGGAGCGAAGTCCAGCGTGCGGCTGATCAGCGCCCCGAGCGTGTCTTCGGCGTGGTCCTTCAGGGAGATGACGGGGAGGTTCTGGGTGTCCCCGAAGGAGCGCTTGGAGAAGCGCGCCGTGAACTCCGCGCGAGCGGCGGCAGCAGCGTCCAAGCCGTGGAGGGCGGCCACCACCTCGCCGGCGAGGATGCGCTTGATCGCCATCGGGTGCGCGGTCCCCTCCTCCAGGCGCTTGGTGACCACGCGGATCTCGTCGTCCGTCCACTCAGTGAGCAGTTGGAGGTACGGCTCGGTGAGGTGGTCGGGGACGGACATCAGCCGGCCGTAGACGTCATCAGGCGACGCCGTCAGGCCCACGTAGTTGCCCTTGCTCTTGCTCATCTTGGCGCCCGTGCCGTCGGTGCCCTCGATGAGCGGAGTGGTGATGACGACCTCGGGTGCCTGCTCCGAGATCTCCATGACCTTGCGGCACATCTGGAGGTTCAACAGCTGGTCCACACCGCCGAGTTCGACGTCGGCGTCGATGGCCACCGAGTCCCACGCCATGACCACGGAGTAGACGAACTCGGCGACGGACAGCCCCTGTCCCTCGGCGAGCCTGGTGCGGAAGTCCTCGCGCTGGAGCGACATGGAGACCGGCACCCGGGCGAGGACCCCGACGAGCTCCGGCAGGGTGACCTTGTTCAGCCACTCGCCGTTGAAGCGCAGGTCGGCACGCTCGAAGTCGATGAACGGCGTGACCTGCTGCTGGTAGCCGCTCAGATTGCGAGCGATGTCCTCGTCAGTGAGGGTCGGCCGCTCCGAGGACCTTCCCGACGGGTCACCGATCTTGGCCGTGACGTCACCGATGATGAAGACGACGTGGTGGCCCATCCGCTGGAACCGGCTGGCGATGATGATCGGTACCGCGTGGCCGAGGTGGACGTCGGGCGAGGTCGGGTCGATACCGTACTTGACGACGAAGGGGCGCCCGGCGGCCTGCGCGGCTTCGATCTTCTCGGCAAGCACCGCTGCCGAGGGGATCAGGTGGTTCGTGCGTCCCTCGACCAGGGCGGCCTGCTCCTGGGGGGAGAGGTCGGAGAGGTCCAGGGAGCGCCGGGCTGTTGTCTCGTCGAGCAGCTGCGCGACCGCATAGTCCGCGCCCAGGTCCGCTCCATCCAGGATGTGCATGACACGGGTGACGGACTCGCTCAAACGGCTCATGGCCCTTATACGCTCCTGGGTCGGACAACTGGCCTGACCAGTAGGGATTGAAAGCAGCGATTTTATCGTCGCATCGGCAGAATGATCACGATTGAGCCTGCTCGCCTGGGTCTGTCGTGAGCCGGACCAGCGGCCGACCCGCGATCGCGCTGGAAAGGGACCGGAGCCACGGGGCCATTGGGTCTCGGGCTCGGAGCGTGGCGATGAGCATTCCCGGAATCAGGATCATTGCGGATAGGCGCTGAGTTCGCTGCAGGGCGGATTCCACTCTTTGCCCAGAAGCAAGGGCACGGAAGTGCCGGGAGATCCGCCTGAGTTGGCGAGTGGTCGCCCAGGCTGGAGGATTCCCGCACATAGCGCGGAGCCGATCCGAAAGTCCCAGACACACCTCGGCCCGATAATCCTGCGACAGGCCGGGCGTATTTCGGTCGGTCATGCCGCGCGGGTGCACTCGCGTTTGTTATGGCCTGTTCGAGATGCCGGCCGTAGTTGTGGCAAAGGATCACGTACGAAATGCGCGGAGGGGTGCTCACCAGTCACCCCCGTACACGCGGGCGTAGTCGTCCAGGATCGTCCTGTGTTCCTGGGCCCTGTAGTCGAGGAACTCGCAGTCGAGGCGGCGGGGTCTGGAGCCGAGCCGCGCTGCCGCATTCTCCAGCGCGGTCAGGAACTTCTCTCCGAAGAGATTGGGGTGCCCCTGCGACCAGTCGAACCATTCGGGTTCTTCGACGAGCCCCTTGTGGCGCTCGTACTGCTCGGGCAGGTGACCCGTGAGGGAGCAGACGGAAGCAGGTTCAGGTCGAAGGCCACCTCCAGCTGTTCGGAGTGACTGCCCCAGAGGTACGGCAGCAGCAGCGAGTCCGAAGCCAGCCCGGCGTCCGCGGGGCTGAACGCGCGCAGAGGGACGTGGAGCCTGCTGTGGGGATCTGGATCCCCACACTCCAGTTGACCATGGTGGACAACTGGCCCCTGCTGGTCCGGGAGGCACCGAACATGAGGTACCTGGCCCCCGACCCCCAGCCTCGCGCTCCAGGTCAGCCGGTGACGCGGGGGCAGCGACGTATCCGTAGGGGATGACCGCTGCACTGAGACGCTCGCCGAGAACCTCCGTCAGCTTCGTGACGGATTCCGCAGTCGAGCGTGTTGTCGAGGTCGAAGAAAACCAGGAGGGGTTGCACATCCCACGGCCTACGGCGCGAAGGTCAGCTCCCAGCGAGAGTGAGACCACCCCGGTGGCCGTTCTCAGCGCGGGGCCTCCTGGGCCCCCCGCTCCCTGCGGACGCTGCCCAGCCAGAGGACGTCGCGGGCTCGGGTCATGGCCACGAAGAGCTGGCTCCGGGCGAGCTCGTCCCGTTCGCGTTCTGCTTCGGGAGTCCCGGCGCTCCTCATAGGAGCGGCGTCGTAGTTCGGCAAGTAGACCCGTTTGAATTCGAGGCCCTTGGCGCGGCGGTAACTGCCCAGCTTCACGGCCTCGACAGGACGCCCGTCGTAGTGCTCCAGCAGGCACACGGGGATGCCCGCGCGGGCAAGAAGGCGTTGACAGTGCCCGATGGCACGCATGGAGGGACACAGGACAGCGGCGTCTGCCAGCGTGTGCGGCGACAGGGCGCGAAGGGCGTCCAGCAGGGCCCGGTCGTGTTCCGCCGTTGTCTCCGCTCTCACGCGGTGGACGTGGCCGTCGTGGTACGTCAGGTCGACATCCCGGCGACCCGGGCTGCGCAATCCGTCGATGTCCTCGAAGGCGTCCTCGGCGACGACTGCGAGAGCTGCCTCCAGGATCTCCTTGCTGTTGCGGTAGTTGACCCGCAACACCTGTCCTCGATCGCCACGGATGTCCACGCCCGCGTCGGAGAGGCGGAAGCCACCCGGATAGACCGCCTGCTGGCCGTCGCCGATGAGCAGCAGACCGTTGGGGGCGTCCCCGACCAGCGCGTGCAGGAGCCGGACCCCGATGAGGGTCAGGTCCTGTACCTCGTCAACGATCACAGCGGTGTAGGGCGACCGATGCTGTCGACTTCCCTGGCCCACCTCTGCCAGGGCGAGGGACAGGACGTCGTTGAAGTCGTGTACCGCGCGTTCGGCGCGCGCGCGTTCGTACGCCTCGTACAGTGCCCATACCGCCTGGCGGTGCGACCTGCGCAGGACAGTACGGCGCCGGCGCCTGGGCACAGCGGCATACTCCTCGAAGGACGTGATGCCGCGGCCCTTGATGACGTAATCGATCTCCTCACGCCAGTAGCGGTGGCCCGAATCGATCTCGGTGAGGCAGCTGCCCCGGCCGACGTGTTTCCAGGCAAGGCTGAAGGCGGTCTCCGCCTTGTCCCCATGCAGGCGTACCGGCACCTCGCGGCTCTGCAGGAATTCCTGGGCCCAGGAGTGGAGACTGCGGAAGTCGACGCGATCCGCCACGGACGGCGCCATGGCCTTCAGGAAGGTGCCCTGCACGCGGGGCAGGTTGTTGGCAAAGGTGACGTACAGGATGCGCCCGTCGGTGCGTTGGGCGAGATGTGCCGCCCGGTGGAGACCGACGACCGTCTTGCCCGTACCGGCGGGACCGCTGATCCGGGCGGGACCCGCCCAGTTCCGCCGGACAAGAGCGACCTGGTCAGGGTGGAGAAAGGTCATCCATTGCTCGATGGGAGCCTGCCGCGCCTCGTCAAGGGCGGCCTCGCGCAGCGTTCCGATGTCGAAGAGGCCATCGGCCTCGCCGTCCACCGCCTGGTCGTCGCGTCGAACCGTCTCCGGAACAGCCGAGTCTTCGTACTCGGGAAAGACCCGCTCCAGATGGTCGGCGATCGCCCGGATCTGCGCCGGCTGAAGCCGGCGGCGCTCCGAGAACAGAGAGGGTCCGACCTCCCGTTCGCCGAGCAGCCGGATCCTGCCCAACTCGGCGTCCAGCTGTCGGCCCGCGAAGACCATGACCGGCCGCACGGCCACGGGCGACAGCCCCAAGGCCCCCACCGCACTCTCCGCCGCCTTGGTCACCGCAAGCAGCTTGCGCGCGTGTTCGTCCCTCGGCTCGCCGCCGGCCCAGAGCCTTCCGTAGGAGACCTCCGGAGCGGCCCGCCAGTTCTTGACGTCGATGACGAAGACGCCACCGGGGCCGACGAGCAGCATGTCCACGTTGGCGGCACGCGTTCCCGGCCACCGCCGGTCGACCAGCAGCCGCCATCCGTGCTCGGTCAGCACCAGCAGTTGAGCCGCGACGCTCCGCTCCCCCTCGCTCGCCGCCTGCCATCTGCGGGCCTCCTGCCGAGCGGCCTGCCACTGCTCACGTAAGCGCCGTTCCTGCCGCCGCGCCTCCTGCGCCCGCCGAGACGCCGAATCGCCAGCAGCCATGCCCCGCCCCCTCGTACACCGAGTAGCGATCATAAAACGTTGTGCAACACACCGACAGTGGGCGTACTGACCATGCGGATGAGCAACGTCGATGTCGATGACCTTGGTGCGATGAGTTTTTGACGGAGTGGCGGTCTTCATCGACGGCGGTGCGAGCGAGCCGTGGACGCGTCAGGGCGCGGGGGCGCTCACCGAGTTGCTGTCGGCCTCTGTTGCCCGCACGCTCGACGGGCAGGGCCACGACGGGACCCGCGCGCCCTCGCCCCACTGCCGGCGGACGTCCTGACCATGAACGGAGAGCGGTGACGTGAGCAAGGTCTTCGCCAGCCTGGGCATGTCCCCTGGACGGCTTCATCGCCGGGCCGAACGCACGGCCCGGCAACCCGGCTCGGCGACGCGGGACGCGCATCCACCAATGGTTGTACGGGGTTGAGGCCTGGCGGGAGCGCCAGAGCATGAGCGGCGGCGAGTCCAAGGTCTCCGGTGAGGTCGTCGAGGAGAACTTCGCGCGGGCCGGCGCCTATGTCATGGGCCGGAGCATGTTCTCCGAGGGGGAGATCGGCCGGCCGGACCCGCCGCCGTTCCGCGCGCCTGTCTTCGTCCTGACGAGCACGGCGCGTGGACCCTGGGTCCGGCAGGGCGATACGACGTTCACCTTCGTCACGGACGGCGTCGAGAGTGCCCTCGACCGGGCCTGCGCCGCCGCCGGGGAGAAGGACGTGCAGATCGCCGGAGGCGCCCGGACGGTCCGTCAGTACCTGAACGTCGGGCTGGTCGACGAGCTGGAGATCCACCTTGCGCCGCTCGTGCTCGGTGAGGGGCTCCGGCTGCTCGACGGCGTCACGGCCGATCTGCGGCTGGAACCGGACCGGGTCGTCGACGCGCCGGACGTCACGCATCTGCGGTACCGCGTCGTGCGCTGAGCCGGCGCCTCAGCACCTTTGTCCGCCCAAGCCTCGCCCCGGGCGGGGCTCTGCCGTGCCCGCCGTCGCCCTTGTCATACCGCCATCACCCGCTGTTTCCGCACACCTCCCCCTTGTCCGACCTGTCCGGAGGGCGAGACGTATTGACGGGCGGGGCCGAGGCCACTTAGGTTCGCCTTACCTCACTTCACCGAAAGGTTTCAGCCATGTCCGGGGCTTCCCAACCTCCAGCGTCCCTGACGCCACAGACGCCCCAGAGCTCTCTTGCGCCCCTTTCGGCCATCGGCACCCCGGTGTGGACCCTGGTGGTGATCGGCGCCCTGAGCTGCGCCGCACTGACCACCGTCTGCTGGGCGGCAGGCCATGTCCACGCCGCCCCGTCCCTCCTCACCGGGGCGCGCTTCCTGCACCTCGCGTCCCTCGTCGTCGGACTCGGTTCCGTACTCGCCGTCGACTGGCACGCCATCCTCTGGGCCCTCGGCCGCCGACGCCTCAGTGACGTCGTGCGGACCGCGTCCGCGCTGCACGTCCCGATCTGGGGTGGGCTGGCCGGGCTGGTGCTGAGCGGCATGTTCCTCAAGCCGAACCTGGAGTCTCCGCTCACCTGGGTCAAGCTCGGACTCGTCCTCGTCGTCACGCTCAACGGCCTCTACGCCCACTGGCTCGGACAGCGCCTGGCTCCCGAGAGAGCGGTGCCCGTACCGCGTCGGCTGCTGGTGCGGTGCGCCATCGCCGCCACCGTCTCCCAGTGCGGGTGGTGGGGCGCCACCTTCATAGGCTTCCTCAACAGCCAGTCCTAGGAGCCGCAGGCGGCAGGGCCGTGGAGTTCGCCGACATGCCGGGCCCTCCCGGGCCACCTAGCCCCAGAGCGCCTCCGCCGCCGCCACCCCCGCGAACACCGCCCCGAGCCCCGCCGCCACACTTCCGATCACATTCGCCGCGGCGTAGAGCGTCGCGCCGTCCTCCGCCAGGCGCAGCGTCTCGTACGAAAAGGTGGAGTACGTCGTCAACGCCCCGCACAGGCCGGTGCCGAGCAGCAGTTGAAGCTCCGAGCCGGCGGCGCCCGCCGTGGCCGCGCCGGTCAGGAGGCCGAGGACGAGGCAGCCCGCGACGTTCACGGTGAAGGTGCCCCAGGGGAAGAGGGAGTCGTGGCGCCTCTGCACGGCGCGGTCGGTGAGGAAACGCAGAGGGGCGCCGACCGCGGCGCCGGCGATCACCAGGAGCCAGTTCACTCGGGAGTCCCGGTCCCCGGACCGTCGTCCGCCGCGCGGCCCGCGTAGCGGATGACCTCGCACGTGTCGAGGCTCACCAGGCCCTCCCCCACCAGCTCGTCGAGCTGCGGCAGGAAGGCCCGTACGCGCTCCTCGGTGTCCACGATCACGATCGCCACCGGCAGGTCCTCGCTCAGGGACAGCAGCCGGGAGGTGTGGATCAGGGACGAGGCGCCGAAGCCCTCGATGCCGCGGAACACGCTGGCACCGGCGAGGCCGGCCGCGTGGGCGCGGTGCACGATCTCCGTGTAGAGGGGCTTGTGGTGCCACAGGTCGCTCTCTCCGATGAAGACCGTGACCCGCAGGGCCGTGCCCGTCAGCCTCGTCATGGCGCACTCCTCTCCGTTGGGGGTACCCGGCCCGCCGGACGCCGGGCCGCCACCAGGCGGCGCGTCGCCGCCGCCCCGAGCCATACGCCGACGAGCGCCGCGAGCAGTGTCGCCCCCAGATACGCCGCCCCCTTGACCGCCTCGCCGCCGTCGACAAGACGCCGGATGTCGGCGGCGTACGTGGAGAAGGTGGTGAAGCCGCCCAGGACACCGGTACCGAAGAAGGGGCGTACGAGCCGGTGCGCGGCCCACACGTCGGCGATCACGACCATGAACGCGCCGATGACCACGCACCCGACGGCGTTCACCGCCAGGGTCGTCCACGGGAAGGCCCCGGGGTCCGTCGGCCAGAGCAGGGCGGCTCCGTACCGGGCAGTGGCTCCGATGGCCCCGCCCGCCGCCACCACACCGATGACGGGCCACAGCGCCGGCGGGGCTGGCCTGGTCATACGTCTCCTACGGGGGCGGGGCCCCAGCCTATCGCCGCGCCCGTCCGCAGGGCGGGAGGGCCGCATTACCCTTCCTGGCCATGGGCACTGTGCGGCGGAGGATCTCCGCGGAAGAGCGGCGCGTGCGGCTGGCCGTGCGGCATCGGCTGGCCGGGGACGCCCGGGGCGGCGGGGCCGAGGAGGTCGGACGGGCCGTCGTGGCACTGCACGCCACCGACGCGGCGAGTGTCCACCTCGCGGTCGGGGCCCGGCTCCGGGACGCCGGAAGGACGGTCGCGGAGGTGGAGCGGGCACTGTACGAGGACCGGACGCTGCTGCGGATGCACGGCATGCGGCACACCCTCTTCGTCTTTCCCGCCGACCTCGCGCCCGTGGTCCAGGCGTCCACCACGCACGCCGTCGCCGTCCGCGAACGCGCCATGCTCATCAAGCATCTGGAGGCCGGAAGCGACCTCGACGCGGCGTGGCTGGAGCGGACGGAGCAGGAGACGCTCGCCGCCCTGGAGGCGCGGGGCGAGGCGACGGCCGCTCAGCTGGGGGCGGACGTACCGCGGTTGCGGACGCGGTTCGTCTACGGTCCCGGCACGCCCAACGAGGGGCCCCAGTCCGTGTCCTCCCGGCTGCTGCGCGTCCTCGGAACGGAAGGGCGGGTGACGCGCGGGCGGCCGCTCGGCACGTGGACGTCCAGTCAGTTCCGCTGGGCCATCGCGCCGCCGATGCCCGACATGCCGGCCGCCGAGGCACAGGCGGAGCTCGTACGGCACTGGCTGGCCGCCTGCGGTCCCGCCACCGATGCCGATCTGAAGTGGTGGACCGGCTGGAAGGTCACCGACGTACGCAAGGCCCTCGCCGCGCTCGGCGCCGAGGCCGTCGATCTCGACGAGGGCGTGGGGTACGTCCTGCCCGGGGACACCGAGGACACCCCGGCGACCGGGCCCTGGGCGGCCCTGCTGCCCGCCCTCGACCCCACGGCCATGGGCTGGCAGGGCCGCGACTGGTTCCTGCGTCCCGGCCATCGCACCGAACTCTTCGACCGCAGCGGCAACATCGGTCCCACCGTCTGGTGGAACGGTCGGATCATCGGGGGCTGGGCCCAGCGCGCGGACGGCGAGATCGTGTGGAAGCTGTTCGACGACCCGTCCGCTCCGGGCCGGGACACCGCCGCCGTCGCCGCCGTCGAGAAGGAGGCCGAGCGGTTGCACGGGTGGCTCGGCGGCGTCCGCGTCACTCCCCGCTTCCGTACGCCCCTCGAGCGCGCGCTCACCGGCCCGAGGACGGGCGGGACGCCTTGACCGAGTACATCAGCGGAGTACGGGGGCGGTCCGCCGGGAAGCGGTAGCAGCCGTCCTCGTGCCGCCGCAGCGAGCCGAAACGGGGGAAGAGCGTGACGTCGTGCTCGTGCAGGAACTCGATGCGCAGGCCGGCCGCCGCGAGCGCGGAGACGACGTCGCCGACGGGGTGCTGCCACTCCACGCTGCGGTTGTGGACGGTGGCGGCGTCGGTGTCGGCGTACGTCCCGGCCACCTCGTCCACCCAGGCGTCCCGGGCGAAGTAGTCGTAGCTGATCCGCGAGCCGGTCTCCTCGTCGAGCGCGTCGGTGAGCGGGTGGAACTCGCTGAGGTAGAGGAAGCCGCCGGGCGCCACGAGGGATGCGGCGGTGTCGGCCCAGCGCTCGATGTCGGGAAGCCAGTTCAGCGCGCCGCAGCCGGTGTAGACGATGTCGTACGCGCTGTCCGGGACGGCCTGCGCGGCGTCATACACGTCGGCGGCGACGAACGCGGCCGCGTCGGGAGTGAGTCCGAGATCGGCGGCGAGGGAGCGGGCGGTCTCGACGGCGGGTTCGGAGAAGTCGAGGCCGACGACGTGAGAGGTGCCCCGGCGCGCCCAGGAGAGGGTGTCGAGGCCGATGTGGCACTGGAGGTGGAGCAGCGACCGGCCGGTGACGTCGCCGACCTCCGCCACCTCGAAGTCACGCAGTACGTCCTTGCCGGCCCGGAAGGCGGCGAGGTCGTAGAAGTCGCTCGCGACGTGGATCGGGACCCGTTCGTCCCAGCGGGCGCGGTTGGCCTCGCGCCAGTCGGCGGGGGTCGGAGAGTACATGCCGGGGAGGTTATCCACAGGCTGCGGACGATGCGAGCGGATTGTCGGCGGGGCAGAGCATCATGGGCGCATGACTGAGCACCGCAACACGAACGAGTCGTCGGCGGCCGGCCCGGGAGCCGGCCTCGCGGGGGCGGACCCCGCCGGGACGGAGCCCGCGGGGACGGAGCCCGCGGGGACGGAGCCTGCGGGCACCGGCGTCTCCGGGCCCGACCTCGCCGGGATGCCGGACTGGGAGAAGCGCTTCCGGGCGCCGCGGGTGTCGCTGCCCGACTGGGCGCTGGACGCTCCGGACCGGTCGCTGTTCGTGTCCAATGCCACCGGGACGTACGAGCTGTACGCCTGGGACCGGGCCACCGGAGGGCAGCGGCAGGCCACGGACCGGCCGAACGGTACGACCGACGGCATACTGTCGCCCGACGGCGAGTGGATCTGGTGGTTCTCGGACACGGACGGCGACGAGTTCGGCGTGTGGATGCGTCAGCCCTTCGGCGGCGGGGACGACACACCGGCCGTGCCCGGGCTCGAGGCGTCGTACCCGGCGGGGCTGGCGATCGGGCGGGACGGCACGGTGGTGGTCGGCCGGTCCACCGACGAGGTCGGATCGACGGTCCATGTCGCGCGGGACGGCGGGGCTCCCCTCGAGATCTACCGGCACCGGGAGTTGGCCGGGGTCGGCGACCTCTCCCACGACGGCACGCTGATCGCCCTCGAGCACACGGAGCACGGGGACGCCATGCACTCGGCGCTGCGGGTGGTCCGCCGGGACGGCTCGCCGGTGGCGGAGCTGGACGACACCAAGGGCGGCCAGGAGGAGCTGGGGCTCTCGGTGCTGGGGTTCGCGCCGGTCGACGGCGACACCCGGCTGCTGGTCGGGCACCAGCGGCGCGGCCGCTGGGAGCCGATGCTCTGGGACGTCGCGTCGGGCACGGAGACCGACCTGAAGCTCGGTCTGCCGGGCGATGTGTCGGCGGAGTGGTACCCGGACGGATCGGGGCTGCTGATCGTGCACAGCTTCGAGGCACGCAGCGAGCTGTGGCGGTACGACACGGCCACGCGCGCCCTGGAGCGGATCCAGACGCCTGCCGGGTCGGTGACGGACGCGACGGCCCGCCCGGACGGGACCGTCGAGTACCTGTGGTCGTCGGCGCAGCGCCCGCCGTCGGTGCGCTCGACCGCCGGCGGGATGGTGCTGGACCCGCCCGGACTGAAGGCGCCGGAGTCGGTGCCGGTGGAGGACGTCTGGGTGGAGGGCCCGGGCGGCCGTGTCCACGCTCTGGTGCAGCGTCCGTCCGGCAGCGGCCCCTTCCCGACGGTCTTCGAGATCCACGGCGGGCCGACCTGGCACGACAGCGACGCGTTCGCGGCCGGGCCGGCGGCCTGGGTGGATCACGGGTACGCGGTCGTACGGGTCAACTACCGGGGCTCCACGGGATACGGCCGGGAGTGGACCGACGCGCTGAAGCACCGGGTCGGGCTGATCGAGCTGGAGGACATCGCGGCGGTCCGTGAATGGGCCGTCTCCTCCGGGCTGGCCGACCCGGAGGAGCTGGTGCTGGCGGGCGGCTCCTGGGGCGGTTATCTGACGCTGCTCGGGCTCGGCACGCAGCCCGACGCCTGGGCGGTGGGGCTGGCGGCGGTACCGGTCGCGGACTACGTCACGGCGTACCACGACGAGATGGAGGCCCTGAAGGCGATGGACCGCACGCTGCTGGGCGGGACACCGGAGGAGGTCCCGGAGCGGTTCGAGGCGTCGTCGCCGCTGACCTACGTGGACGCGGTGCGCGCGCCGGTCTACATCTCGGCGGGCGTCAACGACCCGCGCTGCCCGATCCGCCAGGTCGAGAACTATGTGGACCGGCTGGCGGGGAGGGACGCGGTGCACGAGGTGTACCGGTACGACGCGGGGCACGGCTCGCTGGTGGTGGAGGAGCGGATCAAGCAGGTGCGGCTGGAGCTGGACTTCACCGAGAGGCACCTGCGGGGGCGGCGCGCGTGACCCGCGGGGCGGGGAGCGCGAGGGCGGGCTCGGGGCCCGCAGGGGCCACGGCCGGCGGGGTCAACACGGCAGGGGGTGAGGGGGTGCAGCAGTGAGGCGGTGAGGGGCGGCGCGCCGGGGCGGGCGGGCGGTGGCCGGGGCGACGCGGCGGGACGCGACGGGGTGAGCGGGCGGTGGCCGGGGCCGGGGTGAGCGGGAAAGCAGCCGCCGACCGGGCTGGCACGCTGGGGCGGGCCGGCGGGGGCCGGGGCGGACCGGGGGAACGGGAAAGCGGCCGCCGGCGGGACGACGCGGCGGGCGGGCGGTGGCCGGGGCCGGGGTGAGCGGGGACGCGGTTCTCGGCACGGTCCGGGGACCCGAGCGGCCGGAAGGCGAGCGCGTTCCGTACCGTGGAGGGGTGTACCGGTTCCTGAGAACGCCCCGCTGGTGGGGGATCAACGTCTTCGTCCTGCTGGCGATCCCGTTCTGCGTGTTCATGGGCACCTGGCAGCTGGGCAAGTTCGAGGACCGCGTCGACTCCCACCGGCAGGCCGAGCAGCGCCCCGATCCCGGTACGCGGGCCGCCGCGCCGCTCGACGAGCTGCTGCCGGTCGACAAGGAGACGTCGGGACGGCACGCGTCGGCGAGCGGGCGGTACGGCGAGCAGTTCCTCGTACCGGACCGTGAGCTGGACGGCCGGACCGGCTCGTACGTGCTGACCATGCTGCGGACCGACGGCGGCAAGTCCCTGCCGGTGGTACGGGGATGGCTCCCGCCGGGCGCGAAGGCCCCGGCGCCGCCGTCCGGCGAGGTCACCGTCACGGGTGCGCTCCAGGCCTCGGAGAGCGCCGGGACGAACGGTGTCCACGCGGGTGGCGGCCTGCCGGAAGGGCAGCTGGGGATGATCAGCGCGGCGTCGCTGGTGAACGTGGTCTCCGACGACGTCTATGACGCCTGGGTGACGCTCACGGACGCCCCTCAGGGCCTGAAGCCGGTTCCGGCGAGCGCCCCGGCGGGCAGCGGTCTGGACGTGAAGGCGTTCCAGAACCTCGGCTACACGGGCGAGTGGTTCGTCTTCGCCGGCTTTGTGATCTTCATGTGGTTCCGTCTGTTCCGCCGGGAGGCGGAGGCGGCGAGGGACGAGGCCCTGGGCCTCACGGCCTGAGGCGGCCGGCGCCCGGCCGTACGTCGTCGTTCACCGGGACCGTCGGCTCCGGGCCTGAGGCGGTCAGCGCGCCCGGCCGTACGTCGTCGTTCACCGGGCCCGTCGGCTCCGGCACGGCCCTCCCGGCCGACGTGCCGAGGCAGCCGCCCGTGGCCGGCCCTCCGCGGACTGCGCCTCGCCCGTCCCATCTCATCCAGCACCCTGGTCGTCCCGGCGCGGGCGTGCCGCGCGTCCCCGTCACGCCTCCCCCGCCGGCTAGGACGCGTCCAGCACTCCCGTGCGGTAGATCGTGCCGGCGCAGGCGTTCGGGATGGTGGCCTCGGCCGCCGGCGCTCCCGGTTCCGCCGTGTGGCTGACCGCGACGCTGCCCTCCTGCGGGGTGCCCTCCTCCGTGCCGAGCTGCGTCGTGGTGTTCGCCGACGACGTGTCCGTACCGGTCGAGCCGCTCGTCGTGCCGCCCGCGTCGGCCGGGGGCGTCGGGTCCGGGGAGACCCCCGTGGTGGGGCAGGTCTCCGTGGGGACCCAGGCGAACTTCACCTCGTACGCCGTGTCCGGCTTCAGGACCAGCGGCTGGGCTTCCTGCGACGGGTCCGGGAGGCCGCTCGCCGCGTCACCCGCAGCGTGTTCCACGACGCTGATCCTGGACTTGTCGGCCGCACCCTTGGCCTCGAAGTTGACGCTGCCCGCGCCGTTGACCGCGCACTCCGTGCCGGAGATGTTGGAGACGCGGAAGGTTCCGTAGACCTTGCCGTCCGCGTCCGGCTTCTCCGCCTGCGCCGAGATGACGCTCAGCTGGCCGGCCTCGCAGACGGGGGAGGACACCGCGTACGAGGTGGACGGGGTGACCGAGCCTCCGCCGGCGCCGCCCGTGCTGCCCGAGATCGCTTCTTCGGGCTTCTGCGTGCCGGGGGTCGCGCTCTCACCGGCCGACGGACCGACGGAGGGCCTGCCGGGGGCGTTGCCGCTGCCGTCCTCGCCCGTCTCGTCACCGGTGCCGCCCTGGGCCTGCTCACCGTGGCCCGCGTTGACCGGCAGATCGTCGGAGATCGCGCCCGAGGTCGCGACGTGCACGAACGCCGGGACCGCGGTCCCGATCAGGACCACCGCGGCCGCGATGCCGACGACAGCCTGGCGCTTGCGGGCGCGTCGCGCCGGGACCGCGAGGCGCAGGCGATCGAGGGCGCCTTCGGACGGTTCGAGATCATCGACAGCCCCGCGGAGCATGCGCCGGAGCGCCAGCTCGTCGTCCCCGCCCTCGCCGAGTCCACCACCGGGCCCGCCGCCACCGAAGCCACCAGCACCAGCACCAGCACCAGCACCAGCACCGAAGTCGATGCCGCTCGCACCCTCAAGGCGCTCATGGCCTGCTGGGCCCGCTTGGTCCCCTCGGCCCGCTTGGTCCGCGGCGCCCGCGTGGCCGCCCGTTTCCTTCACGTGCCGCTCGTTGTCCGGCCCGTCGTTCACAATTCCGTTTCCAGTCCGGTCGTCGTCCAACGGCCCGTCCGGCCCGTACCGCTCATCGTCGTCAGGGCCTCGATCGCCGAAGCCCTTGCCCCAGGAGCCCTTGTCCCCGAAGCCCCTGCCGCCGCGCCAGTTCATGCGTTCGCCTCCATGGCGACACGCAGCGCCGCGATACCGCGCGATCCATACGCCTTCACCGAGCCCAGCGATATGCCGAGCGTCTCGGCGACCTGCGCCTCGGTCATGTCCGCGAAGTACCGCAGGACCAGGACCTCACGCTGCCGGCGCTGCAGTCCCCGCATCGCCTTGATGAGGGCGTCCCGCTCCAGCTGGTCGTACGCGCCCTCCTCGGCGCTCGCCATGTCGGGCATCGGCTTGGAGAGCAGCTTCAGACCGAGGATGCGGCGGCGCAGCGCCGAGCGCGACAGGTTCACGACCGTCTGGCGCAGATAGGCGAGCGTCTTCTCGCGGTCGCGCACGCGGTTGCGCGCGGAGTGGACGCGGATGAAGGCCTCCTGGACCACGTCCTCGCAGGAGGCCGTGTCGTCCAGGAGCAGCGCCGCGAGGCCGAGCAGCGACCGGTAGTGCGCGCGATAGGTCTCGGTGAGGTGGTCGACGGTGGTGCCCGCGGTCATCGTCGCTTCAGCGCCCTCGCGCGGCGCCGGAATGCGGGCGGGCCGCGTGGCGGGCATCGGAGCGATCACCGGCATGCCGCCGGGCGTGCGAGGCCGCCGGAGCGGACGCACGGAAGCGCCCAGAACCGGGGCTGCCGTCGCGGTCCGGAGCGGGACCACGGCCGCACCGCGGAGCGGGACCACCGCTGTGATGTCGAGTACCTCTGCCACGCCTGTTGGACACGCTGCCCCCCGTCAGGGTTGTACGCGTACGCCACCGTTTTTGACGGTGCGTCGTTTGCCCTCATGCGTACCCGCTCTTCCCCAATGCCCCGATTTTCGCAGCACCGCGAAGGGGCGACCGCATAGACGCCTCCCGCCCAACTACCGGTTGCAGAAAGGGGGAAGAGCATCGTCGAACATGCCATCACCCCAGTTCAAGTGGCATGGACCGGCGACTTGCTCACACGGCGTTCACAGATCCTACAAACCGCAACGATCGTGCCGCAGCCAATTCCCGCCGCATATGACCGGATACATCAAGTCGACAGAGGCCGGGCCGCGAACTCGGTGGCGATCGCCTCGGCGATCTGCGCGGTGTTCAGGGCGGCGCCCTTGCGCAGGTTGTCGCCGCAGACGAAGAGCTCCAGGGCGCGCTCGTCGTCCATCGACCGCCGCACCCGGCCGACCCAGGTCGGGTCCGTGCCCACGACATCGGCGGGGGTGGGGAAGTCGCCCGCCGCGGGGTTGTCGTACAGCACCACACCCGGCGAGGTCGCCAGGATCTCGTGCGCCCGGTTCACGGTGACGGGGTTCTCGAAGCGCGCGTGTACGGAGACGGAGTGGGCGCTCACCACGGGCACCCGCACACAGGTCGCCGCGACGCGCAGATCGGGCAGCCCCAGGATCTTGCGGCTCTCCTCGCGGATCCGCAGCTCCTCCGACGACCAGCCGTCCTCGCGCAGCTCACCGGACCACGGCACCACATTGAGGGCGAGCGGACCGGGGAAGGGGCCGGTGTCGTCCCCGACGGCCCTGCGGACGTCTCCGGGGTGGATGCCCAGTTCCGTACCGGCGACGACGGAGAGCTGCGCGCGCAGCGCGCCCACGCCGTCCTGGCCCGCACTACTGGCGGCCTGGTACGCCGAGACGACCAGCTCGGTCACACCGAACTCGGCGTGCAGCGCGCCCACGGCGACGATCAGCGCCAGCGTCGTGCAGCCGGGGCCGGCGACGATGCCGCGCGGGCGCACCCGCGCGGCATGGGAGTTGATCTCGGGGACCACCAGGGGCACGTCCGGGTCCATCCGGAACGCCGCCGAGCTGTCCACGACGACGGCGCCCTTGGCGGCGGCGATGGGTGCCCACCGCGCCGCCACGTCCGCGGGCACCAGGAACAGCACGACATCCGTGCCCTCGAGGGTCTCCTCGCTGAGCGCGAGGACCTCCATTTCCTCACCGCGGACGGCCAGTTTGCGGCCGGCCGACCTCGGTGAGGCGACGAGACGGATGTCGCCCCAGATATCGGCGTGCTGCGACAGGATCTGGAGCATCACCGCGCCGACGGCTCCGGTCGCTCCGACGACCGTGAGCGTCGGCTTGCGGATCATCGTCCGGCGCTCGTCGTCGGGCGTTCCGGGGCGCTCATCGCCGGGTGCTCATCGTCCGGTGCCGCCGTACACGACGGCCTCGTCCGAGTCGCTGTCCAGACCGAAGGCCGTGTGGACGGCGCGGACGGCCTCGTTGACGTCGTCGGCGCGGGTGACGACCGAGATGCGGATCTCGGAGGTCGAGATGAGCTCGATGTTCACCCCCGCGTCGGAGAGCGCCTGGAAGAAGGACGCCGTGACACCGGGGTTGGTCTTCATACCCGCGCCGACCAGGGAGATCTTGCCGATCTGGTCGTCGTAGCGCAGGGAGTCGAAGCCGATCGCGCTCTTCGCCTTCTCCAGGGCGTCGATGGCCTTGTGGCCCTCGGCCTTGGGGAGGGTGAAGGAGATGTCCGTGAGGCCGGTGGAGGCGGCCGACACATTCTGGACGATCATGTCGATGTTGATCTCGGCATCCGCGATGGCGCGGAAGATGGCCGCGGCCTCGCCCGGCTTGTCCGGCACACCGACGACCGTGATCTTGGCTTCGGAGACGTCGTGGGCGACTCCGGAGATGATGGCGTGCTCCACCTGCTGGTCCCCTTGCGGCTCGTTGCTGACCCAGGTCCCGCGCAGCCCGGAGAAGGACGAACGGACGTGGATCGGGATGTTGTATCGGCGTGCGTACTCCACGCAGCGGTGCAGCAGCACCTTGGAGCCGGAGGCGGCGAGCTCCAGCATGTCCTCGAAGGAGATCCAGTCGATCTTCTTCGCCTTCTTCACGACCCGGGGGTCGGCGGTGAAGACGCCGTCGACGTCGGTGTAGATCTCGCACACCTCGGCGTCGAGCGCGGCCGCGAGGGCCACCGCCGTGGTGTCGGATCCGCCGCGGCCGAGGGTGGTGATGTCCTTGCTGTCGGCGGACACCCCCTGGAACCCGGCGACGATGGCGATGTTGCCCTCGTCCAGCGCCGTACGGATCCGGCCCGGCGTGACATCGATGATGCGCGCTTTGTTGTGGACCGAGTCGGTGATGACACCTGCCTGGCTGCCCGTGAAGGACTGGGCCTCGTGGCCCAGGTTTTTGATCGCCATGGCCAGCAGGGCCATGGAGATCCGCTCTCCCGCGGTCAGCAGCATGTCGAATTCACGCCCGGCAGGGATCGGGGATACCTGCTCGGCGAGATCGATCAACTCGTCCGTCGTGTCGCCCATCGCCGAAACCACGACGACCACCTGGTGGCCGTTCTTCTTGGCATCGACGATCCGCTTGGCGACGCGCTTGATGCCTTCGGCATCGGCAACGGAGGAGCCTCCGTACTTCTGCACGACAAGGCCCACGTGCGCTCCTCGCTCGGTCCATGTACCGCAGTCATTACTACGGCCGGTTCAGTCTAACGAGCAGCCCCGAATCGCCCGGGCCATATCGCATCGTGAGATGTCCCGCTCACGAAGTGATCAAGCGCCGGGGCCGGGGCTGCCCGTACGGGGCACTTGCCCAAGGTCTCCGGGCGTACGCGGAATGTGCGGCAGGTCACGCGCGACACGCTGGGGCGAGCCGCGGACGGCGGCGGAGGGGTGAGTGCGGCGCCCGGGGGGCGAGGCGGGTACGAGGGGCGCCGTGGCGCGGGCACGCGTAGCCGGCGGCGCCCCGGGGGCGAGGGGCGCCGTGGCGCGGGGCACGCGTAGCCGACGGGGCTCTGGGCAACCGGTAGCAACCACGACGAACCCCCGCAGGGCGAGGGCATTCTGACCGACCGTCAAGGAGGAGAGGCGTCATGAGTTCCACGGCGGACGGCGTGACGGGAACCGTCACCACCAAGGTTCCCGCGCGTCTCGACCGGCTGCCATGGTCACGCTGGCACTGGATGATCGTGATCGGTCTGGGCACTGTGTGGATCCTCGACGGGCTCGAGGTCACCATCGTCGGCAGCATGGCGAGCCGGCTCTCCGAGGACGGCAGCGGACTGTCGATCACGGATGCGCAGGTCACCGGCACCGCCGCGGCGCTGTATGTGGCCGGCGCCTGTACCGGAGCCCTGTTCTTCGGCCGGCTCACCGACCTCTTCGGCCGCAAGAAGCTCTTCCTGATCACTCTCGCCGTCTATCTGGCCGCCACCGCCATGACCGCGATCTCCTTCTCGGTCTGGTGGTTCTTCCTCTTCCGCTTCCTCACCGGCTTCGGCATCGGAGGTGAGTACGCGGCGATCAATTCGGCGATCGACGAGCTGATCCCCAGCAAGTACCGGGGGCGCGTCGACCTGATCATCAACGGCAGCTACTGGCTCGGCGCCATGGGCGGTGCCCTGCTGTCCGTGGTGGCTCTCGACACCGACCTCCTCCCCAAGGACATCGGGTGGCGGGTCTCCTTCGCCCTCGGCGTCGTCCTGGGCCTTGTGATCATGCTCGTACGCCGCCATGTTCCCGAGAGCCCTCGCTGGATGTTCATCCACGGACGCTCGCAGGGCGCCGAGGAACTCGTCGCCGACGTGGAACGCCAGGTGGAACGGGAGAAGGGCGCGCCCCTGCCCGAGCCCGGCACGGCGATCACCATCCGGCAGCGCCGCGGCACCGGCTTCGTCGAGATCGCCCGAACACTGTTCCGCTCCTACCCCAAGCGGGCGACGCTCGGATTCGCGCTCTTCGTCGGGCAGGCGTTCCTCTACAACGCCATCACCTTCGGGTTCGGCTCGATCCTGGTGACGTTCTTCGATGTGCCCAGCGGGTCGACGGGCTACTTCTTCGCCGTCATCGCCTTCGGCAACTTCCTCGGCCCCCTGCTCCTCGGCCGCCTGTTCGACACCGTCGGCCGGCGCCCGATGATCGCGGGGACGTACCTGCTCTCGGGGCTCCTGCTCTTCGTCACCGCCTGGCTCTTCAGCAGCGGCCGGCTGAACGCCGAGACCATGACCCTGTGCTGGTGCGTCGTGCTCTTCTTCGCCTCGGCGGGGGCCAGCTCCGCGTATCTCACGGTCAGCGAGGTCTTCCCGATGGAGACCCGGGCCATGGCCATCGCGTTCTTCTACGCCGTCGGCACGGCCGCCGGCGGCATCTCGGGGCCGCTGCTGTTCGCCGGGCTGACCGAGAGCGGGGTCGTCTCCGACGCGGTACTCGCCTTCGGCGTGGGCGCCGCGCTGATGGTCGCGGCGGGGCTGGTCGCCGTGTTCCTCGCGGTCCCGGCGGAGGGCAGGTCCCTGGAGGACATCGCCGCCCCACTGTCGGTCAGCGGCACGGAGGACGAGGGCCCGGGCAGGACCACTGCCATCGCCCCCGCGAACGTTACGACCATCTGAGCCCACCGCCCACCGAACGGCACGCAGGCAGCACAGGACCCGCCCGCGCATCACCGCGCGGGCGGGTCCTCAAGGCTGACGGGCGCGGTTTACCCGGACGTGCGGGCCTGCATGCCGAGCGGACCCGCGATCTCCTCCAGCATCACCCGGCCCGCCTCCTCCGCCAGGGCGTCCTCGGCGAGGTCCTCGTCCGTGTCCAGGCCGTCCAGCTCGGCCAGCGGCTGGTCCAGGCGGACGTGGGACACCAGGGACTGCAGCGCGCGCAGGGTCGCGGACGCCGTGGGGCCCCAGTTGGAGAAGTACGAGAACTGCCACCACCAGAGCGCCTCGGTCGTGCGGCCCGCGCGGTAGTGGGCCAGGCCGTGGCGCAGGTCCGTGACGATGTCGGCGAGGTTGTCGGAGATTCGGGACGGCACCGGCGCCTTGCGCGGCTCGTACGGGTCGAAGACCTCCGAGAACACGTCCACCGGGTCCAGCAGCACCGCGAACCGTTCACGCAGGTCGTCCACGTCCAGGTCAGGGCCCGTGTCCGGCTCGTACCGCTCGTCCGGGACGATGTCCTCGTGCGCGCCCAACCGGCCTCCGGTCAGGAGCAGTTGGGAGATCTCCAGGAGGAGGAAGGGAACCGCGCTGTCGGGCTCGTCGCCCTTGGCCACTTCCGTGGTGGCCACGATGAAGGACTCGATCGAGTCGGCGATCTGGACCGCGAAGCTGTCCGGATCCTGCGTGATGGAGTGCAGTGTGGCGTCAGACATCGAGGATGCCTCCCTTGAGCGCACGGTCCCTGTCGTCATACATCTAGCAGCCGCCGCCCCTCGAAAGCACGCCCCAGGGTGACCTCGTCGGCGTATTCGAGATCGCCGCCGACGGGCAGTCCGCTGGCGAGGCGGGTCACCTTCAGGCCCATGGGCTTGATCATCCGCGCCAGATACGTCGCGGTGGCCTCGCCCTCCAGGTTCGGATCGGTCGCCAGGATCAGCTCGGTGACGGAACCGTCGGCGAGCCGGGCGAGCAGTTCACGGATCCGCAGGTCGTCGGGGCCGACGCCCTCGATCGGGCTGATGGCGCCGCCCAGCACGTGATAGCGCCCCCGGAACTCGCGGGTCCGCTCGATCGCGACGACGTCCTTCGGCTCCTCGACCACGCAGATCACCGACAGGTCGCGGCGCGGGTCACGGCAGATGCCGCACTGCTCCTGCTGGGCCACGTTGCCGCAGACCGCGCAGAACCTGACCTTGTCCTTGACCTCCAGGAGCGCGTGCGCGAGGCGGCGCACATCGGTCGGCTCGGCCTGGAGGATGTGGAAGGCGATCCGCTGCGCGCTCTTGGGACCGACGCCGGGCAGCCTGCCCAGTTCGTCGATGAGGTCCTGAACAACGCCTTCGTACAACGGAACGCCTTTCCTGTGCCTGACTCTTACGGTAGTTGCTGGACGTACGCGTTAGAAGGGGAGGCCCGGCATCCCGCCCAGACCCTGGGTCAGGGGGCCGAGCTTCGACTGCTGGAGCTGCTGTGCGTTGTCGTTCGCCGCCTGTACGGCGGCGACCACGAGGTCGGCGAGGGTCTCGGTGTCCTCCGGGTCGACCGCCTTCGGGTCGATCACCAGGGCGCGCAGTTCGCCGGATCCGGTCACCGTGGCCTTGACCAGGCCGCCGCCGGCCTGCCCCTCGACCTCCGTCGCGGCCAGCTCCTCCTGTGCCCGCGCGAGATCCTGCTGCATCTGCTGGGCCTGCTGGAGGAGCTGCTGCATGTTGGGCTGGCCACCACCGGGAATCACGGTCACTCCTGGCATTTCGACGACGAATGTTCGGTAAGCCGAGCCTACGTGGTTGACGCCCGGCATGCCGCCACAACTCTTTCGAGTGAGAAACGTGGCGCTCCACTACCTGATCAAGGCCCCCGTGAGGACGGAAATCCCGGGATTCCGGGCGTCCGGCCCGCCATTCGGCGGTAGGAAGGGGTGCGCGAACATGCGCACCAGCACGCACGCGTGCACCGCACGTCACGATGGGTAACAGGAGAGCGCAGAGCGCTGAGCAGAGGAGTTCCCCGGTGAGCCAGCCGGAGATGCAGCCCGGGGGGCCCGCCCGGGAGGAGGGGGACGCCTCGCACGGGGCGTCGCACGAGGCGCCTCGCAGGGCGTCTCACGGGGTGCCGCACAGCGATCTGACCGGGAGGCCCTTCCCGCTCGGCGACTGGGGCGAGCCCGCGGAGCGGCTCGACGAGCTGTACCGGTGGGTGGAGGGCAACGCGCTGCGGACCACCGAGTGGTACTTGGCCGACCGCGTCCGCAAGCGCCGCGCGGCCAGGGCCCTGCGCGCGGCCACCGCCGTGGGGGTCGTCGCGGGTGCCGCGCTGCCCCTGCTGGACCTGACGGGCGTCGCGAGCGGGGCCGCGGGGTGGGGCTATCTGTCACTGCTGCTGGCGGGGGCGTGTGTGGCCTGCGACCGGTACTTCGGCCTGACCTCCGGCTGGATAAGGGACGTGGCCACGGCACAGGCGGTGCAGCGGCGGCTGCAGGCTCTTCAGTTCGACTGGGCGTCGGAGAGCGTACGAGAGGTGCTCGGGCCCACGGAGGGCACCGCGAGCGAGGCGGCGGAGCGGTGCCTCGGGGTGCTGCGCAGGTTTTCGGAGGATGTGACGGAGCTGGTCCGCGCGGAGACGGCGGACTGGATGGTCGAGTTCCGGGCCGGTCCGGCACCGCTGGTGATGCAGTCGGTGGCGGCGACGTCGGGCCCGCGCCAGGACCCGGCGGCGCCCGCGCTCCGGATCCCGCTGCCGCCGGGTACCCGCCCGAACATGCCGCGCCAGAGACCCCCGGAGCCGCGCTGAGTCTTGCCCGCGCCGAGCGAGCCGCGCTCGCGGGGGACGGGCTCCGCCGACCGCGCCGAGAGAGCCGCACTCGCGGGATCGTGCCGCGCTGGAGAGCCGCGCTCGCGGGGATCGGGCCCGGGCGGATGCGCTAAGGGCGCCTCCGTCATGGAGGCGCCCCCGATGCCGTGACCCTCGGCCGGTCGGCCGGCCGAAGACGACGAGGTCAGCTGAAAATGATCATGGAGCCTTGGCCGAGGCTGCGGGTCGCCGCCGCGTGGAGGCCCAGCCAGACGTGGCGTTCGCGGGCGAAGGGGCTCTCGTCGTACGGAATCGGGCCCGCCGGCTCCTCGAGGGAGGTGGGGCGGTCCGGGGGAAGGGGCGCCGCCGGGGGGTTGGCCGGGTCGATGCCGATGGAGGGGGCCACGAACTCGAGTTCGCGCAGCAGGCCCTGGGAGGATCCCAACGGGCCGCCGCCCTCGAGGAGTTCCTCGGTGGACAGGGGTGCGGCGAAGTCCACCGGGACGTACGCCCCGGCGTGGTCGTAGTGCCAGACCAGGTGGGACTGCTGGGCGGTCGACTCGAACATCTCCAGGAGCTGCTCGTAGTCGCCTCCGAGTTCGTCCACGGGTGTGACGGCGAGACCGCAGAGCTGGAGGAGATACGCCCGGCGCAGGAAGTGCAGGGCGTCGTAGTCGAATCCGGCGACCGGCGCCACGTCACCCGAAAGTCCCGGCATGTAGGCGAAGACGGGGACGGTCGGCAGACCGGACTCGGTCAGGGCCTTGTCGTAGGCCGCGATCTCTTCGGCGAAGGGATTGTCGGGGCTGTGGCACAGCACATCGACGAGGGGGACCAGCCACAGGTCACAGGCCAACGCAGGCTCGCTCTCCGTCAGGTTCGTACGATGGTCGGGACAGCGTAGTGCGCCGCGTACGCTCCGCACAGTCAGTGGGCACCAGTCGCACATCAGCGGACCTCACCGGCCCCGGGTGCCCATCCCCTACCCACCCACCAGCGCTCTTCTTCCCCATACGGCCCAGCAGTTTCGCGGACTGCCCGGCAGCCCGCGACCGGCGCCGGGTCAGCGCCCCTCAGGCCGAGCGCTGCTCCAGGCGGTCCGCCCACCGGAGCGCGAGGTCGTTGTCCGCCATGGTGGCCTCTCGCGCCGCCCGGGCGTCCCCGAGAGTGATGGCGTCCACGAGGTCCGTGTGACCGCTCCACAGCCACTGCTGGACGTCGGGCTCGGCCCGCAGCCGGGGGACGGCGAAGACCCAGACCTGGACGCGCAGACGGTGGAGGAACCCGGCGATGTAACGGTTGGTGACGAGCGCCCCGAGCTCACGCCAGAACCGCAGGTCGTAGCCGATGAGGACGTCCAGCTCGCCGCCCCGCGCGGCGCGCGAGGCCTCGTCCGCGCGGCGGCGTACGGAGACCAGGGCGGGCCCGTCGGTCAGAGGCGGGAACGGCGTCCCGTCCACGCGGAAGATGCCGTCCACGATGAGGGCGCGGGCCTCGACCATGTCCCGGAAGTCCTCGACGGAGAACCGGTGCACCTGGAAGCCCCGGTGCTGGATGGAGTCGAGCAGGCCCTGGCCGGTGAGATCGACGAGAGCTTCACGCACGGGCGTCGCGGAGACCTCGTACTGCTCCGCGATCTGCTTGACCGTGAATTCCTGGCCGGGCTTGAGGCGTCCGGCCAGCACCTCGTCGCGCAGCGCGTCGGCGATCTGCTGCCGCAGCGTGTTGCGGGTGACAGCTCCGCTCGCGAGCATGGCGTGGGTCCCCTCCGTCCGGTTCCGCACACCTTAAGCCAGGGGGATTCCCCGCCGGCGCGGCCCGTGGGCACCTCGGGGCGGAGAGGGCGGGCGACCGGCCCCGCCACGAGGCTGCCCGCAGGGCCGGATTCCAGCCACTGTTCCGGCCTTCCTCCAGTCCGGCGGGCAGTTCACACCGCGGCTCGCGGCCCGCGGCGGGGTCCCGCAGGCGCCGCCCGGCTACACCGTGTGTTCGTCCGCCACCGACAGCGCGATGTCGAGCGCGGCGAGGCCTTCCTTGGCCTCCGCCTCGGTGACGTTGCAGGCGGGGACGGCGTGCGTGCGGTTCATGTTGATGAAGGGCCAGAGTCCTTGCTTCTTGGCCGCCGCGCCGAAGGCCGCCATGGGCGCGTTGGCCTCACCGGTGGCGTTGTACGGGACGAGCGGCTCGCGCGTCTCCTTGTTCCGTACGAGGTCGAGGGCCCAGAAGGCGCCGAGGCCGCGGACCTCGCCGACGGAAGGGTGCCGCTCGGCCAGTTCGCGCAGGCCGGGGCCGAGGACGTGCTCACCGATGTGGGCGGCGTGCTCGACGACCTTCTCGTCCCTCATCACCTCGATGGTGGCGATGGCGGCGGCGCAGGCGAGCGGGTGCCCCGAGTAGGTCAGACCGCCCGGGTAGGGGCGCTTGTCGAAGGTCGCGGCGATCTCGGCGCTGATCGCCACACCGCCGAGGGGTACGTAACCGGAGTTCACGCCCTTGGCGAAGGTCAGCAGGTCCGGCACGACGCCGTAGTGCTCGGTGGCGAACCACTTTCCGGTACGGCCGAACCCGGCCATGACCTCGTCGGCGATGAGGACGATGCCGTACCGGTCGCAGATCTCGCGGACACCGGCGAGGTAACCGGGCGGCGGGGTCATGATGCCGGCGGTGCCCGGGACGGTCTCCAGGATGATCGCGGCGATGGTCGCGGGGCCCTCGAAGGCGATGGTGTCCTCCAGGTGCGCGAGGGCCCGCTCGCACTCCTGCTCCTCGGTCTGCGCGTAGAACGGCGACCGGTAGAGGAACGGCGCCCAGAAGCGGACCACGCCGGCGGAGCCGGTGTCGGAGGCCCAGCGGCGGGGGTCGCCGGTCAGGTTGATCGCCGTCGAGGTGGCGCCGTGATACGAGCGGTAGGCACTCATCACCTTGTGGCGGCCGGTGTGCAGCCGGGCCATGCGCACGGCGTTCTCGACGGCCTCGGCGCCGCCGTTGGTGAAGAAGATCTTGTCCAGGTCGCCGGGGGTGCGCTCGGCGATGAGGCGTGCGGCCTCGGAGCGTACGTCGATGGCGAAGGCGGGCGCGAAGGTGGTGAGCTTCGCGGCCTGCTCCTGGATGGCGGCGACCACCTTGGGGTGCTGGTAACCGATGTTGGTGTAGACGAGGCCGCTGGTGAAGTCGAGGTAGCGGTTGCCGTCGTAGTCCCAGAAGTACGAACCCTCGGCGCCGGCGACGGCGAGCGGGTCGATCAGGCCCTGGGCGGACCAGGAGTGGAACACGTGCGCGCGGTCGGCGGCCTTCACGGCCGCGCCGGCCTGGGGATCGGGTTCGACATGAGGGGTCATACGGCCAAGGGTAAGGACGCCCAGGTGGGGACGGACATGGCCACCTTGTATGGACTGGGCCACTTTCGTCGGCAGGGTGTCCACCCTGTGGGACAGCCCTCCGGAAGGCCCACTTTCATTGACAGCATGCTGTCGATATGACAGCCTTCTGTCATAAGCCGAAGCGTACGCACAGGCACAGGAGGCCGGCATGACCAGCACCGCCACCCACACCCCCGCAAGCTCCCGCGGGACCGTTCACCTCGCGGTCTACGACGCCCTCGCTGACTGGGAGACCGGCCATTGCACCGCCTGGCTCGCCCGCTCCGGGTACGAGATCAGGACGGTCGGGCCCGGCACCGCGGCGGTCACGTCCATCGGGGGGCTGCGCATCACACCCGACATCGCGCTCGACGACCTGGAGCCCGAGGACAGCGCCCTGCTCATCCTCCCCGGGGCCGACCTGTGGGACTCCGGCGACGAGCTGGCCCCCTTCGCCACGAAGGCCCGCGCCTTCCTCGACTCCGGGGTGCCCGTCGCCGCGATCTGCGGCGCCACCGCGGGACTCGCCCGCGAGGGACTGCTCGACGACCGGCCGCACACCAGCGCGGTCTCCTTCTATCTGGCCGCCACCGGCTACAAGGGCGGCGCGCACTACGTCGAGGCCGACGCGGTCACCGACGGCGACCTGATCACGGCCGGCCCGACCGAGCCGGTCGCCTTCGCCCGCGAGGTGCTCGGCAGGCTCGGTGCCTTCGAGGGCCCGAAGCTGGACGCCTGGTACCGGCTCTTCCACGACTCCGACGCCGCCGCGTACGAAGAGCTCAACGCGCGGGAAGGGCTCGACGGGGACGAGGAGCTCAACGCGCCGGAAGCGACGGCTTCATGAGCCGCGAAGAACAGGACGCGCTCAGCAGGACCGCCCTGGCGGTCTTCCGGCTCAACGGCCAGTTCCTCTCCGTCTCCGAGGAACTGGCCGAGCCCGCCGGACTGACTGCCGCCTGGTGGCAGGTCCTCGGAGCCGTACTGCCCGAGCCGCTGTCCGTCGCCGGGATCGCCCGCGTCATGGGCATCACCCGGCAGAGCGTGCAGCGGGTCGCGAACCTGCTGGTGGAACGCGGCCTCGCGGAGTACGCCCCCAACCCCGCGCACCGCCGCGCCAAGCTCCTCGCCCCCACCGCCGAGGGACGGGCCGTCATCAGGAAGATCGACCCGGGTCACGCGGAGCTGGCCGCCCGGCTCGTCGACGAGCTCGGAGGACAGGAGCGGTTCGACGAGACCGTGCGCGTCCTGGAGCGGCTGTCGCGGGCGCTGGACGCGATCACGGACGACCGGGGCGGTACAGCGAACTAGTCATGTAGGCCATGGCCTGCGTGAAGACGGGGTCGGACATGCGCCGTTCCATCTCCTTCTCGTCGACGTCCTCGATGTGCGTCTGGATCCACCAGAGGTTGCCGAAGGGGTCCCGCACCCGTCCGACCCTGTCCCCGAAGAACAGATGCGTGACCTTGCTGACGGAGGTGCCGCCCGCCTCGACCGCGCGCCGGTGGGTGGCGTCGGCGTCCTCCACGTACAGCCGGAGGAAGGCGGGCGTCGCCGGCCAGTCCGCCGGGCTGTCGAAGGCCATCAGCCGCGCGTCACCGATGCGCAGTTCGGCGTGGCCGATCCTCCCGTCCTCCATGACGACCCGGCCCAGGTCCTCGGCCCCGAAGGCGCGCTCCAGATAATCGATCAGCGCCGCCGTGTCGGGGGAGATGATCCACGGCGTGATCGCGGTGTAGCCGTCGGGAACGGGCCTGATCCGTGCGGACATGCGCTGCTCCTCACCAATGGTGTGTGGTGGGAACGACGCTAGGGGCCATTGAGGACAGAAGACGGCCTAGTCGCGCCTCACGCGCCGACGGTTCCGTCGATCCCCTCCCGCAGGAAGTCCGCGTGGCCGTTGTGCCGGGCGTACTCGTGGATCATGTGCAGCATCACCAGGCGCAGGGACACGTCCCCGCCCCACCGCGGCTGATGCCCGGTCACATCGAGGGACTCCGCCTCCGCTTCGATACGACGAGCGTGCTCCACCTCCGCCTGCCAGGCCGCGAACGCCTCGGACCGGGTGGCGGTGCGGGCGTCGTAGGCCACCTGATAGTCGTTCTCCGACCAGACCAGCGGGAGGTCCTCCCCGTTGATCACCTTGCGGAACCAGCTGCGCTCCACCTCCGCCATGTGACGCACCAGACCCAGAAGGCTGAGCGAGGACGGCGGCATCGACTGTCGCCGCAGCTCGTCGTCGGTGAGGCCGTCGCACTTCATGGCGAGGGTCGCGCGGTGGAAATCGAGGAAGGCGCGCAGGGTCTCGCGCTCACCCCCGGTGAGGGGCGGCCCGACGCGTTCGGTCGTCGTGGGGCCGGCCGTCACGGGGGCGGTCGTCGTGGGGCCGCCCGCCGTGCGGTCGGACGTCGTCGAGTCGGTTGCCGCGTGTTCCGTTGTCATGGGGATCAGTCAATCGTCACAGGCGCACGCGGTACACCCTCCGCTTCCCCGGATGCTCTCCCAGGCACCACAAACCGTCACCCCTCGCCAGGGGTTGATGACTCGGATCGCCGGGTCCGAGGGAGAGCGTCCCCAGCGGCTCGGCCGCCCCGGATCCACGAGGCCGGTGGGCCCACAACTCCCCGCGCAACACGCCCCCGCCCGACGGCGGTTCGTCGACGGCCGGTTGGGCCGCGTAGTACATCCGGTCGCGCGCACAGACCGCTCCCCGCACCCCGGCGACGCGCAACGGCCAGGCGCTGTCGACCTGTTCGGCGGCGATGTAGCCGGAGCTGTGCAGGTTCCAGCGCACGGCCATGCCGGTGTCCCGTGCCGGCGCCTCCCGGTCAGTACGGTCCGGGCCGGCGGAGCCTCAGAAAGCCGTCGGACCCTGGCTCCGGCTCCACGCCGGTGCCGAAGGGCCGCCCCACCCGGGTCAGCACCTCGCACAGCCAGGCGGCGTCCTGCTCCGGCGGGCGGTCGAGCCTCATCCGCCGGGCCCGCAGGGGAGCGATCCGCAGTCCGGCGAGCGCGCCCGTGGCCGGGTCCAGGGACGGGAAGTACAGCAGGCGCAGGTCATCCCGGTACCGCTCGTAGCCCGTGATGCCTTCGTAGTCGTCGATGAGGTCTCCGCAGCCGTACAGGATGAGCTTGCCCCGGTAGACCTCGATCGGGCGCGGATGGTGCGAGGAGTGGCCGTGCACGAGGTCGACCCCGCCGTCGACGAGCCGCCGGGCGAAGGCGGTCTGGGGGCGCGGGACCGTGTAGCCCCAGTTCGAGCCCCAATGGATCGACACGACCAGCAGATCACCGTCGCGCCTCACCTCACTCAGCCGCCGTACGAGACCCTCCGCCGCCCCGGCGGACAGTTCGGGCAGGAAGTCGATACCGGGCCGGTCCTCCGTCGCCGCCCAGTGCGCCGGGATCCCGCTGGACGCGGTCCCGCAGGACAGTACGACCACCCGCCCGCCGCCAGGCGTCGCCACCGCGACGGGCCGCCGTGCCTCGTCGAGTTCGCGTCCCGCGCCGGCCGGCCGCAGCCCCGCGCCCCGGAGCGTGTCCAGGGTCTCCTCCAGGCCCCGGCGCCCGAAGTCCAGCACGTGGTTGTTGGCGAGCCCGCACACATCGGGGCGGGCGACCGTCAGGGAGGGGACGTTGGCGGGGTGCATCCGATAGGTGACGGCCTTGTCCGGGGCGAAATCGGCGCTCGTGGTGACGCTCGTCTCCAGATTGATGACCCTGACGTCGGGGGCGACCGCCTCCAGCGTCTCCAGCGCCGCTCCCCAGGGCCAGGCGGGGTCCACTGGCGCGGGGACGGGGCCGTGGGCGGCCTCGGCCAGCGCGACGTAGTCCCGGGCGTCCCGGATGTACGCCTCCCGCAGCTCGGGGTCGCCGGGGTGCGGAAGGATCTGGTCGACGCCCCGGCCCGGCATCACATCGCCGCTCAGGAAGAGCGTCACGAGGGCCCGGCCCATGTGCCCATCCTCCCACCGCCCGGGTCCGGTCCCACCGTGCGAGCCCCGCCGCCAGGCCCCCCTCCCCCGCGCGGCGGAGGCGGTTCGTCCCCGGGCGTGATCATGTCCCGGGGGCCGCCGGGGACGCTGAAGCCATGACCACTGCCGAGCGTCCCGCGCCCCTTCCGCACCCCGCGCCCCTCCCCGCCGAACACCCCGGCCACGGCACCGAGCGCCCCGTCCCCCGCTGGGCCGACGTCGTCGCCCACGCGATGCCCCTGGTCGCCCTCCCCGTCTGCCTCTGGCGCCTTCCGTACGCCTTCGGTTACGACATGGGCAGCACCCAGCCACCGTCGCCGTGGCAGTGGTGGCACGTGCCGTACGTCCTCGGCCTCAGCATCCTGTCCGAGGCGGTCGCGCTTCTCTGCTTCGGTCTCGTGCGCCGCTGGGGAGAGGTGGTCCCGGCGTGGGTGCCGCGGCTCGGCGGCAGGCGCATACCGCCGTTCGCAGTGATCGTTCCGGCGACGCTCGGAGGACTGCTCTTCACCGGACTGCTGGTCGCCTGGGTGTGCGGTGTCCTCGGGCTCGGGGGCGCCGCCCGGCCCCCGTACGAGGACGGTTGGTACGCGCTGGCGACGACCGTCGGGCTCCTGATGACCCTCTGGGGACCGATGATCCTGGCCCTCACCTACGCCTATTACCGTCGCCGCAGCGGATCTTCCTGTGTAGCCTAGGTAAAAACCTAGAGGTCCTAGGCAATGGGGAGCCGGACCACCACCGAACAGGAGACCCGCCGTGAACCACCCGTCGAAGACCGGTGCCCTGCCCGTGCCGGGCGCGACCCTGCACTACGAGGTGCGGGGCACCGGACCCGTACTGCTGCTGATCCCCGGCGGCGGGGCGGACGCCTCCGCGTACGACGGCCTCGGGGACGCGCTCGCGGACCGGTACACCGTCGTCTCCTACGACCCGCGCGGGAAGTCCCGCAGCGTCCTGGACGGACCGGTCACCGACCAGCGGGTGGAGGAGCAGAGCGAGGACGCGTACCGGCTGCTGCTCCATGTCCTCCCCGACGGCGAGCGGGCCTTCGTCTTCGGCAGCAGCTCGGGCGCGATCATCGCGTTGGACCTGCTGACCCGGCACCCCGAGCGGGTCCACGTGGTCGTCCCCCACGAGCCGCCCGTGGTGGAGGTGCTCCCGGACGCGGCCGAGCACCGGGCCTTCTTCGCCGCCGTCCACGCGTCGTACGAACGGGGCGGCCTCGCCGCCGCCGTCACCGTCATGAACGAGGGCGTCGGAGAGCAGGGCGGCGAACTGCCGGACCCCGACCAGCTGCCCGCGCCCCTCGCGGAGTCGTTCAGGCGGGTCCTGGCGAACATGCCGTTCTTCCTGGTGCGGGAGTTGCGCCAGTACACGGCCTACGTACCGGACGAGGAAGCCCTCGCGGACATGGTGCGCGCCCGGCCGGGACAGCTTGTGCTCGCCGGAGGCCGTGACTCCCGCGGAAAGCTGCTGTACCGGCCGGGCGCGGCTCTGGCGGAGCGGCTCGGCGTGGAGTTCGTGGAGTTCCCGGGCGGCCACACGGGGTACCGCGGCCACCCGGGCGCCTTCGCTCCCGTGCTGGAGAGGCTGCTCAGCAGTACAGGTTCCCGCCCGGCGTGACGCCGAGGATCTGCGTGAACCGCTGGTAGCTGTCCACCCGGCTCTGGACCTGGGCGGGGTTCTTGCCGTCGCACTCCAGCGAGCCGTTGATCGAGCGGATCGTCTGACCGAAGCCGGCGCCGTTGACCATGGCGTTGTGGCCGGTCATCGTGCCGGGGCCGTTCTGGGTGTTCCAGTACCAGAGGCCGGTCTTCCAGGCGATGGGTGCCTCGCGCTCGACCCGGTAGGGGTTGTTGAGCAGGTCGATGCCCAAGGCGTCACCGGCGGCCTTGTAATTGAAGTTCCAGCTCAGCTGGATCGGTCCGCGACCGTAGTACGCGGCCTGTCCGGCCGGGCAGCCGTAGGGCTGGCTCGCGTCGCAGTAGTGCGGGTAGTTGGCGGTGTTCTGCTCGACGATGTACACCAGGCCGCCGGTCTCATGGCTGACGTTGGCGAGGAAGGCGGCGGCCTCCTGCTTCTTCACGGTGTCGCTGCCGGTGTTCGCGAAGCCCGGGTAGGCGCTCAGGGCCGCGGTGAGGCCGCTGTAGGTGTAGAACGAATTGCGGCTCGGGAACATCTGGTTGAACTGGGCCTCGCTGACGACGAAGCCCGAAGGGCTCGGGCCGGGACCCGGGTCGGTGCCGCCGCACGCGCCCTGGTCGGACCAGACGTCCGTGGTGCCGGGCCGCTCGTTCTGGGTCCACCACTTCGCGTACCAGTTGTGGCCGTTGTACGAAGCGGTCTTGCCGCCGGTGTAGACGGTGGCGGAGCTCCAGGGAGCGGCGCAGGCGGCGGCCGAGGCGACGGAGGCGGGGAGGAGGACGGCCAGTCCGACGGCCGTGGTGAGCGCGGCGAAGAGAGACAGCAGGCGTCGCAGCATGCGAGCGTCCTTCCGAGTGGGGGGCGCCCACCGAACCGCGATTGGTATGGACCTGTCAAGGTCTAGACCACAGGTTGTTACAGACGCGGCCGCCGCCCTCAGCCCTTCAACAAGCGCTCCAACAGCTGGGTCAGCAAGGCGCGTTCGACGACGGTCAGCGGAGCGAGCAGCTCGTCCTGGATGCCGTCGAGCACCTTGTCGAGGCGGCGCAGTCGGCGTCGGCCCTCCGCGGTCAGGGTGATGACGTTGCGGCGCTTGTCGGCGGGGTCGGGGGCGCGCTCGACGAGCTCACGCTCGGCCAGTTCATTGATCACGGCGACCAGATCGCTGCGATAGATGCCGGTGCGGCGACTCAACTCCGCCTGGCTCGCCGGGCCGAGCTCCTGGAGTGAGACCAGTACCGCGTAGTGCCACTTGCGGGCGCCCTCCGCGGCCAGCCGCTCGGTGACCAGGCGGTCGGCCTGCGCGGCGGTCAGCGCGAGGAGCCTGCTGGGCATGGACCTCAGGCGCTCGGGGGTGCGGGGGCCGTCCCCCTCGCGCATGGCGTCGCTCGCCCGGCCACTCGCGCCGCCATCCGTCTCGTCACTCGCGCCCACGCGCTTGCCTTCGCTCATGGGGTGCATCGTACCCGTTGCGTTAGTGACACTAACGATGTAACTTCGTTCGTGGCACTAACGTTAGCGCCACGAACGAATGAGGAGATAGTCATGCCCAGCATCGCCGTCCTCGACTCGGCCATGTACTACGAGGAGATCGAGGGTTCCGGGACCGGAACGCCGTACGTCTTCCTCCACGGCAACCCCACCTCCTCCCACATCTGGCGGAACGTCCTGCCCGCGATCGGCGGCGACGCCCGGCTGCTCGCCCCCGATCTGATCGGGATGGGCCGCTCCGGCAAGCCGGACATCGCGTACTCCTTCGACGACCAGGCCCGCTATCTCGACGCCTGGTTCGACGCCCTCGGCCTGGAGGAGGCGGTCCTCGTCGGCATCGACTGGGGCGGCGCACTCGCCTTCGACCGGTCGGCCAGGCACCCCGGCACGACCCGCGGGGTCGCCTTCATGGAGACGATCATCCGGCCGATGACCTGGGAGGAGTACCCGGAGGCATCCCGCGCCCGCTTCCAGGCGTTCCGGCGGCCGGGAGTCGGCGAGGAGCTGGTCCTGGAGAAGAACGTCTTCCTCGAGTCCTTCTCCCAGACGGTCCTGACGGGGCTGGCCGAGGAGGACTGGGCGGTCTACCGCGCCCCCTACCCCACACCCGAGAGCCGTCGCCCGCTGCTCGCCTGGCCGCGGTGCATGCCGATCGGCGAGGACCCGGCGGACGTGGTCGCCCGGGTCGAGGAGTACGACGACTGGCTCGCCGTCAGCGCCGACGTGCCCAAGCTGCTGCTGACCTTCGAAAGCCCTCGCGGACTGCTGGTGGGTCCGGAGATGGTGGCCTGGTGCGAGGAGAACATCGCCGCCCTGGACGTCGTGCCCTGCGGCGAGGCCGGCCACCAGGCCGCGGAGGACCGCCCCCTTGAGATAGCCGCGGCGATCACCGAGTGGGCGGACCGGCACGGGCTCGGCTGAACGAAGGGCGAACTCCACACGAAGGGACTCCGGTTCGCGCCCCGCACGCCCCCGGCGCACCTACGGTGGCCGGCGTGGCCCCCGCAACGAACCGGCGAACTCCTCCCGGGGCGCGCAGGGACGACCCGCAGGCGCCGGTCGTCCGGTGCGAGCTCGACTCCACGGAACAGGTGCTCACGACGGTGGCCCGCCTCCCCGGAGCCATCGGCTACACCGAGCTGCGCGCGGGCAGCGGCCTGAAGGGCCTGCACCGGATCGGCATCGACGGCCGGGTGCCGAATGTGGACGAGATCGGCGACAGCACGTACCCGTACCGGGAGATCGAGTACGCGTACACCTACGGGCAGCCGCCGGCCGACTCGCTCACCGCCGGCTTCCTCGCCTATCTCAGCCGGGGCAGGGACAGGACGTGGTCCGGACCCACGGACATCCGCCGTGCGCCACTCCGAAGGGCCTCAGGATCTGTGACGCGTAGGCGCGGCGGGCGGCAGCGGGGCGCACAGCGAAAGGGCGCCCCGCCGACCGTCGCCGGCGAGGCGCCCATCGCAGGGATCGCCGGCGGAGCGCCGGCGGCAGCCGTGGCTGCTACAGGAACGAGTTGATCTCGATCGTCTCGGTCCGGCCGGGGCCGACACCGATCGCCGAGATCGGCGCGCCCGACATCTCCTCCAGCGCCTTCACATACGCCTGCGCGTTCTTCGGCAGGTCGGCGAAGGTCTGCGCCTTGCTGATGTCCTCGGTCCAGCCCGGCAGCATCTCGTAGATCGGCTTCGCGTGGTGGAAGTCGGTCTGCGAGTACGGCAGCTCCTCGACGCGCTTGCCGTCGATCTCGTACGCGACACAGACGGGGATCTGCTCCCAGCCGGTGAGGACGTCGAGCTTGGTGAGGAAGAAGTCCGTCAGGCCGTTGACCCTGGTCGCATAGCGGGCGATCACCGCGTCGAACCAGCCGCAGCGGCGGTCACGGCCGGTGGTGACACCGCGCTCGCCACCGATGCGGCGCAGCGCCTCGCCGTCCTCGTCGAACAGCTCCGTCGGGAACGGGCCGGCGCCGACGCGGGTGGTGTACGCCTTGAGGATGCCGATGACACGGCTGATCTTCGTCGGGCCCACGCCCGCACCCGTGCAGGCACCGCCGGCGGTCGGGTTCGAGGAGGTGACGAACGGATACGTGCCGTGGTCGACGTCGAGGAGGGTGCCCTGACCGCCCTCGAAGAGGACGACCTTGCCCTCGTCGATGGCGTTGTTCAGGATCAGCGTCGTGTCGGCGACGTAGGGCTTGATCTGCTCCGCGTACTGGAGCATCTCCTCGACGATCCTGCCGGACTCGATCGCGCGGCGGTTGAAGACCTTGGCGAGGAGCTGGTTCTTCTGCTCCAGGGCCGCCTCGACCTTCTGCTCCAGGATCGACTCGTCGTAGAGGTCCTGGACGCGGATGCCGACCCGGTTGATCTTGTCGGCGTAGGTCGGGCCGATTCCCCGGCCGGTCGTGCCGATCTTCCGCTTCCCGAGGAAGCGTTCCGTCACCTTGTCCAGCGTGACGTTGTACGGGGTGATCAGATGGGCGTTTCCGCTGATCAGGAGCTTGGACGTGTCGACGCCGCGGTCATTGAGCCCGCTCAGCTCGGAGAGCAGGACCGCCGGGTCCACGACGACACCGTTTCCGATGACCGGAGTACATCCCGGCGAGAGGATTCCGGAAGGGAGCAGATGCAGCGCATACTTCTGGTCGCCCACGACGACGGTGTGACCGGCGTTGTTGCCGCCCTGGTATCGCACTACATAGTCAACGGATCCACCGAGGAGGTCGGTGGCCTTTCCCTTGCCCTCGTCACCCCACTGAGCACCGAGCAGCACAAGTGCGGGCACAGGCGTACACCCCTTCCGGGTGGGGCATGTCCAAGGTCAGGGGGCAGAAAAACGTCGTACGACGGTGTACGACACAGCCTGAGCCGTCGAACCGGTTGCCCCGGAATAGACGAAGCCCCTGGCGCAATAGCGCAAGGGGCTCTTGCACAAAGATGCTACCCGAGGAAGGACCGAGGTGTCGGCTCACGACCAGCTCCTGGTGGTCATCGACCCGGTCGCCCGCCGAATCGACGGCGAGTCTGTACGGATCGCGAAAGATGTTCTCTGCGCCGGATCCACGGCGAAGATTTGCCTCCCGGAGAGCCCGGAGGAGTTCGCCCGGGCCTTGGCGCGCCGGGGCTCCCGGCGCCCCGTACTGATCGGTGACGACCGTGCGCTGCTACGCACCGTGACCCTGCTGCACCGGGAGCGTGAGCTCGCGAGGGGGTCGCTGTCGATGGTCCCGGTCGGTATGCCCGGCTCTTTGGAACTCGCCCGTTCGCTCGGCGTGCCGCTGGGGGCGGTCGCGGCGGCACGCGCCGTCCTGGAGGGAGCGGTGCGCCGGCTCGATCTGCTCGTCGACGACAGCGACGGCGTGGTGGTCGGGGGCCTGCGGATCCCGGCGGCGCCCGGGCCGGTCGTGACGTTCGGCCAGCCGCCCTCCGTCTGGGACACGTGCCGTTCCCTGGTCCGCACCCTGGTCCGGCCCGCGCCCGCGCCTCCCTCCGTGCGCACCCACCGGCTGCGCGTGGAGGCGGACGGGGTGCTGCTGGCCGACGTCGGCGAACCGGTGGAAGGGGTGAGCGTCCGCTCCCTCGGTGGCCTCGCCGAGGTGACCGTGAGACCCCGGGGCGCGGATCCGGTCCGCGTCGAGGCCAGCACGGTGACGGTCTCGGGCCCCGACTTCCGCTACCGCGCGGACGCCCTGGTGGCGGGGCCGGTGCGCCGCAGGACGTGGACGGTTCGCGAGGGGGGCTGGGGCCTGACCCTGCCGGTGCCCTAGCCGCACCGCACCAGGGAGTACGGGAAGCGGCCTGGGCCGGACTTCTGGAGCGGGCCCCCGCCCCGGCCCCGGCTTCGGCTTCGGCTCCGGCTCCGGCTCCGGGCACAGACTCCTGGCGCTCCTGGAGGACGAGGACGCTCGGGCCTCCTGTCGGCGAGCCGCCGGCGAGGGCGCGAGCACCGCGCCCAGCGCCAGGCGCCTAGAAGGACGGATCCCGGGGCACCTCGGGGCCCCGGCCCGCCGATGCGCGGTGGGCGCGCCAGCGGTCCATGATGCCGAGCAGCTCGTGCTGCAGGAACGCGAAGAACTCGGCCGTCTCCGCCGCCCGCGCGCCCGCCCGTGTCCCCAGGAGCTCCGCGCCCTCCCGCAGCACCTTCTCCCATCGGACGAGGATCTGGTCGCGCCGCGTGAAGGTCTCGTACCAGAGCTCGTCGTGGAGCACGTACCGCTCCCGGCGCGAGCCCGGGTCGCGCTCACGGCTGACCATGTTCACCTGCGCGAGGTAGCGCACGGCGCCGGACACCGCCGCCGGGCTGATCCGCAGCTGCTCGGCGAGCTCCGCCGAGGTCATCGACGCCGACTCGGAGGCGATCAGGGCGGCGAAGACGCGGGCGGCCATGCGCTGCATGCCGGCCTCGGTCAGTTCGGCGGCGAAGCGCTCCACGAACCGGGACACGGCCTCGTCATCGGTGGTCATGCCGGCCATCGTCTCCCTCGCTCGCCGATTTCCCCCGGGCTCCTGTGGCCTTCGACTTTATACGCTTCCTTAACTTCACAACTTTCTGAAAGTACCGTACGTTCGGAAGCATGACGAAGGCACACTCCGCCCTGGACGTAGCCGCGCTGCGCAAGTCGTTCGGGCGGACACAGGCGCTGGACGGCCTCGACCTCCGGGTCGAGACCGGTGAGGTCCACGGCTTCCTCGGCCCCAACGGCGCCGGGAAGTCCACCACGATCCGAGTCCTGCTCGGACTGCTGCGCGCCGACTCCGGCACCGCGCGGCTCCTCGGCAAGGACCCCTGGAACGACGCCGTCGAACTGCACCGGCGGATCGCCTACGTCCCCGGGGACGTCACCCTGTGGCGCAACCTCTCCGGCGGCGAGGTCATCGACCTCTACGGGCGGCTGCGCGGCGGTCTGGACACCGCTCGGCGGGCGGAGCTGCTCGAGCGGTTCGAACTCGACCCCACCAAGAAGGGGCGGACGTACTCCAAGGGCAACCGGCAGAAGGTCGCCCTCGTCGCCGCCTTCGCCTCCGACGTCGACCTGCTCATCCTGGACGAGCCGACGAGCGGCCTCGACCCGCTGATGGAGGAGGTCTTCCAGAGGTGCGTGGTCGAGGAGCGCGAACGGGGGCGGACCGTGCTGCTCTCCTCGCACCTCCTCAGCGAGGTCGAGGCCCTCTGCGACCGGGTCAGCATCATCCGCAGGGGGCGGACGGTGGAGACCGGTTCGCTCACGGAGCTGCGGCATCTGACCCGTACGAACGTCAGCGCCGAACTGGCCGCCGCGCCCAACGGGCTCGCGCGTCTGCCCGGCGTCCACGGCCTCGAGGTCCGGGGACGGCGGGTCACGCTCCAGGTCGACACGGACAAGCTGGACGCGGTACTCCGGTCGCTCACCGCGTCGGGGGTGCGGTCGCTGACCAGCACTCCGCCCACCCTGGAGGAGCTGTTCCTCCGTCACTACGCCACCGAAGAGGCGATGTCGCGATGACCGCGCCCGCGGTTTCCCTGACCGGTACCACCGCTCTGACCAGGCTCGCGCTGCGCCGCGACCGGTTGACGCTGCCGCTGTGGGCGGTGGTCGTCGGCGGCCTGGTCTCCAGCGGCTCCGGCTCGCTGGGGAGCCTCTACGACACGGCCGCCGACCGGGCCGGACTCGCCGCGTCCATGAACGCCAACAGTTCCATGCGCTCGCTGTACGGGCCGGTGTTCGGGGACTCGCTCGGCGGGCTCGTCGCCTGGCGCTTCGGGACCTTCGCGGCCGTGCTCGCCGCCGTGATGAGCCTGATCATCGTCGTCCGGCACACACGGGAGGAAGAGGAGACGGGCCGTCAGGAGATGCTGTCCTCGGCGGTGGTGGGGCGGCGGGCGTCCCTGACGGCCGCGCTGCTCACCGCGCTCGCCGCCAACGCCGTCGTCGTCCTCCTCATCACGGCCGGGCTGGCCGGGCAGGGCGCGGGAGGGGCGCTCGCCCTGGGCCTGGCGGTCGGCGGAACGGGCATGCTCTTCGCCACGACGGCGGCGATCGCCGCCCAGCTCACCGAAAGCGCGCGGCTCGCCAAGGGCCTGACGGCGGCGGTCCTGGGGGTCGCCTTCGCCCTGCGGGCGGCGGGCGACGCCGGAAGGGCCGACGGGTCCTCCGCCCTGACCTGGCTCTCCCCGATCGGCTGGGCCGAGAACGTGCGGCCCTTCGCCGGGCAACGCGAATGGGTACTGCTGGTGATCGCCGGGGCCGTCGTGGTCCAGGCGGCGGTGGCGTACGGACTGACCGGCCGGCGCGATGTCGGCATGAGCTTCCTGCCGGCACGGCCGGGACCGGCACAGGGCCGTCTGGCGACGGCCGGGGCCCTCGCTTGGCGCCTCCAGCGCGGCAGCGTCCTGGGCTGGGCGCTCGGCTTCCTGACGGCCGGGCTGGTCTTCGGCGGGATGGTCGAAGGCGCGGCGGACATCGTCGGGGACAACGAACGGGCCCGGGAGATCTTCGAGCGGATGGGCGGGCAGGCTGCCCTGACGGACGCGTTCCTCGCCACGATGGTGGGGATGTTCGGGATGGTGGCCGCGCTGTACGCGGTGGCGTCGGTGCTGCGGCTGCACGGCGAGGAGACCTCCCAGCGCGCCGAACCCCTCCTCGCGAACGCGGTCGGCCGGCTGCGGTGGGCCGGGGGGCACCTGCTCATCGCCTTCCTCGGCGCCGCGCTGATCATGGCGCTCGCGGGGACCGGACTCTCCCTCTCGTACGGCCGGGACTTCGCCCCCGTCCTTGGCGCCTGCCTGGCCCAACTCCCCGCGATCTGGACGCTCGCGGGCCTGGCGGTCCTCCTCCACGGCGCATTCCCGAAGGCGGCGGTCGGGGCATGGGCGGCGTCGGGCCTCTCCCTGATCCTGGGCTGGCTGGGCCCCGCCCTCAACCTCCCCCAACCCCTCATGAACCTCTCGCCCTTCACCCATCTCCCGAAGCTCCCGTCCGCCGACTTCACCTGGCCCCCGGCCCTGATCCTGACGGCCCTGGCGGCGGTTCTGGTGACGGCGGGACTGACGGGACTGCGGCGGCGGGACGTGCTGGTCTGAGGGCCGGGGCGGCGGGGCGGCGCCAGCCGCGTCAGGTGAGGCGGGGGCTCAGGCTTCCACGACCAGGGACTCCAGGCCCCGGATCACATAGCCCGGCTTCCGGCAGGGCTCCGACGCGAGGCGCAGGTTCGGCGCGCGGGTCAACAGGGAGGTCAGGGAGGCCACCAGTTCCATCCGGGCCAGTGGAGCGCCGATGCAGTAGTGGAGGCCCGCGCTGAAGGAGATGTGCGGGTTGTCGCGGCGGGCGAGGTCCAGGGTGTCCGGGGCGCGGAAGACCTCGGGGTCGCGGTTGGCCGAGCCGAAGAGGAGGGCGACCTCCGAGCCGCGGGGGATCACGGTGCCGTCGATCTCGACGTCGTCGAGGACCCAGCGCTCGAAGAGCTGCAACGGAGTGTCGTAGCGGAGGAGTTCCTCCACGGCTGTGGACGACAACGCGTGGTCCGCCCGCAGCGCCGCCAGCTGCTCGGGGTGCCGGAAGAGCGCCCACCAGCCGTTCACGGTCGCGTTCACCGTCGCCTCGTGCCCCGCGTTCAGCAGCAGTACGCACGTGGAGATCATCTCCTGCTCCGACAGCCGGTCACCCTCCTCGTACGCGGCGATCAGCCCGGAGATCAGGTCCTCCCCGGGCTCCTTGCGCCGCTCCGCGATCAACTCCCGCAGGTACGCCGAGAATTCGACCGACGCCACGACCGCGCGCCGCGCCGTCTCCTCCGAGGGATTCAGCTCGTACATCCCGCAGATGTCCGCCGACCACGGCCGCAGCGCCGCCCGGTCCCCCTCCGGGATCCCCAGCATCTCGGCGATGACCGCGACCGGCAGCGGCTCGGCGACGGCGGCCAGCAGGTCGCCCCCGCCGGCCGCGACGAGCCCGTCGACCAGGTCGTCGGCCAGCCGGTGGACGTACGGCCGCAGCCCCTCCACCGTCCTCGGGGTGAACGCCTTCGAGACCAGGCGCCGGATCCGCGTGTGGTCCGGCGGCTCCAGATCGAGCATCCCGTGGTCATTGAGCGTGTGGAAGGGCTCCTGCGACGCCGGCGGCGCGCTGCGCCCGAAGTCCTCGTGCCGGAAGCGGTGCTGGTACGTGCGCCCCAGGCGCCGGTCCCGCAGCAGCGCGGACACATCGGCGTGATGGGGCACCAGCCACTGCCCCGTCGGCTCGAAGTAGTGCACGCGACCCCGTGCGCGCAGCTCGGCGTACGCGGGATACGGATCGGCGACGAAGGCCGGCGACGAGGGGTCGAAGGGCGCGGAAGCTGCATCCATGCGGGGACGCTACCCGCCCGGACGGACTCCGGCACAGGCCCACCGCCCGACCGGGGCCAGGACCCTCCCGGCGCATGGCCCCCGCCCGACCGGGGCGGGAGAGGCTCCGGACCCAAGCGAGCGCGGCCTCGGCGAGGCCGATCAGGGCAGGACCCCGCCCCTACCACCGGGCTACGACCGCCGGCCCCCGCGACAAGGCGCGAACCCGCCCTACCCCGGTGTCACCAGCCTCGCCTCGTACGCGAACACCGCCGCCTGCGTCCTGTCCCGCAGCCCCAGCTTCACCAGGATCCGGCTCACATGCGTCTTGATCGTCGACTCCGCGACCACCAGATGGTCCGCGATCTCCGCGTTCGACAGGCCCTGCGCGATCAGCACCAGGACCTCCGTCTCGCGTTCCGTCAGGTCCCCGACGCGTGCCAGCGCCGGCGGCCTCGGGGTCTCCGCCGCCTTCGCGAACTCCGTGATCAGGCGCTTGGTGACGGTCGGCGCGAGCAGCGCCTCGCCGGAGGCCACCACCCTGACGCCGTCCGCGAGCTGCCGCGCCGAGGCGTCCTTGAGCAGAAAGCCCGACGCACCCGCGCGCAGCGCCTGGTACACGTACTCGTCCAGGTCGAACGTGGTCAGGACCAGTACCTTCGCGTCGGCGTCCGCCGCGACGATCTCGCGGGTCGCCTCGATCCCGTTGAGCTCCGGCATCCGGATGTCCATCAGGACGACGTCCGGCCGCAGCGCCGCCACCTGCGACACCGCCTCGCGGCCGTTGACCGCCTCGCCGACCACCTCGATGTCCGGCATCGCGCCGAGCAGGACGGAGAAGCCCTCACGGACCATGATCTGATCGTCGACGATAAGGACCTTGATCGTCACTCCGCCCCCTCGCGCACCAGGGCGACCGGAATGAACGCGGCGACCTCATAGCCCCCGTCGTCCGTCCCCTCGGCCGTCATCTCGCCGCCCAGCATCGCCACGCGCTCCCGCATCCCCGTGATCCCGTGCCCCGCCCCGGGCGAGGGCTTCACCAGATCCCGGGCCGGGCCGTTCGCGACCCGCAGGCCGAGCCCGCCGAGGACGTACGACACCTCCACCTTCGCGGTCGCCCCGGGGGCGTGCCGCAGCACATTGCTCAGCGCCTCCTGGATGATCCGGTACGCGGACAGCTCGACGCCCTGGGGCAGCTCGCGCACCGCGCCGGTGACGGTCTTCTCGACGCTCAGGCCCGCGTCGCGGACGTTCGCCACGAGGCCGTCGAGATCGGCCAGGGTCGGCTGCGGGGCGTCCGGCGCCTCGTAGTCCTCGGCCCGTACGACTCCGAGGACCCGCCGCAGCTCGGTCAGCGCGGCGACCGCGTTCTCGCGGATGGTGAGGAAGGCCTGCTCCAGCTCGGGCGGCGGGTTCTCCACCCGGTACGGCGCGGCCTCCGCCTGGATGGCGACGACGGACATGTGGTGGGCGACGACGTCGTGCAGCTCGCGGGCGATCGTGGTGCGCTCCTCCAGGAGGGTGCGCTTGGAGCGCTCCGTCTCGGTCACCGTCTGCTGGGCGGTGACCTCCTGCCTGGCCTCCCGGCGGACGTGCAGGACGGTGACGCCGAGCAGGACGACCGCGGAGGCGAACAGCATCTCGGGGCTGTTGCCGCCGTAGCCCCGGTTGAGGAAGACCTCGCCGACCATGCAGTACGCCGCGGTGAGCGCCCACATCCACGCGGCGGTCCGGGGGCGGGTGCGGGCGGCGACGACCGTCAGCACCACGAGGTGCCCGAAGAAGGAGAAGGCCGACCAGGGCACGTCCCCGCCGTCGAGGTACGCCACCGGCGCGGAGCTGAGCAGCGACACCCAGAACGCCGCGACCGGCCGGACGAGGGTGAGCAGCACGGCGGCCGCCGAGACCGCCGCGAGCGGGACGCTCTCGGTGTCGAAGATCACCATCAGCATGAACAGCGCGACGGACGCCACCACGGCGTGCCGCGCCCACACGGCGTACCGGCGTATCCCGCCCGGCAGTCGCCTCACGACCGGGGCGTCCGGCGAGAGGGGCGGCAGCAGCCGGTAGGCGAAGACGTCGTCGAAGAGCTCACGGCGCATGCCCCGGAGCGCGGTCGCGGCCAGGCGGTACTCGGGGCTGCGGCTGCCGTGGGAGTCGGCGCGCGGCGGATTCGGCGTGTGGGGCGGGGTCTGTGTCACATCAGCCACGGTAAGGGCGCGGGCGGACGGGGTCGTCACCATGAATGCGGATCCTTCCGCGTCCGTCCCAGGTACTACACGCCGCCGTGTCGCCGTATCCCGAACGCCGCCGCGTTCTCCGAGGCGCAGGAGACGAAGGTCCGGGCCGGGCGGCCCATGCCCTTCTCCACCGCCTCCGACACGGTCCGCGAAAGCGTCGGCCCTGCCTGGAGGGTCAGCACCTCAGGGCCCGTGACGAACAGTTCCGGTCCACGGTCCCCGGCCGTCTCACCAGGCCAGCTGGGCGATCTCCTCGGCCACCACCGCGCACGCGTCCGCGGCGGGGTCGATCAGGGGGAAGTGGCCGACGTCCTCCAGGAGCGTGAAACCGACGGTCTCGCCGGCCCTCGCCGCCGCCTCGACATAGGCGTCGGCGACGGCCGGGGGCACCACGATGTCCTCGCGGCCCTGCACGACGGCCGTGGCGATGCCGGTGGGCAGCAGCAGGGCCGGGTCGGCGTGCGGCGCCCGTTCGGCGACATGCTCCTGCCCTCCGAGGAGCTGGGTGACGGCTCCACCGCACACGCCGAGCTCCACCGCCCGCTCGAAGTGCGCGATCGGGGCCAGCGCGACCGCGCCGCGCAGCGCCGGGGGGCCGGCCAGCCGCCAGGGGGACCCGGCGGGGAGGACGTGCCTGGCCGCGGCCCACAGCGCCAGATGCCCGCCCGCCGAGTGCCCGGTGACGACGATCCGGCGCGGATCGGCCTGCGGAAGGTGTGCGGTGACCAGGTCGGGCAGCGCGTCCAGCGCCGCGGCCACGTCGTCGAAGGTCTCCGGCCAGCGTCCCGCGACCGGGCCCTCGCCGGCCCGTTGCGCGGGAATGTCGCCGCCGCCCCGGCGGTACTCCACATTGGCGACCGCGAAACCCCGGCGCGCCAGGAAGTCCACGAACGGGGTCAGGTGCCGGCGGTCGTACGGCGCCCGCCACGCCCCGCCGTGCAGGGCGACGACGAGCGGTGCCTGCGCCCGTCCGCCGCCCGCCTGTTCACCGCGCGGGGCGTAGAAGTCCACGATCTGGTCAGGGTGTTCACCGTAGGCGGCGGAGGCGTCCGGGTCGATGGCCGGATGCGAGAAGGCCGATGCTTCCTCGGCGGCGTCGCGCGCGGCGGGGTCCGGCATGCTGCTCCAACCTTTCGGTGACGGGGCCGAATTGGTCTGACCTGCGGGGACCGTACCAGGACTGGAGCCCCCGCAGATCAAGCCCTCTACCGGCCCAGCACCTCGGCCAGCATCCGCGCCGCCCGCTCGGTGTCGGCGAAACCGACGTACAGCGGGGTGAATCCGAAGCGCAGGACGTCCGGCCGGCGCAGATCACCGACCACGCCGCGCGCGATCAGTGCCTCCATCACGGCCGGGGCGTCCGGGCAGCGCAGGGCGACCTGGCTGCCGCGCTCGGTGTGCGCCTCGGGGGTGAGCGGGACGACCCGGCCCTCCGGGACGTAGGCCCGTACGCACTCCAGGAAGAAGTCCGTCAGGGCCAGCGACTTCGCCCGTACGGCGTCGATGGCGACGCCGTCCCATACGTCGAGGGCCGACTCCAGCGCGAGCATGGACAGGATGTCGGGGGTGCCGACCCTGCCGCGTACCGCGCCGTCCGCCGCCGTGTAGCCGGGGGTCATCGCGAAGGGATCACTGTGCGAGTTCCAGCCGGGCAACGGCGAGTCGAAGTCCGCCTGGTGCCGCTCGGCGACGTACAGGTACGCGGGCGAACCGGGGCCGCCGTTCAGGTACTTGTACGTGCAGCCGACCGCGAGGTCCACACCGTGGTCGTCCAGACCGACGGGCAGGGCGCCCGCGCTGTGGCACAGGTCCCAGACCGCGAGGGCGCCCGCCGTGTGCAGGGCGGCGGTGATGCCCGGCAGGTCGTGCAGCCGCCCGGTGCGGTAGTCGACATGGTTGACGAGCGCCGCGGCGGTACGGGGGCCGATCGCGGCCGGCAGGTCGCCCGGCGTGACGGGGACGAGCCGCTTGCCCGTCATCCGGGCCGCCGACTCGGCGATGTACCCGTCCGTGGGGAACGTCGTCGCGTCGACCAGGATCTCGTCGCGGCCGTCCCCAGCGAGCCGGGCCGCGGCCACCACCGCCTTGAAGACGTTGACGCTGGTGGAGTCGCCGACCACGACCTGGCCGGGGCCGGCGCCGATGAGCGGGGCTATCCGCTCGCCGATCCGCTCCGGCGCGGTCCACCAGCCGCTCTCGTCCCAGGAGCGGATGCGCAGCTCGCCCCACTCGCGGCCGAGGACGTCGGCCATGCGGGCGGGGACGTGGCGGGGCAGCGCCCCGAGCGAGTTCCCGTCCAGGTAGACCCCGTCGTCGAGGGCGAACAGCTCGCGGTGCTTGGCCAGCTCGTCGCCCGCGTCCAGAACGGCGGCCTTGGCGGCGAGGGACTCAGACATGGCTGCGGGCCGTCCACAGCTCGGGGAAGACGTTCTTGCGGGCCCGCTTCTCCAGCCAGGCCACGCCGGCCGAGCCGCCGGTGCCGGTCTTGGAGCCCATCGCCCGCCGGGTCGCCACGAGATGGTCGTTGCGCCAGCGCCAGACCAGCTCGCCGACGTCCGTCAACGCCTCGCCCAGACGCACCAGTTCGGCGTTCTGGTCGGGGTCGGCGTAGATCTGCGCCCAGGTGTGCTCGATCACCGGAGACGGCTCGTACTTCTGCGACAGGTCGCGCTCGAGCACCTCGGCCGGGATCGGCAGCCCGCGCCGCGACAGGAGCCGCAGCACCTCGTCGTACACGCTCGGCTGGTAGAGCGCCTTCTCCAGCTCCGCGTGGACGCGCGGGGCGGCCTTGTGCGGCACCAGCATCGACGCGGACTTCTCACCGAGCAGGAACTCCATGCGCCGGTACATCGCCGACTGGAATCCGGAGCCCTCGCCGAGGGCGCTGCGGTAGGCGTTGAACTGCGCCGGGGTGAGCTGCGAGAGCGGGCGCCAGGAGTGGTTCAGCGCCTCCAGCTCCCGTACGGACCGCTTGAGGGCGTCCATCGCCACCGGGACGCGGTCCTCGCGCAGCGCGCGGCTCGCGGTCTCCCACTCATGGACGATGACGGTGAACCACAGCTCCATCACCTGGGTGGTGACCAGGAAGACCATCTCTCCGGGATCGTCGGAGAGGGGGTGCTGGAGGTGGGTGAGTACGTCCGCCTGGACATAGTCCTCGTACGGCGTCGTGCCCGCGAAGTCGAGGTTCGGGTCGACCGAACCGGCTCCGGAGGCATCGGGGAAAGTCGACATCTCTGTCTCCTCGATACGAACTACCGGGTAGCGGTCCGCTCCCTCCCATCGGCTGTGGAGCCCCGGTCCCCTCGGGTCCGCCCGCTTCGTCGCGTGCGGCCCCACGCGCATCATTACACGAGCGGGCCCTTGATGTAGATGCCATCTTCGTCATACGGATACGCATTCGAACGGCAGCCGTCCAGACCCTTGATCTGCTGCATCATCACCGGCGCGAGCTTGCCCGGGCCCGGGCAGCCCATGTGCTGCCGGATGCCGATCTCATGACCGACCTCGTGGTTGATGATCAGATGGCGGTACTCGGAGGGCGGCCCGGCGAAGGTCGGGGAGCCGAGCAGCCAGCGCTTCAGGTTCACGACGACACCGTCGGTGGTCTCGCAGTTCAGCTCACCGTGCGTGTTGAGGCCCTGGGCGAGGCAGAGCTTGTCGGCGGTCTTCGGCGTGGCGATCCGGATGACGAAATCGGCGTTCTCCGACACCAGCTGGAAGGAGCCGCGCCCGTGGGCGGCCCAGCCGCGCGGATGGGCGAGGATCTGCTGGATCTCGGCCGCGGCCTGCTTGGCGGAGACGTCCACCCCGTCCTCGACCTGGACGCGGTAGCGGCGCACGGTCCCCGCCCCGACGGCCTTGCCCGCGGCCTGGGCGGTGCTGAAGGTCCCGGCGCCCGAGGCGGGCACGTCCTTCTCGTCGACCTTCTTCTCCTGCTTCTTCGCGGCCTTGGAGGGCGACGCCTTGGGGGACGCGGAGACGGTGACCTTCGGCGCGGGCGGCGACGCCGGGGCGACGGCGGTGGGCGACGAGGACTGCTTCCCGTCCGCGCGGTCGTGGCCGGTGCCTGCCTCGTCGCCCCAGAAGGCGAGGGCGGCGCCGCTGCCGAGGATCATGACGCCCAGACCGACCGCGAGCAGGAGTATCGGCCCGAAGGGGCGGCCGCCGCGACTGCCGCCTCCGCTTCTTCGCCCCCTGCCGCTGCTGCTCGTCCGGCCACTGCTGCGTCGGCGGCCGTGGCCACGACCGCGTTCTTTGGGTGCGGCGGCACGCTTGCCCAAGACAGACTTCTCCCCTGTGTCGGCCGGGTGGGGGGAGAGGGTGTGGGGAACCTCCGCGCCGGCGCTACGAAATCGATGGCGCGTGCGATCGTACCGGCGTCCGGTGAACGCTCTGACGCGACGAGGCCCGCCCCGCCCGGTTTCGTGCGGGCGGAACAGGCCTGTAGCGGTGGTGAATTGACGCTCAGCCGAGCGTGTCGGCCGCCGTCTCGGAGGAGTCCCGGAGGAACGTCGAGCAGCGCTCGTACTCCTCCTTCTCACCGATCGCCCGGGCGGCGCGGGCGAGGGCGTGCAGGGCACGCAGGAAGCCGCGGTTCGGCTCGTGCTCCCAGGGGACGGGGCCGTGGCCCTTCCATCCGCTGCGACGCAGCGCGTCCAGGCCGCGGTGGTAGCCGGTGCGGGCGTACGCATACGACTCGACGACCCGGCCGGCCTCGAACGCCTCGTCGGCGAGCTGGGCCCAGGCCAGCGAGGACGTCGGGTACTTCGCGGCGACATCGTCGGGCGCGGCACCGCCGGCGAGCAGTTCGCGCGGCTCCGGCTCGTCGGGCAGACGGGTGGGGGGAGGTCCCCCCAGCAGGTTCTCGTGGATGGCCATGCCCTCAGTCTGCCTGACCCCGGCGCGCCTCCGTCCCGCCCGGGTCCAGTGGTGGGGAGGTCACCCCGCAGTGGACACGGCACTCCGGGTGGCATCCGGCGCTCCGGGGGTTGCGGACGGTCGCCCAGGCCAGGAGGGCGCCCGCCACCAGCAGCCCGGCGCACATCGGCATGGCCCTGCGGAAGGTGGCACCGAACTCGCTCGCCGAGCGGTACGCCTCCGGCCCCATCCCGGCCAGCAGCGGCAGCGCGGCCACCGCGAGGAGGCCGGCGGCGCGGGCGGCGGCGTTGTTGATCCCGCTGGCCAGGCCCGCCCGGGCGACGTCCACGGAGGCCAGGACCGTGGCGGTGAGCGGGGCCACCAGGACGACCATGCCGAGCCCCATGACCATCAGGGCGGGCAGGACGTCCAGCAGGTACGAGGCGTCCTCGCCGACCCGCAGCATCAGCAGGATTCCGGCGGCGCAGAGCAGCGGGCCGACGGTCAGCGGGATGCGCGGCCCGAACCGCTCCCCCAGCTCGCCGGCCTTCGCGGACAGCAGCAGCATCAGGAGGGTGGTGGGCAGCAGCGCGGTCCCGGCGCCGAGGGCGGAGTACCCGGAGACGACCTGCAGCTGGAGGGCGGCGAGGAAGAAGAAGCCGGAGAAGGCGGCGTACACACAGAGAGTGACCAGATTGATGGCCGTGAACTGCCGTGAGGCGAAGATCGACGGCGGCACCATCGGCTCCGGCCGGCGCCGCTCGACCGCCACGAAGACGGCGCCGAAGGCCAGCCCCAGACCCCCGGCCCACCACGCCTCCCCGATGAGCGCATAGGTGATCAGGGCCAGGGCGGCGGCCCCGAGGACGGCCCCGACGACGTCGAAGCGGCCCCGCGCCGCCGTGTCCCGCGATTCGGGTACGTGGCGCAGGGCGACCGGCACGCACAGCGCGGCGAGCGGCACATTGAGCAGGAACACCCAGCGCCAGCCCGGCCCGTCGACGAGCCAGCCGCCCACGAACGGCCCGACGGCCGCACCGACGCCGCCGAAGCCGGACCACAGGCCGACCGCGCGGGCCCGGTCGTCCGGGTGGAAGCTCGCCTGGATCAGCGCCAGTGATCCGGGGGTGAGCAGTGCCCCTCCGACGCCCTGGAGGGCGCGGGCGGCGATGAGGAACCCCGCGTTCGGCGCGATCCCGCACAGCAGCGACGCCACGGCGAACCAGACGGTCCCGACGACGAACACCCGCCGGCGCCCGTAGCGGTCCCCGAGCGCGCCGCCGAGCAGGATCAACCCGGCGAGCGTGAGCATGTAGGCGTTGACGGTCCACTGGAGGTCGGCCATGTCGGCGCCGAAGTCCCGGCCGATGTGGGGCAGGGCCACGTTCACGACGGTGGAGTCCAGCAGGACCATCGCGGACCCCAGCACGGTGGTGAACACCACCCACCGTCCCTGGGCCGTGGCCAGCCGAATGTCCATACGGGCCATCCTGTACGGCCGCCCGCCCGCGGGCTAGTCGAGCGGCCCCGACGTGCTCGCCGGGCATGACGGGGGCCCGGCACCGCGTCGGTGCCGGGCCCCCGTCCTCACCTGACTACTTGAGCTTGGTGCCCGTGGAACGCAGCGCCGCGCACGCCTCGGTCACACGCTTGGCCATGCTCGCCTCGGCCAGCTTGCCCCAGGTGCGCGGGTCGTAGGTCGACTTCTTGCCGACCTCGCCGTCGACCTTCAGCACGCCGTCGTAGTTCTTCAGCATGTGGTCGGCGACCGGACGCGTGAACGCGTACTGGGTGTCGGTGTCGAGGTTCATCTTCACGACGCCGTTCTCCAGCGCGGTGGCGATCTCCTCGGCCGAGGAGCCGGAGCCGCCGTGGAAGACGAAGTCGAACGGGGACGCCTTGCCGTACTTCTCGGCGACGCCCGCCTGCAGGTCCTTGAGCAGTTCGGGGCGGAGCACGACGTTGCCCGGCTTGTAGACGCCGTGCACGTTGCCGAAGGAGGCGGCGAGCAGGTAGCGGCCCTTCTCGCCCAGGCCGAGGGCCTCGGCGGTACGCAGGGCGTCGTCGACGCTCGTGTACAGCTCGTCGTTGATCTCGTGGGTGACGCCGTCCTCCTCGCCGCCGGTCGGGGTGATCTCGACCTCGAGGATGATCTTGGCGGCGGCGGCCTTCGCGAGCAGCTCCTGGGCGATGGCCAGGTTGTCGGCGAGGGTCTCGGCGGAGCCGTCCCACATGTGGGACTGGAAGAGGGGGTTCTGACCCTTGGCGACACGCTCGGCGGAGATGTCGAGCAGCGGACGGACGTAGCCGTCCAGCTTGTCCTTGGGGCAGTGGTCCGTGTGCAGCGCGACGGTGACGTCGTACTTCGCGGCGACGATGTGCGCGAACTCGGCCAGGGCGACCGCGCCGGTCACCATGTCCTTGCTGTACTGGCCGCCCAGGAACTCAGCGCCACCGGTCGAGATCTGGATGATGCCGTCGCTCTCGGCCTCCGCGAAACCGCGCAGCGCGGCGTGCAGGGTCTGGGACGAGGTCACGTTGATGGCCGGGTAGGCGAACTTGCCTGCCTTCGCCCGGTCGAGCATCTCGTTGTAGATCTCGGGGGTTGCGATGGGCATGTGTCCGCTCCTTGTGATGCGCGGGGTGTGCGATATGTGCAGGCCCTGACCTGGGGGCGACGTCATCGTCGCCCCTATCTTTCCAGACTCTGACGCAGGCTCCACCCCCCGGCGGGGCCGGGCATGGGTGAAGGGCGGGCTGTTTCACGTGAAACAGCCCGCCCTTCACCAAAAGCCCAGGTCACCCCGTGTGCGGCCGTCGGCTCGTCAGTTTCAGCCGAGTCCCAGCTCGTCCAGCTCGTACGCGTAGAGGTACGGCACACCGGCCGTGCCGCTGATCTTCTCCGCCGCTCCGGTCGCCCGGTCCACGATCGTCGCGACCGCCACGACCTCGGCGCCGGCGGCGCGTACCGCCTCGACGGCGGTCAGCGGCGATCCGCCGGTGGTGGAGGTGTCCTCGACGACCAGGACACGGCGGCCCTTGATGTCCGGTCCCTCGACCTGGCGCTGCATTCCGTGGGCCTTGGCGGCCTTGCGGACGACGAACGCGTCGAGCGTCCGGCCGCGCGCGGCGGCCGCGTGCAGCATCGAGGTCGCCACCGGGTCGGCGCCCAGGGTCAGACCGCCCACCGCGTCGAAATCGAGATCGGCGGTCAGGTCGAGCATGACCTGACCGACCAGCGGCGACGCGGCGCCGTCCAGCGTGATCCGGCGCAGGTCGACGTAGTAGTCGGCTTCCAGACCCGAGGAGAGGGTCACCTTGCCGTGCACCACGGCCTTGTCCTTGATCTGCTGGAGCAGGTCAGCGCGTACGTCAGTCATGCCCGCCAGCTTAAAGCCGCCCGCTCAGAGGCGCCGCCAGCTCCACGTCGTCGCGATCTCCAGGGGCTCGATCGGGGTCACATAGTGCGGATGGGTGTTGAGGCCGTTCGGAGGGCCGGACTGGGGTTCCACACAGACGGCGGCCTCCTGCTCGTCGTACAGGACGACCCACTCGGCGCGGCTGGTCACCTTCAGTTCGAGCCGCTCCGGCCAGGTGAGGGTGACATCGACGCCGTCGGGCATGCCGAAGCAGTCGTCCCAGGGGCCGGGGGCGGGGCCGATCCGGCGGCCGGTGGGCAGGTGGTCGGCGCCGCGCTCCTCCTGCCAGTCGGCGGTGAAGCCGATGCGCACGGGGGCGCTGGGGGTACCGCCGTCGAGCCTGCGGTTGAACCACGGGTGCCAGCCGGCCTGCGCCGGGAAGGAGTCGCCCAGGGTCTCGACGCCGAGCTGGATCGTGAGCGCGTCCTCGGTCAGCTCGACGATCTGGGTGACCCGCCCGGGGTACGGCCAGGGCTCGGCGAGGTCGTAGGTGAAGGCGGCCTCGGTCTTCTCCTCGCGGACCGTCCGCCAGGCCGCGTCGCGGCCGGTGCCGTGGATGGCGTGGGGCGGGGAGTTGAGCGGCATCTGGTGCCGGATGCCGCCGTTGGCGAACTGCCCGTTCGCGATGCGGCCGCACCAGGGGACCATCGGGAAGCAGCCGTAGCGCTCGCCCTGGCGCAGGAGCTCGATGCCGCCGACGCGCAGGCTCGCGATCCGGCAGCCGTTGTCGGGGTCGATGGTCAACTCGGCGTCGCCCGCCGTCAGTCGCGTCTCGTTGTTGCTCACGCTCCGACCCTAGGACAGGGCGCCGCCCTTGTGACCGGGACGCGGCGGTGCCTCGCCTCAGCGGCGCCTGCGCAGCGCGCGGCCGACCACCACGGCGGAGGCGAGGGCCAGCGCCGCGGCGGGGGCCATCCAGCGGAGGGTGGCGCCCGCGGAGCCGGAGTCGGGCGCCGGGACGGGGGCGTAGCGGCCCCGTGGCGGGGCGTGGTCGACCTCTTCCGCGCTGCGGCCGATCATCGTGCGGCGGGCGTGGGCGGCCTCGGCCGGGGGCTCGGCGGGAAGGCCGATGCGGGGCTCGCCGAGGTCGTCGTCCTCGAGGGGGTCCAGGGCGGACGGCGGGATCGGAGCGTCGAAAACGGACGGGCGGGGCGGCGGGGTGGCTTCGTCCACGTCGTCGGTGAGTTCGTCGACCTCGTCCGTGAGATCGTCGAGCTCGTCCACGATGCCGGCCGTGGCGCCCGTGGTCTCGGCCGCGCTCCGGTCCGTTTCCGCGGGCTTCTTGTCCTTGGTCTCGTCGCCGTTCCCGGCAGTCTGGTCCGCCGCCGTGGTGAGGGATTCCGCGAAGCGGTCCAGCAAGCGGTGCGCGGTGGCGGCGGCCGCGTCGGCCGGGAGCTCCGCCAGTCGGCCCTGGGACGTGGTGGTACCGGTGAACGTCAGCGTCGTACCGTCCCCGGTCGGGGTCAGCCGGATCGCCAGTGACAGCTTCGCCGAGCCGCTGCCCCGGGCTTCCGTGCCCTCGCCCTCGACGGCGAAGCCGCCGCCCCGCTCGGAGACGCGCAGTGAGCCGCGGTAGGTGATGGTGTGCCCGGCGACCCGGATCCTCAGACGGCCCGCCAGCGGGCCGGCCGTCGCGTTCGCGTCCTGCTGGAGCCCCGGCACACAGCGCGCGACGCACCCCGGGTCGGCCAGCGTCTGGCGAAGAATCTCGGGCGCAACCGGAACGAACACCTCATGCTCCATGGGATCGAGCCTACTCAGACAGACCGGTCCCGTCTTCGTTTCGACGGCCGCCTCAGCCGCCGTAGCGCGGATGCACCAACGTCGACGGCGCCACGTCCCGGGGCCTCGACCGGTCCTCGACCCGCCCCGCCGCCAGCAGCGCGGGGCTCAGCGTCCGCAGCCGGGGCGCGTCCGCCGCGAGCGCCAGGGCCGGCCGGTCGCCCGCGGCCGCCAGGACGAAGCCCCAGTCGTGCGGTTCCTCGGACGAGCTCTCGCCGTACCGGTCGGGACCGGCCGCGAACCCGTACGTGCGGCCCGAGGCGCTGTACGGCCTGGTGGCGAAGCCCGCAGCCCGCAGCGTCGCCTCGACCGTCCAGTACGTCCGGGGCCGCGACGACAAGGGCCCGGCGTGCACGGCCAGCCGACCGCCGTCCGCGAGCACGCCGGCCGCGAGCCCGTAGAACTCCGCCGAGTACAGCTTGGTGCTCGCCGTGATCCCCGGGTCCGGCAGGTCCGAGATCACGACGTCGTATCCCGTCGACGCCGTGCGCAGCCACCGGAACGCGTCCGCGTACACGACCGTGACCCGCGGGTCACGGTAGGCGTGGGCGTTCAGCGTCGCGAGCGCCGGGTCGGTACGGGCGATGCGTACGACTCCGGGGTCCAGCTCGACCACGGTCACCGACGCGACCCCGGGATAGCGCAGTACCTCGCGGGCGGCGAGGCCGTCGCCGCCCCCGAGGATCAGGACGCGGCGGTGGGGGCCGCGCATCGCGGGGTGGACCAGCGCCTCGTGGTAGCGGCGTTCGTCACGGCCGCTGACCCGCAGCCGCCCGTCCAGGAACAGGTCCGGCGGGCCGGCCCGCCCCCCGGTCAGCACGACCTCCTGGAGGTCGGTGCGGACGGCGACGCGCACGCTGTCCCCGTACACCGCCCGCCGCGCCGCCCGCTCGAAATCGCCGACCAGCACCGTCGCCGTGGCCAGCACGGCGAGCACGGTCACGTTGACGGTGATCAGAAGCACGCGCGAACGGGCCGTCAGATCCCGCCGGAACAGCCACAGCACCAGCGCGCCGCCCGCTATCGCGTTCACCGCGCCCGTGACCAGCGCGCCGGTGAGCTGCCCCAGCCAGGGCAGCAACAGGAACGGAAAGGCCAGCCCGCCGACGAGCGCACCCACATAGTCCGCGGCGAAGAGCTCGGCGACCGTACCCGCCGGGTCGTCGTCGGGGCCGTCCGAGGCCTCCTCCTGGTGCGACGCGCCCCGGCCCCGGCCCCCCACGGCCGGCCGTGCCGTCCGCTGGATGAGGGACATCAGCAGGGGGATCTCCGCGCCGATCAGCACCCCGATCGCCAGCGAGAACCCGACCAGGACGTATCTGGACTCGCCCACCCAGGCGAACGCCGCGTAGAGCACGAGCGCGCTGCAGCCCCCCACCAGCGCCAGCGCCGCCTCCACCAGGCCGAACCCCACGGCGGCCCGGCAGCGCAGCCGCTTGGCGAGCAGCGAACCCACGCCCATGGCGAAGACCATCACCGAGAGCACCACCGACGCCTGCGTGACCGAGTCACCGATCAAGTACGAGGCGAGAGCGACCAGTTCCAGCTCGTAGACCAGCCCGCAGGCAGCGCAGACGAAGACCGCGGCGAGGACGAGCGACCGCCCCGCGCTGGGCCGTACAGGCAGCCGCGCCACACGTTCGGGTGGCGCGGAGACGGACGGTTCGATCATGTTCGTAACGCTACGTCACACCTGCGGTGCAGCCTGTCACCCACACGGGTGTTTAGTCGCTTCCACACCTATAGGGCGGCCGTGACGCGGGCACCGATGCGGGTCCGGGTGACCACCAACTGTCCCTCCTGCGGATAGGCGTGCCAGGTACGCCACCGCACCTGCCCCTCGTGACGCTGCGCCAGCATCGCCGTGAAGGCGTGCGGCGAGCCGGGGAACGTTCCGGCGAGGCCGTTGGGATGGTCGGCGACGAGGGCGAGCAACTCCTGCGCCCGGCCCGCGAACGAGCCCTGCGAGAGCGTCTCCACCCGCGCGGCGAACTCGTACTCCCATCCGCCCACCCGTTTGGACACGCCCAGCGGCAGCGGCGTACTGCTGCCGGGCATACAGGCGACGGTCTCCGAGCAGGTGCCCTTCTCCTCCTCGAGGAGCACCTGGTGAGAGGCGCCGAGGAGTCTCAACTGGAGCTTGGCTCCTCTCAGTTCGAGGTCGAGTACGGCGAGGGCGGGCAGCGGCTCCCGCCCCAGCGCCCAGGCCAGGTCGGCCGCGCGCGTGTCGGTATAGGTCGTCTTCAGGGTCGTGAGCATGGGTCGGCTCCGCAAACACGGTTTGACGGGTGGACCGGGGGCGTCCCGGTGAGTTCTCAACGGGAGTGGGGTTCGCCGGCTCGGGTCCACACGAGGTCCGAGGGCTGGATGTTCTCGACAGCGAGGGAATCATGAACTGCGGGGGACTCACAGCGTTTTTACCCAACTTGACGTGGTTTCCATCCCCCCGGGGGCCCCTCGGTTCATCTGTTCAAAGAGAAACCGATCGCGCGGTACGACAACCGTCACACCGGTCAACAAGAAGACGCCCGGCGGCAGTTCGCTCGCCGGGCGCCTTCAGTGGTTGCGGACCAGCTGCCCCGTGTCAGCTGCCTCCGCCACCGCATCCACCCCCGCCGCCACCGCCGCCACAGGACGACCCGCCGCCGCAGGAGGAGCTTCCACCGCAGGAGGAGCTTCCGCCGCAGGAGGAGCCGCCGCCGCCCGCCCACCAGCCGCCCCCGTGGCTGCCGCTGGACCTCCGCCGCCTGCGCCGCTTGTCGCGGGAGCCCGCCATCAGGCTCACCACCACGACCGCCATCACGAATCCGATGACCAGTACTTCCATTCGTGTCACCCCCGTACGCCTTGTGTGAGGGGGATGCCCCCGCCGTCACACGGCCAAATCCGAATTGAGCAAGTCCAGAGCTTCGCGCCGGCAGCGGGACGAGCCGGCCACATGGCAGGGGGATCCCCCCGCCCGGGATCCGTCAAAGCACACTTGAGGAAGTCCAGAGGTACGCCCGAGGATGACCGTCATGACACGACCGCTGCTCAACCGCCGCCTCGCCGAATTCGGCACGACGATCTTCGCCGAGATGTCCGCGCTGGCCATGCGCACCGGGTCGATCAACCTGGGCCAGGGCTTCCCCGACACCGACGGCCCCGAGGAGATCCGGGAGGCCGCGGTCCGGGCCCTGCGGGACGGGCGGGGCAACCAGTACCCGCCCGGACCGGGCGTCCCCGAGCTGCGCAGCGCCATCGCCGCCCACCAGGAGCGCCGGTACGGCCTCGCCCACGACCCCGACAGCGAGGTCCTCGTCACCGCCGGGGCCACCGAGGCGATCGCGGCGGCCCTGCTCGCACTCGTCGAGCCCGGCGACGAGGTGATCGCGCTGGAGCCGTACTACGACTCGTACGCCGCGTGCATCGCCATGGCGGGCGGGACAAGAGTGCCGGTCACCCTGCGCCCGCACGAGGGCGCGTACGTCCTCGATCTGGACGAGCTGCGCGCCGCCGTCACCGACCGGACCCGGCTGATCCTCCTCAACACCCCGCACAACCCCACCGGTACCGTCCTCACCCGCGAGGAGCTCACCGCGGTCGCCGCGCTCGCCGTCGAGCGGGATCTGCTCGTCGTGACGGACGAGGTCTACGAACACCTGGTCTTCGGCGACGCCGAGCACATCCCGATCGCGACGCTCCCGGGGATGCGGGAGCGCACGGTCGCCATCGGCTCGGCGGGCAAGACCTTCTCCTTCACCGGCTGGAAGGTCGGCTGGGTCACCGCGAGTCCCGCGCTGATCACCGCTGTCCGGTCCGCCAAGCAGTTCCTGACGTATGTCTCCTCGGGCCCGTTCCAGTACGCCGTCGCCGAGGCCCTGCGGCTGCCCGACAGCTACTTCGACGGGCTCCGGGCCGATCTGCTGGCCAAGCGGGACCTCCTGAGCGACGGTCTGGCCGAGGCGGGCTTCGAGGTCTACCGCCCGTCCGGCACCTACTTCGTCACCACCGACATCCGCCCCTTCGGCGAGAGCGACGGCTTCGCCTTCTGCCGCGCGCTGCCCGAGCGCTGCGGGGTGGTGGCCATCCCGAACGCCGTCTTCTACGACCACCGCGACGAGGGGGCGCCCTTCGTCCGGTTCGCGTTCTGCAAGAGGGAGAGTGTGCTGCTGGAGGCGGTATCGCGGCTGAAAGCGCTTTAGCGCCGCCCGGGATCTGCCGATTGTCGGGTTGACCGATGTTCGGCTCCCCGCCGGTCCGTGCCGTCGGGGGGTCGGGCCGACCGACCCCGCGCCCGGAGGTGCCCCCTGTCCGCCGAGACCTTCCATCACGCCGCTTCCACAGGTGCGCGGACCGTTCCCCGGTGGCGGGCCTCGCTGCACAGGGCCACTCCCGCGCTCGGGCTGTTCGCGCTCGCGCGGCTCACCGGGATGGTCGTCCTGGCGCTCTGGTCCTGGCACATCGGCCGCTCCCCGAGGGCGCTGCTCGCGAACTCGTACGACTCCGACTGGTACATCGGGATCGCCGCCCACGGCTACGGCCGCACGGTCTACTGGCCGGACGGGGCCGTCCAGTCCGATCTGGCGTTCTTCCCGCTCTATCCGGGGCTCGTACGAGCCGTGACCGAAGTGCTCCCGGTGACCGGGGGGACGGCGGGGCTCGTGCTGTCCTGGGTGGCGGCGGGGGCCGCCGCCTGGGGGATCTACCTCGTCGGCGAACGGCTGCGCGACCGGACCACGGCCACCGTGCTCGTGCTGCTCTGGGGTCTGCTGCCGCACTCGATCGTGCTGTCCATGGCGTACACCGAACCGGTGATGACCGCCTTCGCCGCCTGGGCGCTCCACGCGGTGCTCACCCGGCGCTGGCTGTGGGCGGGCGCCCTCGCCTCGCTCGCCGGGCTGTCGCGGCCCAACGGGGTGGCGGTCGCCGTGGCGGTGCTGGCCGCGGCCGCCTACGAGATCGGCCGGCGCCGCGGCCGGGTCCCGGGGGCGGTGTGGGCGGGCGCGGCCCTGGCCCCGCTCGGCTGGACCGGCTATCTGCTGTGGGTGGGCGGGCGGCGGGGCGATCTGTTCGGCGGATACTTCGCCGTGCAGGAGGGCTGGACGTCCCGGTTCGACTTCGGGATCGGCGCCCTGCGCTTCGTCCGCACGCTCCTAACTCAGCCCATGGCCTTCGGCTTCTCGATGGCTCTGGTGATCACCGCGGCGGGGGTGCTGCTCTTCGCGCTGCTCGCGATGGACCGCCCGCCGGTCGTCGTGCTCGTCTACGCGGCCGTCCTGGTGGTGATCACCGTGGGCGGCTCCGGCTTCTTCGAGTCGAAGCCCCGTTTTCTGCTGCCCGCGTTCCCGCTGCTGCTGCCGTTGGCGTGCGCGCTGACGAAAGCCCGGCCGCGGGCCGCGATCGTCGTGATCACGGCCCTGGCCGGGCTGTCGTTCTGCTATGGCGTCTACGCGCCGACGATGGTCCTGTAGGGCCTCACGAGTGACCTCGCGGGGCAGCGGCGGAACCGCTCAGGCCTCGTCGCCGGGCTTCTCGTCCTCGCCGGACTCCAGGCCGAACTGCTCCAGGAGCCACTTGTCGAACTCGATGGACGCGCGCACCCAGCTGACCGTCGAGGAGACGAAGTGCTCGAGGGCGACGCCGGTGCCGATCAGCATCTGCGCCTCGCCGATGAGACGGAGGGTGGCGGAGCCGTCCTCCTCCTCGTGCAGATGCGTGTAGACCTTGGGCCACAGGGTGCGGCGGTTCCAGTCGTCGATCGTGTCGAGGATCTTGGCGCGGTCGTCCGCGGCGTGCGGCCGGTCGTAGAAGGTCCGCACCGAGAAGACCTTCTGGTCCTCCTCGCCGCGGAACATGAAGTACGTCCGGAAGTCCTCCCACGGCGCCGCGAGGTCACCCTCGTCGTCGACGACGTACTTCAGCTCCATCTGGTCCAGGAGCTGCTTGACCAGGTCCTGGTCGGGGACGACGGGGCCCGCCGGTCCTGAGGCCTGAGGCTGGGGCTGTCCCCCGAAATTCGGAATCGAGGACGGGTCGATGCTCACCGTGAATTTCCCTTCGTACGGTTCCTGCCATCCTCTCCCATCCCGACCGGTCGGTGGCAAGCCCGGGCCGCCCCGATCCGCTGCGGGCTGACAGATCGTACGAGGGTGGCGGACACCGCCCTCGCACGCCTGTTCGCATCCGCCCCCGGGCCACGGGCGGCGAGAGCGGCTACTGGGCGGCGCCCACGATCAAGCCGTCCTCGAAGCGGTCCACGCGGACCGTGTCGCCGTCCCTGACCTCACCGGCGAGGATCTCCTTCGCGAGCCGGTCGCCGATCGCCGTCTGAATCAGGCGGCGCAGCGGCCGCGCGCCGTACGCGGGGTCGTTGCCCTTGTCCGCGAGCCACTCCAGCGCGTCCGGGGTGACGTCCAGGATGAGCCGGCGCTCGGCCAGCCGCTTGGCGAGCCGGGCGATCTGGAGCTCCGCGATGTGGGCCAGCTCGTCCTTCGACAGGGCGGAGAAGACCACCAGGTCGTCGAGCCGGTTGAGGAACTCCGGCTTGAAGGAGGCGCGGACCACCTCCAGGACGCGCTCCTTCTTCTCCTCCTCCGTGGCCGTCAGATCGATCAGGAACTGGCTGCCCAGATTGGAGGTGAGGATCAGGATGGTGTTGCGGAAGTCGACCGTCCGCCCCTGACCGTCGGTCAGGCGGCCGTCGTCCAGCACCTGCAGCAGGATGTCGAAGACCTCGGGGTGCGCCTTCTCCACCTCGTCGAGCAGCACCACGCTGTACGGGCGGCGGCGGACCGCCTCCGTCAGCTGGCCGCCCTCCTCGTAGCCGACATAGCCGGGCGGCGCGCCGACCAGCCGGGCGACGCTGTGCTTCTCGCCGTACTCGCTCATGTCGATACGGACCATGGCCCGCTCGTCGTCGAAGAGGAAGTCGGCGAGCGCCTTGGCCAGTTCGGTCTTGCCAACACCGGTCGGGCCGAGGAAGAGGAACGATCCGGTCGGCCGGTCCGGGTCGGCGATCCCGGCGCGCGTGCGGCGGACCGCGTCGGACACGGCCCGCACGGCCTCGCCCTGACCGATGAGCCGCTTGCCCAGTTCGTCCTCCATGCGCAGCAGCTTCTGCGTCTCGCCCTCCAGGAGGCGTCCCGCCGGGATGCCGGTCCAGGAGCCCACGACGTCCGCGATGTCGTCGGGGCCCACCTCCTCCTTGACCATGGTGTCCTTCGCGGCCTCCTGCTCGGCCTCGCTGGCCTCCTCCAGCTCCCGCTCCAGGGCGGGGATCTCCCCGTACAGCAGCTTGGAGGCGGAGTCGAAGTCGCCGTCGCGCTGGGCGCGCTCGGCCTGGCCGCGCAGGTCGTCGAGCTTCTCCTTCAGCTCACCGACCCGGTTGAGGCCCTGCTTCTCCTTCTCCCAGCGGGCGGTCAGCCCGCGCAGCTCCTCCTCCTTGTCGGCGAGGTCCTTGCGGAGCTTGTCCAGGCGCTGCCTGGAGGCCGGGTCGGTCTCGTTCTTGAGGGCCAGCTCCTCCATCCGGAGCCGGTCGACGGCGCGCTGGAGCTCGTCGATCTCCAGGGGCGAGGAGTCGATCTCCATCCGGAGCCGGGACGCGGCCTCGTCGACGAGGTCGATGGCCTTGTCGGGCAGGAAGCGGGAGGTGATGTACCGGTCGGAGAGGGTCGCGGCGGCCACCAGGGCGGAGTCGGCGATCTGGACCTTGTGGTGGGCCTCGTAGCGCCCCTTGAGGCCGCGCAGGATCGCGATGGTGTCCTCGACGGTCGGCTCTGCGACCAGTACCTGCTGGAAGCGCCGCTCCAGAGCGGGGTCCTTCTCGATCCGCTCGCGGTACTCGTCGAGCGTCGTCGCGCCGACCATCCGCAGCTCGCCGCGGGCCAGCATGGGCTTGAGCATGTTGCCGGCGTCCATGGCGGAGTCGCCGCCGGCTCCCGCGCCGACGACCGTGTGCAGCTCGTCGATGAAGGTGATGATCTGGCCGTCGCTGGCCTTGATCTCGGAGAGGACGGTCTTCAGCCGTTCCTCGAACTCGCCGCGGTACTTCGCTCCGGCGACCATCGCGCCGAGGTCGAGCGAGACCAGGCGCTTGTTCTTCAGCGACTCGGGGACGTCGCCCTTCACGATCCGCTGGGCGAGGCCCTCGACGACCGCGGTCTTGCCGACGCCCGGCTCACCGATGAGGACCGGGTTGTTCTTGGTACGGCGGGACAGCACCTGGACGACCCGGCGGATCTCCTGGTCCCGCCCGATGACCGGGTCGAGCTTGCCCTCGCGGGCCGCGGCCGTGAAGTCCGTGCCGAACTTCTCCAGCGCCTTGTACTGACCCTCGGGGTCCGCTGTGGTCACCCGGCGTCCTCCCCTTGCCTTCTCGAACGCGTCCAGCAGCTTCGCCGCGCTCGCCCCCTGCTGGGCGAGCACCTCGCCGGCCTGTCCGCCCTTCGCCGCGATTCCGATGAGCAGATGCTCGGTGGAGAGGTAGTCGTCCCCGAGCTCCTTGGCGCGCTTGTCGGCGTCGGCGATGACGGCGAGAAGATCACGGCTGGGCTGCGGCGGCGCGACGGTGGAACCGGTGACGCTGGGCTGGGCGGCCAGCAGCCGCTCCGCTCCGGACCGTACAGCGGCCTGGTCGGCCTCGACGGCCGCGAGCAGGTCGATGATGTTCTCGTTGTCCTGGCCCGCGAGCAGCGCGAGGAGCAGATGCGCGGGGGTCAGGTCGGGATGCCCCTCGGACACGGCCCGACTGGTGGCCGCGTTGATCGCGTCCCGGCTCTTGTTGGTGAGTTCTGCGTCCACGTGCGGTGTCTCCTCCTCGTTGCGCGGCCGCGGCTCAGCGGTCCCGGGCTTCCCGGACGACTTCTATGACTCTTCCAAGGTACACAAAGTTGAGTCTATTCCGCTCAAGGTGTCGCGAATCCCGGCCGCGCGGGTAGGTTCCGCCCCATGGCCATCGACCCGAGCAACCCCGACGACTCGTACCGCGCCTTCTGGAGCGAGTACCACATGAGCACGCTGACCACTCCTCGGCCGGACGGCAGTCCGCACGTGGTCGCGGTGGGCGTGACGTACGACCCCGAGGGCGGCGAGAAGGGCATCGCCCGGGTCATCACGAACAAGCACAGCCACAAGGTCGCCAACGTCCTGGCGGCGGGCCCGGACGGCGCGCGGGTCGCGGTCTGCCAGGTGGACAAGGGGCGCTGGGCGACGCTGGAGGGCGTGGCGACGATCCGCACCGAGGCGGAGGTGGTGGCCGACGCGGTCGAGCGCTACGCCGCCCGCTACAACCGCACGCCGGCACCGAACCCGGACCGGGTGGTCATCGAGATCGCGCTGACACGCGCGATGGGCCGGGCGTAGGGCCCGCCTTCGGATCAGCCCGGCCGTACGGGCACAGCACAGCGGCGCCATCGTGTTTCAGGTCCACGATGGCGCCGCTGTGTGGGGGAAGTACCTGAGCGATTTACAACGACGGGGGAACCGCTCAGGCACTGCGGGGGGTGGCGGTGGTGGTCTCGGGCTCGACCAGCTGGTGGTCGCGCTGGTCGAGATTGACGAAAATCATGCCGTACCGGATGGCACAGCGGACGGGCTGTGGGGCCCCTCGGGGCCGACGGAGGCAGCGGTAGGCGCGAATGTCCTCGTCTTCTCCGCGGGTGACGAGGATGGGCTCCCCGAAGAGGGTGACCATCAACGATTCGCCACGGTGCGGCACCGCGGTGACGAGATCGATGAAATGCCACCCGGATCGATAGGCCGAAGCCATCTCCCGGCGGAAGACCCGGTCGTCCGGCGGAACGGTCATGCGTCCGCGTCCATCGGTGCGGCGTCCCAGGTCGGCTCACCCTGAACGGCAGGAGCGAGGTCCCATGTGGGCTCCCCCTTGCCGGCGGGTGCGACGTCCCAGGTCGGCTCCCCCTTGACCGTGGGAGCGATGTCCCACGTCGGCTCGCCCGGAGCCGCTACCACGCTGTGTGCGGGTTCGCTGTCCCACGTCGGCTCACCGTTGGCAGCGACAGCGCCGAGAGCAGCCGCCGCAACAACAGCTATGGCGCTAAGTGCACGAACCATCCTGGTCATGGCCGATCTCCACCTCTTTTGATCATTACCTCCTCCCCCGCGCCTACGACGATGGCTCACTCCGAACGCTTCCACCAGCAAGTCCAGGCATCATGTTCCTGTAATGCAGGACCCTGAGGGGGGTGTAAATGCAGTCGAAAAGGGGCGATACGGATAACGGTCACAGTCATGGCGAGCTGTGCGATGCCGGAAAGCACCTGTACGCGACCGCTCTACGCGCCGGCCGGATAGCCCGGGCGGACGTCGAAGAGGTGCCGTGCCTGATAGACCTCGCCCTGCTGCACCCCGATCCGGACGACTCCCGGTGGCTCCGGCCCGTCCCGCCGTCGATCGCGCTGAACAAGCTGATACACCCCATCGAGCGGGAGATCCAGCAGCGGCGGCAGCTCGCGATCTCGCTGGCCGACACGTTCGAGCCATTCATGACCATCAACGCCCCGGACCCGTCGGCCACTCAGGCCATCAGCGTCCTGGAGGGTCTCAGTCTGATCAACGCCACGCTGGACCGCGTGATCAACGAGTGCACGGTGGAACTGCTCACCCTGCAGCCGGGCAGCGGGCGCACGCCCGAGGTGCTGAAGGACGGACTGCGCCGGGTGGAGCCGCTGCTCGACCGCGGTGTGCGGATGCGCACGCTGTACCAGCACACCGCCCGCCACCACTCGGCCACCATGGGATACGTCGAACGCATCGCGCCCTACGGCCTCGAGGTGCGCACCCTCGAGGAAATCATCGACCGGCTCATCATCGTGGACCGGAAGGTCGCCTTCATCCCGGCGCGAAGAGACCGGCGGGTCGCCCTGGAGCTGCGCCACGAGGGCCTTGTGCAGTACCTCGTGGGCGTCTTCGACCAGTTCTGGCTGCACGGTGTCCCCTGGGAGCACGAAGTCCCCTACACGCCGGCCGTGGACGGCATCAGCGGCGTGCAGCGCTCCATAGCCAAACTCCTCGTCGAGGGCCACGTCGACGAGGCCATAGCGCGCCGGCTGGGGATGAACGTCCGCACCTGCCGGGCCCACATCGCCAAGCTCGCCTCCGCCCTCGGCAGTGGCAGCCGGGCCCAACTCGGCTTTCTCATCGCACAGTCCGGAATGCTGGAACGGGATCATCAGGCATGCCCACTCACATCGCCCTCGACATCGACGCCGGGACCCTCCACGTGACCGGCGAGGGCCTGCCCTCCGTCGCGCTCGTACGGGCCCCCGGCACCACCCCGGACGTCCATGTCCCCATAGGTACCCGGGCGGCCGACCTGCTCACCCTGACCGTCGACGGGCGGTCCGCCCGCATCCTGCCCGCCAAGGGGCGGATCTCCCGGCGGTCCTACCGCGTCGACGCCGAGGTCGGCGGGGTGAACTACCGGCTGGTGCCCTGCTCGTACGTCACCAGCCGGCTGCTGAGGGACGGCCGGGCCCTGGGGGAACTGGACTCCACCGGCGACGGCACGGTCTCGGCCGACTGGCGGGACGACGCCAAGGTCCTCGGCCAGGACATCGCCGTGGGAACGGCGCTGGCCGCCGCCTTCGGGACGGGCGCGGCGCCGTGGTGGGAGTCGGCGCTCGACCTGGGCATCGAAATGATCACGTGACACGGGTGGCGGCGCGGACGCCGGGCGGCGCCGGGCCCAGGTGATAGGCCGGGTGGCCGGGCGCCGGGCCGGACGGCAGAGCAAGTGCCCAGGCGGCGCGGGCCCAGGTGATAGGCCGGCTGGCCCGGCGCCGGGTATGACGAAGGCCCCCTCCGTCGGAGGGGGCCTCGCCTCACGGGCCTACTCGGGTCGCTTCGGCCGCCAGACCACCAGCGCGCTCGCCTGCTGCACATCCTGATACGGCACCAGATCCCGCCGGTACGACGCGTGGACCTGGGCCTCGCGCTGGCGCAGCGTCGCCGCCGCGCCCTCCACGGCCGCCGACAGCTCGGCCACCCGGGACTGCAGCGCGGCGACCTGGTTCTCCAGCTCGATGATGCGCTTGATCCCCGCCAGGTTGATGCCCTCGTCCTGCGACAGCGCCTGCACCTGCCGGAGCAGCTCGATGTCACGGGCCGAGTAGCGCCGGCCGCGCCCCGCCGTACGGTCCGGGGAGACCAGGCCCAGGCGGTCGTACTGCCGGAGCGTCTGCGGGTGCAGGCCGGAGAGCTGGGCCGCCACCGAGATCACGTACACCGGCGTCTCGTCGGTCAGTTCATACGGATTGCGGCTGCGTCCCGGTCTGATGTCCATGACGTCAAGCTCCCTTCGCGGCCTGGAACAGCTCTGCCCTGGGGTCCTCACCCGCGGTCGCCTCGCGGTAGGTCTCAAGGGCCTCGCGCGCCTTGTCGTCGAGGTCCTTCGGCACGATGACCTCCACGGTCACCAGCAGATCCCCGCGGGTGCCGTCCTTGCGGACCGCACCCTTCCCACGGGCGCGCATCGTACGGCCGTTGGGCGTGCCCGCGGGCAGTTTCAGCGTCACCGGAGGGCCACCGAGGGTCGGGACCTTGATCTCGCCGCCGAGCGCCGCCTCGTCGAAGGTGACGGGCACGGTGACGGTGAGGTTGTCGTCCTTGCGGCCGAACACGGGGTGCGCGTCGACGTGCACGACGACATAGAGGTCGCCGGCCGGACCGCCGCGCTCGCCCGGCGCGCCCTTGCCGCGCAACCGGATCCGCTGCCCGTTGGAGACGCCCGCCGGGATCCGGACCTGCATGGTCCGGGACGACTTGGCGCGCCCGCTGCCGTGACAGACGTCGCAGGGGTCCTGGGCGATCAGCCCACGGCCCTTGCAGTCCACACACGGGTCGGTCAGCGAGAAGGAGCCGCTGCCGCCCCGGGAGACCTGCCCGGTGCCGACACAGGTCGGGCACACGCGGGGCGTGCCGTTCTTGTCGCCGGTGCCCGAACAGGCCTTGCAGGGCTGCTGGCTGGACATCCGCAGCGGGACCGTGGCCCCGTCGACCGCCTCGGTGAAGCTGAGCGTCACCTCGGACTCGATGTCCTGGCCGCGGCGCGGCTGGGTACGCGTACCCGGACCGGCGCCCCGGTTGAACAGGCCGCCGAACACGTCCCCGAGTCCGCCGCCGAAGCCGCCGGCGCCGCCCTGCCCCGGGCCCTGGGCGCCCCCGAAGAGGTCACCCAGGTCGAAGTTGAACGAGCCGCCGGCGCCGCCGGGCCCGGCCCGGAACCCGCCGTTGCCGAACAGCGCGCGGGCCTCGTCGTACTCCTTGCGCTTCTTCGGGTCACCGAGGACGTCGTTCGCCTCGGAGATCTCCTTGAAGCGCGACTCGGCGCCGGCGTCGCCCTTGTTGGCGTCCGGGTGGAACTCGCGGGCGAGCTTCCGGTACGCCTTCTTGATCTCTGCGTCCGTGGCGTCCTTGGGGACGCCGAGAACCTTGTAGTAGTCCTTCTCGACGAAGTCCTTCGTACTCATCGACGTCCCTCCTTCCACCGGGTCGCGTCAGCCCTCGTCCGGGCCACCGCTCTCCTCGTCGGACGACTTCTCTTCCTTCGCGGCCGGCGTCGCCCCTGGCTGGGGCTCGGCCACCGCCACCCGCGCGGGCCGGATGGTCCGCTCGCCGATCCGGTACCCCGGCTGCAGAATCGCCACGCAGGTCGTCTCGGTGACGTCCGGCGCGTAGCTGTGCATCAGGGCCTCGTGGATCGTCGGGTCGAAGGGCTCGCCCTCCTTGCCGAACTGCTGCAGGCCCATCTTCGCGGCGACCGTCTCCAGCGATTCGGCCACCGACTTGAAGCCGCCCACCAGCTCGCCGTGGTCACGGGCGCGGCCGATGTCGTCGAGCACCGGAAGGAGCTCGGTGAGGAGGTTCGCCACCGCGATCTCCTTGACGGTGATCCGGTCGCGCTCCACCCTGCGGCGGTAGTTCTGGTACTCGGCCTGGAGCCGCTGGAGGTCCCCGGTGCGCTCGGTGAGCGCGCTGCGGACCTGGTCCAGCTGGGCCGTCAGGCCGGCCGTCTGTGCTGCGTCCCCGGCCGGGGCCGCCGAGCCCTCCTCCGTGGAGGGGGCCTCGGCGGCTTCGGCGGCGTCGTCAGAGGCGGCGCCGGAGGGGACGTCGGGCTTCTCCTCGAAGCCCGGGGTCTCCTCCGTCATGCGGCGCCACCCTTCGCGTCCTTCTCGTCGTCCACGATCTCGGCGTCGACGACGTCGTCCTCGGCCTTGGCCTGACCCGCACCGGCACCGGCGTCGCCGCCGGCGGCCTGGGCGCCCTGGGCGTCGGCGTACATCGCCTGGCCGAGCTTCTGGGAGACGGCCGCGACCTTCTCGGTGGCCGTGCGGATCTCGGCGGTGTCCTCGCCCTTCAGCTTCTCCTTGAGCTCGGCGACCGCCGTCTCGACCTCGGTCTTGACGTCACCGGGGACCTTGTCCTCGTTGTCCTTGAGGAACTTCTCGGTCTGGTAGACGAGCTGCTCGCCCTGGTTGCGGGCCTCGGCGGCCTCGCGGCGGCGGTGGTCCTCCTCCGCGTACTGCTCGGCCTCCTGGCGCATCCGGTCGACCTCGTCCTTCGGCAGCGAGGAGCCGCCGGTGACGGTCATCTTCTGCTCCTTGCCCGTGCCCAGGTCCTTCGCGGTCACGTGCATGATGCCGTTGGCGTCGATGTCGAAGGCGACCTCGATCTGCGGGACCCCGCGGGGGGCCGGCGGCAGACCGGTCAGCTCGAACATCCCGAGCTTCTTGTTGTACGCCGCGATCTCGCGCTCGCCCTGGTAGACCTGGATCTGCACGGACGGCTGGTTGTCCTCGGCCGTCGTGAAGATCTCGGACCGCTTGGTCGGGATCGTGGTGTTGCGCTCGATGAGCTTGGTCATGATGCCGCCCTTGGTCTCGATACCAAGCGACAGCGGGGTCACGTCGAGGAGCAGGACGTCCTTGACCTCACCCTTGAGGACACCGGCCTGGAGGGCGGCGCCGATGGCGACGACCTCGTCGGGGTTCACACCCTTGTTGGCGTCCTGGCCACCGGTCAGCTCCTTGACGAGCTCCGCGACGGCGGGCATACGGGTCGAGCCACCGACGAGAACGACGTGGTCGATCTCGGACAGGTTGATGCCCGCGTCCTTGATGACGTTGTGGAACGGCGTCTTGCAGCGCTCCAGAAGGTCCTGGGTGAGCTGCTGGAACTGAGAGCGGGTGAGCTTCTCGTCCAGGTGCAGCGGGCCCTCGGCGGAGGCCGTGATGTAGGGCAGGTTGATCGTCGTCTCGGTGGAGGACGACAGCTCGATCTTCGCCTTCTCCGCGGCCTCGCGGAGACGCTGGAGAGCCATCTTGTCCTTGGACAGGTCGACGCCGTGCCCGTTCTGGAACTGCTTCACCAGGTAGTCGACGACACGCTGGTCCCAGTCGTCACCACCGAGGTGGTTGTCACCGTTGGTGGCCTTCACCTCGACGACGCCGTCGCCGATCTCCAGGAGCGACACGTCGAAGGTGCCGCCACCGAGGTCGAAGACGAGGATCGTCTGGTCGTCCTTGTCGAGGCCGTAGGCCAGGGCGGCCGCGGTCGGCTCGTTGACGATGCGCAGGACGTTGAGGCCCGCGATCTCACCGGCCTCCTTGGTGGCCTGACGCTCGGAGTCGTTGAAGTACGCCGGGACGGTGATGACCGCGTCGACGACCTTCTCGCCCAGGTACGCCTCGGCGTCGCGCTTCAGCTTCTGCAGGATGAAGGCGCTCATCTGCTGCGGGTTGAAGTGCTTGCCGTCGATCTCGATCTTCCAGTCGGTGCCCATGTGGCGCTTGACCGACCGGATGGTCCTGTCGACGTTGGTGACCGCCTGGCGCTTCGCGACCTCGCCGACGAGCACCTCGCCGTTCTTGGCGAAGGCGACGACGGACGGCGTGGTCCTGGCGCCCTCGGCGTTGGTGATGACGGTGGGCTCGCCGCCTTCCAGAACGCTGACGACGGAGTTAGTCGTGCCCAGGTCGATGCCGACCGCACGTGCCATTTCAATTCCTCCAGCTGACTACTTGAGTGGAACTGGCTCAAGGATGCATGACCCGTGCCGACGCGTCAACAGACCTGAGCGTGGGCGGCTCAACTCTTCGCCCGCCGGGCCGCTCATAGCACTGGTCCGGGGACCGCGTGGCAGCCCGGGGATTCCCTCCCCGCCGTGAGAGAGTCTGACCGCAAACATGGACAAATAACTCACACAATCCAGGGACGGTGTGGGACATGACGGCCAAACGCGCACTCGATCTGGCAGGCAGCCTCCTTCTGCTGCTGGTACTGACCCCGCTCCTGCTCGCCGTGGCGGCGGGCGTGGCGGCGAGTTCACCCGGAGGAGTACTGAGACGGGAGCGGCGGGCGGGCCTGGCGGGTCGGGAATTTCAGATGCTGGCGTTCCGCACGACGAGGACGTCGGGGACGACCACGACCGGGACGACCGGGACGGTGCAGGCCCCGGGGGCGACGGAGACGGCGGGCGGGCCGAAGGCGGGCGACGCGAAGGCGGACGGGCCGAAGGCGGGCGACGCGAAGGCGGACGCAGCGGTGATGGCGAGCGAGGCGAAGCCGGCCGCCGGGTCCGAAGGCGCGGCGGGGGTCGGCGGGCAGGCCGTGATCGCCGGCGAGACCGGGGCAGACGGAGAGACCGGACGCGGCTGCGAGACCGGGACTGCTTGCGAAGCCGAGGCCGTCGGCGCGAGCGCCGAGAGCGGCGCCCTCACCCCGTACATCCCGCACTCCCGCAGCACACCGTCCCGCGACCCACTGCTCACCCCGCTGGGCCGCCACCTGCGGCGCCTCGGCCTGGACGGTCTGCCGCAGCTGATCAACGTCCTCCGGGGAGAGATGTCCCTGGTCGGACCGCGCCCCCTGCCGGCCACCGACGAGAGCTGCATGGGCGAGGGACGCCGCCGGCTCTCCGTACGCCCCGGCATGACGGGGCTGTGGCAGGTCAGCGGCCGCTCGGAACTACCCTGGGAGGAGATGACCCTCCTCGATCTGCACTATGTGGATCAGCACTGGCTGGGGATGGACCTCGCGATCCTCGCGCGGACCCTCCCGGCACTCAGGGGAAGGGTCACCTGAGCGATACAGATCACCGCAGGCCTGGCTACAGCGTGGCGCGATAAGTGGGTAGTCTCAGCCTGAACTGATTAAGTTACCGCTTAGTAAGCCCACGCTTGATCAGCATACGCTGACTTCCGCCTCGCAGGCCCGAGGAGCCCCTCATGCAACTCGCCGCGATCATTGTGTCGCTGGTGCTGACCGTGGTCGGCGTCGCGCTGCTCGCACGCGCCATCGGCCAGTTCGTCCGGTACTTCAAACTCGGCCAGCCGGCTCCGGCCGGCACCCGGACCGACAACCCCTACCAGCGCAGTGTGACCCTGGTGCGGGAGTTCCTCGGCCACACGCGCATGAACCGGTGGGGCATCGTGGGCTTCGCCCACTGGTTCGTGGCCGTCGGCTTCCTGACGCTGCCTCCGACGATCATCACCGCGTACGGCCAGCTCTTCAAGGCCGACTGGACGCTGCCGATCATCGGCGGCTTCCTGCCGTACGAGCTGTACATCGAGTTCATCGCCGCGATGACCACCCTCGGCATCGCCACGCTGATGGTCATCCGCCTGCTGAACCTTCCCTCGCGCCCCGGCCGCAAGTCGCGGTTCGCGGGCTCCAAGATGGGCCAGGCGTACTTCGTCGAGTGGGTCATCCTCACGATCGGCCTGGCCATCTACGTGCTGCGCGGCCTCGAGGGCGCCCTGCACCACGTGGACCACTACGAGGCCGCGTACTTCGCGTCGTACCCGCTGATCCTGGCCTTCAAGGGCCTGGGCGTCACCGCGCTGCAGAACCTCGTCTACCTCGCCGCGATGATCAAGCTGGGCACCACCATGATCTGGATGATCACGGTGAGCCTGAACACCAACATGGGTGTGGCCTGGCACCGCTTCCTCGCGTTCCCGAACATCTGGTTCAAGCGCAACGCGGACGGTTCCACCGCCCTCGGCGAGCTCAAGCCGATGACCTCGGGCGGCAAGGAGATCGACTTCGAGGACCCGGGCGAGGACGACGTCTTCGGCGTCTCCCAGGTCGAGCAGTTCTCCTGGAAGGGCCTCCTCGACTTCTCCACCTGCACCGAGTGCGGGCGTTGCCAGTCGCAGTGCCCCGCCTGGAACACGGGCAAGCCGCTGTCGCCCAAGCTGCTGATCATGTCGCTGCGCGACCACGCGCACGCCAAGGCGCCGTATCTGCTGGCCGGTGGCGGCAAGACCATGGAGGGCGAGGAGAAGGCCTCCGCGGAGCAGCTCAAGGACGTGCCCGCCGCCGCGCTCGCCGAGGCCGAGCGCCCGCTGATCGGCACGCTCGAGGAGAACGGGGTCATCGACCCCGACGTCCTGTGGTCCTGCACGACCTGTGGCGCGTGCGTGGAGCAGTGCCCGGTCGACATCGAGCACATCGACCACATCGTCGACATGCGCCGCTACCAGGTGATGATCGAGTCCGCGTTCCCGTCCGAGGCGGGCACGATGCTCAAGAACCTGGAGAAGAAGGGCAACCCCTGGGGGCTCGCCAAGAAGCAGCGCGTCGAGTGGACCAAGGAGGTCGACTTCGAGGTCCCGATCGTCGGCAAGGACATCGAGGACCTCAGCGAGGTCGACTACCTCTACTGGGTCGGCTGCGCCGGCGCCCTGGAGGACCGGGCGAAGAAGACCACCAAGGCCTTCGCGGAGCTCCTGCACATCGCGGGCGTCAAGTTCGCGATCATGGGTGGCGACGAGAAGTGCACCGGTGACTCCGCCCGCCGCCTCGGCAACGAGCCGCTGTTCCAGCAGCTCGGCCAGGAGAACGTGGCCATGCTGAACATGGCGTACGGCGAGGACGACGAGGACCCGGCGACGAAGAAGCCGAAGGCCGCGAAGAAGATCGTCGCGACCTGCCCGCACTGCTTCAACACGATCGCGAACGAGTACCCGCAGCTGGGCGGCGAGTTCGAGGTCATCCACCACACGCAGCTGCTCCAGCACCTGATCGACGAGGGCAAGCTGATCCCGGTGACCCCGGTCGACGGTCTGATCACGTACCACGACCCGTGCTACCTGGGCCGTCACAACAAGGTCTACACGCCCCCGCGCGAGATCATGTCCGCCGTCCCGGGCCTGCGTCAGCAGGAGATGCACCGTCACAAGGAACGCGGCTTCTGCTGTGGCGCGGGTGGTGCGCGCATGTGGATGGAAGAGCGGATCGGCAAGCGCATCAACACCGAGCGCGTGGACGAGGCGCTGTCGCTCAACCCGGACATCGTCTCCACCGCCTGCCCCTTCTGCCTGGTCATGCTGACCGACTCGGTCAACGGCAAGAAGAACGACGGCAAGGCCAAGGAGAGCCTCCAGGTCGTCGACGTCGCCCAGCTCCTGCTGGACTCCGTCAAGACGCCGGTGGAGGACGTGCCGGTGGAGGAGCCGGTCTCCTCGTAACCGTTGGCACGGGGGCGCCTGCGCGCAGGACGTCCGCACGTGGGCCGCGGAGGTACCTGAGAACGACGAAGTGGCCGGTCAGCCCGTGGGGGCGGACCGGCCACTTCCTCGTTACGGGTTCCCTTAGGGGATGTCTCCTTAGGGGATGTCACAGGTCAGCCGCAAAGACGGCCGCGTTCCGCCGCCCCGCGCGCCCCGCACAGCGGGAGCGGGTACGTTCGTTGACGTGGCTGGATTCAGGATCGGACGCGGCCGGGACAACAACCGCCCCCCGCAACAACAACCGCAGCAGGCGCCGTACGGACAGAACGCGGCGCCGCCGCCTCCGTACGCGCAGCAACATCAGCAACGGTGGCCCCAGGGAGGCGGGGGGCAGGGACCGTACGGCGAGCCGGAGTACTTCGGCGACCCGCGCCACTCCCCGCACCCACAGCACCCCCAGTCGCCGCAGCAGGCCCAGCAGTACGGCTACGACCCGTACGCCGGCGGCCCGCAGCCGGCGTCGGCGGCCAACAACCCGGGCCACACCCAGGCGTTCAGGATCGACGAGGACCCGTACGGCGACGGCGCCACCTACCGCGCCGGCACCGCCCCGGCCCCCTCGGGCCCCTCGGGCCCCCGGCTGGCCTGGAAGGCCCTGCTGAGCGGCATAGTGATGCGCCCGGGCCCGACGTTCTGGCAGATGCGGGACCACGCGGTGTGGGGCTCGGCGCTGATCGTCACGTTCCTCTACGGCCTGCTCGCGATCTTCGGCTTCGACCAGGCGCGCGAGGAGGCGATCAACGCGACGATCACGACGGCGATTCCGTACGCGCTGATGACCGGCGTCGGCTTCGTGATCGGTGGCGTGATCCTGGGCGCGGTGACCCACACCCTGGCCCGCCAGCTCGGCGGCGACGGCGCGTGGCAGCCCACCGTGGGCCTCTCGATGCTGATCATGTCGATCACGGACGCACCGCGCCTGGTCTTCGCCCTGTTCCTGGGCGGGGAGAACGGCCTGGTGCAGGTGGTCGGCTGGCTGACCTGGCTCGCGGCGGGAGCGCTGTTCACGTCGATGGTGAGCAAGTCGCACGACCTGCCGTGGCCGAAGGCCCTGGGGGCGTCGGCGATCCAGCTGATCGCGCTGCTGTCGATCATCAAGCTGGGCACCATCTGAACAACGCGGAGACCCGTGAAGCGCGAGAAGGCCCCGCCGAGCGTCTCGGCGGGGCCTTTCTCCACGTACCGGGGGTGCAGGGCGCCGCTAGGCGTCCAGGACCTGCCCGGAGCGGCGTACGACGGGCTTCTCGACGCTCCAGGGGAAGTTGATCCACTCGTCGGTGCGCTTCCACACGTACTCGCACTTCACGAGGGAGTGCGACTTCTCGTAGATCACGGCGCTGCGGACCTCGGCGACGTTCCCCAGGCAGAAGTCGTGCACGAGCTTGAGCGTCTTGCCGGTGTCCGCGACGTCGTCGGCGATCAGCACCTTCTTGTCGCTGAAGTCGATCGCGTTGGGGACGGGGGCCAGCATGACCGGCATCTCGAGCGTCGTACCGACCCCGGTGTAGAACTCCACGTTGACCAGGTGGATGTTCTTGCAGTCGAGGGCGTAGGCCAGGCCGCCGGCGACGAAGACTCCGCCGCGCGCGATGGAGAGCACGATGTCGGGCTCGTACCCGTCGTCGGCGATGGTCTGCGCGAGCTCGCGCACGGCGCGCCCGAACCCCTCGTACGTCAGGTTCTCGCGTACGTCACTCATGGCTCACACCTGCGTCCGATGGAAGTTCATGTACGACCGGGAGGCCGTCGGCCCCCGCTGCCCCTGGTAGCGAGACCCGTAGCGCTCGCTGCCGTACGGGAACTCCGCGGGCGAGCTCAGCCGGAACATGCACAGCTGCCCGATCTTCATCCCCGGCCAGAGCTTGATCGGCAGGGTCGCGAGGTTCGACAGTTCCAGCGTGACATGCCCGGAGAAGCCGGGGTCGATGAAACCGGCGGTGGAGTGCGTGACGAGCCCGAGCCGGCCGAGGGAGCTCTTGCCCTCCAGCCGCGACGCGATGTCGTCGGGAAGCGAGATGACCTCGTACGTCGACGCGAGCACGAACTCGCCGGGGTGGAGGATGAACGCCTCGTCGCCCTCCGGCTCGACCTCACGGGTGAGGTCGGTCTGCTCGACGGCGGGGTCGATGTGGGGGTAGCGGTGGTTCTCGAACACCCGGAAGAAGCGGTCAAGCCTCACGTCGATGCTCGAGGGCTGCACCATGGATTCGTCGTACGGGTCGATGCGGACCCGCCCGGCGTCGATCTCGGCCCGGATGTCCTTGTCTGAGAGAAGCACGCCCCGAGGATACGCAGAGCGCGCGGGCCCGCCCCAATCGGACGGCCCCCGCGCGCCCCCACCCCGCCTCCGGCGGCCGTCCTACCGCTCCTGCAGCTCCACGGGCACGGCGTGCCGCAGCCGCGCACAGCGCGGACACCGCAGAAGCCGCCCGGGTCCGATCCGGCCGGTACCGAGCTGCTGCAGCGGGAACGAAGTGGTGCTGAACACGTGCCCTTCGGCACAGCGAACGAGGGTGCGCTCCATCGGGTCCATCGAGTCCCTTCCCCAACAAGCCGTGGACGAGATAGCCACATTAGGGGATGAACAGGACACAGCCAGGAGCGGCACTCCGCCCACCCAAGCTACGCCCCAACACCCGCCCTCCGCACCCGCGTCCACCGCCGGAAGACGACACGGGCCCCCCGGGAGACGACACCGAAGGGCCTGGATATGGGGTAGAGTGTGCGACGATGCGGCACCGTGATCGGGTCCGTTACGCGGGTGTAGTTTAATGGTAGAACATGAGCTTCCCAAGCTCAGAGCGCGGGTTCGATTCCCGTCACCCGCTCTTGAACGAAGGCCCTGGTCAGAGACCAGGGCCTTCGTCGTTGTCCGGGCCTCTCCGGGCGTCACGCGCCGGGGCCGACCGGGAGCGGTCAAAACTCCAGCACCTCACGGTCGAGCGGATACCGCGCACGATGGGGTCCGTCGTACGGCGAGGGCGTGATCGGGAGGACGCCGGTCAGCTGGGTGCCCAGGTTGTCGTCCCAGAGGCGGGGTTCGACCTGTCCGACGACGCGGAACTTCCGGAAGGTGAACGGCGGGCTGTCGGTCGGGAAGAACTCGGGCGTGGTCATCACGTGGAAGTGCAGGTGCGGCGTGGTCGAGTTGCCGCTGTTGCCGATCAGCCCGAGGACCCGGCCGGGTTCGACGTGGTCGCCTTCCCGGACCTTGAGCGAGCCGGGCGTCAGGTGGGCGTAGAGCAAGTAGCGGCCGGGCGCGACCTCCACGGTGACGTGGTTACCGACGGTCTGCTCGATCGGCGGGACCGGCGGCGTGACGGGCGGCGTGTTGTCCGGGATCCCGTCCTGGACCTCCACCACCCTGCCGCCCGCCGCCGCCACGACGGGCTGCCGGTAGCTCAGGTAGCTGGTGAGCCGCGCGGGGTCGCCCTCCCAGGTCTGCCCCCGCTCGCCGACCCGGTACCAGTCGATCGCGAAGCGCTGCGGCACGTAGAAGCGGCCGTTGATCGGGCCGAGGCCGCGCCGGTGGTGGGTGTTGCCGCAGCACGACTCGCTGGAGTACCAGGTGCCGGGACGGACCGGCGCGTCCAGGTTCAGCTGCGCGGTGCGGTCGGTCGGGGTGATCTGGACCGTCTCCTCGAACGGGGAGGGGCCGGAGGCGGTGAGGACGGCACCCGAGAGGTGGTGCTCGAGGACCTTGGGCACCCGCTGACCGCGGTCGAGGACCAGGTCGAGCCAGACGACCCACTGCTGGGAGCCCGGAATGACGGTCGGCGTCGGCCCCGGGGGCGCCGGCGTGTACCCGTCCGCCCCCGGCAGGGGGTCGCCCACCGGGTTGGCGGCATCGGCCAGCGCCTGCCCGCTCAGCGAGCCCACCACACGGTGAGTGCGGGCGTCCCGGACCTCCACCCGGTCCAGCCGCACCCGTGCGCTGCTGGACAACGCGTTCGTGGTGAGCAGTTCGTACGAGAGGTGCGTCTTGCCGTCCGTGGCGCGGAACGGCGCCGGTTCGGTCATCACGGCCGCCGTCAACGGCGTGAACTGGGGGCGGGGCGCCGGCGTGGTCGGGCCGGTCCCGTATCCGGGTGCCGCCGAAGCCGTCATCATGCCGACCGCGAGCACGGCGGCGGCGAGCCCGCGACGTAGCGGGCCGCGGCCGGTGCGGTTGCGAGGGTGGCGCTCTGCCATGGTGCTCTTCCAGTCGTCGGGTCCGGGACCGTGAAGGGCACCGGCACGCCCCACGCCGAGGCGCAGGCCCATGTAATCCGGCCGAGCGACGCTCCCGGCGGACGGCGCCGGAGTCAGGCGCCGAACTACACCCGTCCAGCCGCACCGGACCGCCGAGCGGGGGTCGGCACGTGCCCCATCCGCGCCCTCCAGGGCGGTGAACAGCGGTCACCACGGGTGTGAGCAGAGCCTCCCGGACGGACCCGCGAAGAGGAATGTCCGCAGGTCAGAGGCCACATGGACGGCCAAAACAGCGGTGATTCCCAAGCTCAGAGCGCGGGTTCGATTCCCGTCACCCGCTCCACGCAGAAGGCCCAGGTCAGGAGACCCGGGCCTTTCTTGTTCTCCGGCCAGGCGTGAGCGGTGCGTGTCACGTCCGCGCCAAAGGCTGATGGCACCCCTCCAGCGGCTGGCGCGCATCAGCGGCGGAGCCCGGGAAAATCCTCGCGCCGGCAGCCGCGCCCGTGACGGCGCTCGTGGACATCAGACCCCAGCAGACCCGGTCTTCCGGAGCGGAGTTCCGCGCCGCAGGTTGCGTCAGAAGTGGAAGACGCCGAGATCGCGCACCGTGTCGGCCAGAGCGCGGATGAGGTCGTTCTCCGCCTCGGTCCGCCAGACGAGGGCGAAGTTGAGGTTCTCTATTTCGGGGACGGGAAGGAATCGGATGTTCGACATGCCCCAGTACCTGGTGACGTGGTGGGGGAAGGTATTGATGATCTCGCCCATGCCGACCATGCTGATTAGTTCGTCGGAGTTGTCCGCGGGCTTGAGGCGCTCGATCGGCCGGCCCCGCGGGGTGTGGAAGGGCAGGTAGGCGTCCTCCCAGTAGTCCGGCAGACCGAGGGCGGTGGAGTGCGGGAACTCGGCGAGCAGTTCCACCGGCACGGAGTCCCGTCCCGCGAACCGGTGGTCCGCGGCCACGGCAAGGACCCGGGAGTCGGTGCACAAGGTCGGACCGACGGTGAAGTCCGGCTCTTCCACCGGCAGCCAGACAACAAGAACATCCATGGCACCGGAACGTAGCTGGCCGAACAGATCGTTGAAGGTCGCCGAACGTATCTGGAGTTCGCACTGCGGGTACCGCGCGCGGAACGCCTTCCAGTAAGGGTGCAGATCGGCGACGTTGAACGGCATCATGCTGACGCGGAGCCGGGCGGTGACGCCGCGGGCCGCCAGCCGGGCCCGCTCCAGGGATTCGTGCAGGCCCGCGTAGACCGGTTGCAGATCGTCACGGAACTGACGGCCGACCTCGGTCAGGAACACCGAACGGCTGGTGCGCGTGAACAGCTCGGCACCGATGCGCCGCTCCTGCTTCTTGATGGCCTGACTGACGCGTGCCTGGGAGACGTGCAGCCGCTGCGCGGTCCGACCGAAATGCAGTTCCTCCGCCAGCACCAGGAAGATCTCGATGTCCCGCAGCTCCACCGGCCCCCCAGCCCCCCGTCGATAACCCAGCGGCTATCGAACCGCGCGGAAGTTTACATTGATCACGATTGCGACCCGCAAGAAGCTTGTAGCGCGGGTTCGTTTCCCGTCATTCGCTCAGGTGCGAGCGCCCAGGTCGGAGACCTGGACCTTCGCCGTCGCCCCGACCGGTTGCGAACCGGAGTTCCGCGCCGCAGGTTGCGTCAGAAGTGGAAGACGCCGAGATCGCGCACCGTGTCGGCCAGAGCGCGGATGAGGTCGTTCTCCGACTCGGTCCGCCAGACGAGGGCGAAGGTCATGGTCGTCAGGTCGGGGACGGGAAGGAATCGGATGTTCGACATGCCCCAGTACCTGGTGACATGGCCTGGGAAGGTGTGGATGATCTCGCCCATGCCGACCAGGTTGATCAGCTCGTCGGCGTTGTCCGCGGCCGCGATGCGCTCGATCGGCCGGCCTCGTGGAGTGTGGAAGGGCAGGTAACTGTCCTCCCAGTAGTCCGGCAGGCCGAGGGCAGTGGCGTGCGGGAACTCGGCGAGCAGTTCCACCGGTACGGAGTCCCGTGCCGCGAACCGGTGCTCGGCGGACACGGCAAGGATCCGGGAGTCGGTGCACAGGCTCGGACCGACGGTGAAGTCCGGCTCTTCCACCGGCAGCCAGACGACCACGACGTCCATGGCACCGCTACGGAGTTGGCCGAACGGATCGGTGAAGGTCGCCTGGCGGATCTGGAGTCCCCATTGCGGGTACCGCGCGCGGAACGCCTTCCAGTAAGGGTGCAGATCGGCCATGTTGAAGGGCATCAGGCTGAGGCGGAGCTGTGCCGTGATGCCGCGGGCCGCCAGCCGGGCGCGCTCCAGGGATTCGTGCAGGCCCGCGTAGACCGGCTGCAGATCGTCACGGAACTGCCGGCCGACCTCGGTCAGGAACACCGTGCGGCTGGTGCGGGTGAACAGCTCGGCGCCGATGCGCCGCTCCTGCTTCTTGATGGCCTGACTGACGCGTGCCTGGGAGACGTGCAGCCGCTGCGCGGTCCGACCGAAATGCAGTTCCTCCGCCAGCACCAGGAAGATCTCGATGTCCCGCAGCTCCACCGGCCCCCCAGCCCCCTTCGATAACCCAGCGGTTATCGAACCGCGCGGAAGTTTACATTGATCACGATTGCGACCCGCAAGAAGGTTGAGGGCATGCAATCACGCATGAAGAACCCGGCGCTCGTCCTGCCGGACGCGCTCACGAGCATCGGCAACTTCTTCAAGTCGGTCAACCAGGGCGCCCTCCCCGATGAGCTGCCGGAGATCGTGGCTCTGCGCGCCAGCCAGATCAACGGCTGCGGTGACTGTGTGCACACCCACGTGCAGAACCTGCGCAAGGCGGGCGAGAGCGACGAGCGGGTGACGGCGGTGGCCGCCTGGCGGGAGGCGCCGTTCTTCACCGATGCCGAGCGCGCCGCGCTGGAGCTGGCCGAGGAGGTCACGCGCCTGGCCGACCGATCCCCGGGTGCCGTACCTGACGCGGTGCCTGACGAGCTGTGGGATCAGTTGTCCGCGCACTTCGACGAGCACCAGCTGTCCGCGCTGATCCTGTCGATCGGCGTGACCAACATGTTCAACTGCCGCACCACCGGTGTCCGTGAACCGGCCGGCACGTCCTGGAGCCGACTCCGGCCATGAGCGATGCCATCGACCTGACCGCGACATACGCGATGCACGACGCCCTGCGCCGGGAGCTGGCCCATCTGGACCGGATGACCACCGGCACGAACCGTGACCCCCGGCAGTTACCGGCCACTGCCGGATGGACGCTGTTCAAGAAGGCCCTCCGCGCCCACCACACGGCCGAGGACGACGCGCTGTGGCCGGCGCTGCGCCGACGTCTGGCCCGCCGCCCGAAGGACCTGGCTCTTCTGGAGGCGATGGAGGCCGAGCACGCCGCCATCGACCCGCTGATCGAGGCCATCGACGTGGCGCTCGCCGACCCCGAGGTCGATCAGCTGCGGTTGGGCGTTCTGGCCGACGCGCTGACCACCGGCCTGGCCGGGCACCTCAAGCACGAGGAGGACGCGGCCCTGCCGCTGATCCGGCGGGCGTTGACGGCCGAGCAGTGGGACCACTTCGGCCAGGTCCATGCCCAGCTGATCGGCCCGGACGCACCGCTGCTGCTGCCGTGGCTGATGGACGGCGCCGACGAGCCGACGGTGGAGAAGCTGCTCGCTCCCCTGCCCGCATCCGTTCGCGCCGCCTGCACCGCCGAGTGGGCCCCGGCCTACACCGCCCTGGACCGCTGGAGTCCTGGCACCGCTCCGACGCACTGACACCGCCTGCCGCGCCCCGCAGAGCGTCGCGTCGGCCGGTGTCGCAGGGCCCGACGCCACCCGTGGGGTGGTTCACCGGCCCCGTAGTCGTGCGCACGGCATGCATGCGCAACGTCCGGAACCCGGAATGACGTTCCCCCTGAAGATCCATGGAGTCATCGCCTTGTCCGAGCACATCCGTCTCACTCCGCTGCACAACATCTCGGCCACCGACGCCGCCGCCTGGCACCAGGTCGTCGCCGCCTCGATGGCCCACGACCTGCCGGACGTACCGCCGCCCGGCCCCGCGCAGATCCACGCCCAGCTCACCAAGCCCACGCTGAACAGCCACCGGCTGACCTGGCTGGCCACCGGGGCGGACGGCAGCCCGGCCGGAGTCGCGGGCCTGCGGCTGTTCACCTCCCCCGGGCGGGATCACCTGGCCGAACTGGAACTCCACGTCGACCCCGCACACCGGCGCCTGGGAACCGGCTCCCTCCTGCTGGCGGCGGTCGTGGCGGCCTGCCGCGCCGAGGACCGGCGCAGCCTGATCGTCGAAGCGGCGGCCGACAGCCCGGGCGACGCCTTCTGCCAAAGGCGGAACTTCCGCCAGGCACTGGCCCTGGACCATCTGATCCTGCACCTGGACCAGTTGGACGAGGCCGCCGTTGTCCAGGTCGTCGAGGCCGAGCACCCCGGCTACCGGCTGACCGGCTGGACCGGCACGGTGCCCGACGACCTCGCCGCCGCCTTCGCCGCCGCCAAGGACGCGATGAACGACATGCCCGTCGGAGACCTGGACTACGGCACCGTGGACTGGGACGCCGACCGCGTACGGGCCATGGCCCAGGTGATCGCCGACCGCGGCGACACGCTGCTGACTCTCGCCGCCGTCCACGACGACGGCACCATGGCCGGCTACACCGAGATCCTGCTCCCCCAAGGAGCGCCGCCGCGGGCGCAGCAGTACGACACCGCCGTCGCGCCCGCGCACCGCGGCCACGGGCTGGGGCTGTGGGTCAAGGCCGCCATGGTGCGCCGGCTGCGCGCCGAGCACTCCGGAGTCGTCGAGATCGAGACGGACTGCGCCGAGGACAACGTCCACATGCTCGCGGTCAACCACGCACTGGGCTTCCGCTCCTACCGGCGCACACGCGAGTACCAGCTCGACGTGCCCGCGGCCTGACCCCGTGCCCTTACTCACCTCCGGTAGAGAAGGTGTCGGCCGGCCGGACCCTGATCCTGCCGGCGGACCGGATCCGCCGGATCCATGCCCCGGAAGGGGCCGAGGCCCACGTCTCGATGCGCTCCGACGGCGTCGTCTTCCGTACCCGGTACCGAGGGCAACCGTGAGCTGCCCTGGGCTCGGTGACCGCCGCAGCTCCGCAACCGGGGTCCCCCAGGGGCTTCCGGCAAGGCACCAGTCTTGCCGCACATTCACCGGCCGAGGCCGGCATCCATGGAAATGAGAGTCGCTGAATGCGTGTGTTGTTGATGGCGTACGGGTCGCGTGGAGACGTCGAGCCGATGGTGGGACTCGCAGTGAGTTTGCGGGCGCTCGGCGCGGAGGTGCGCGTGTGCGCGCCGCCGGACTTCGCGGAGCTGCTGGAGAGCCTGGACCTCCCGCCGGCGCCGATCGGCGAGCCGTTGCGGCCGGTCGTGAAGGCGGTGGTGACCGGGACGGCGCCGACGGCGGCGGGCCTGGCCGAGCGCACGGCCGCGTTGCTCACCTCCACGTACGATGCGGTCGCCGCGGCCGCAGAGGGCTGTGACGTGGTGGTGGCGACCGGCCTGGTCCCGGCCCTGGCCGCCGCGCGGTCGGTGGCGGAGCAGCTGGGCATCCTCTACATGTCCGTGGCCTACTATCCGGCGTTCCTGCCGTCGCCGCACCACCCGCCGCTGGCGTGGCCGGGCCGGCCGGTCCCGCCGGAGGTGACCGACAACCGGGTGCTGTGGGAGCTGAACGCGGAGAACCTGAACGCGTTGTTCGGCGAGGCGATCAACACGCACCGGGCATCGATCGGCCTGCCCCCGGTGGACAGCGTCCGCGACCACGTCCTCACCGATCGGCCGTTGCTGGCAGCCGACCCGGTCCTGAGTCCGTGGCTGGAGCCCGCGGACCTCGACGTGGTGCAGACCGGCGCGTGGATCCGGCCGGACGAACGCCCGCTCCCGGCTGATCTGGAGGCGTTCCTGAACGCCGGCACACCACCGGTGTACGTGGGCTTCGGCAGCATTCCCGTGCGCGACGCGCAGAACGTCACCCGGGCTGCCATCGAGGCCATCCGCGCGCAGGGCCGCCGTGTCCTGCTCTCCCGCGGCTGGGCCGACCTGGAACCGGCCGACGACAAGGACGACTGCTTCGCCGTCGACGAGGTCAACCATCAGGCCCTCTTCCGCCGGGTGGCCGCCGTCGTGCACCACGGCGGCGCGGGCACCACGACGACGGCCGCCCGGGCCGGCGCGCCCCAGGTCGTGGTACCCCAGATGGCGGACCAGCCCTATTGGGCCGGCCGTGTGGCCGAGCTGGGCATCGGCGCGGCACACGACGGTCCCACCCCGACCTTCGAGTCCCTGTCAGCCGCGCTCGAAACGACCCTGGCCCCCGAGACGGCAGCACGGGCGAAGGCCGTCGCCGGCATGATCCGCACCGACGGGACGGCGGTGGCCGCGAAGCTGCTCCTCGACACGGCACACGCTGCGCCGGTGAGCCGCGAACAGATCTCCAGCATTGCCCATGCCGACCACCCGATAAAGTCCCCGCTCGACGACGACTCGGTCAGCCGGCTGCTCGAACGCGGCCTCCCGCGGGGCGACGAGCGAGTGCTCGACCTCGGCTGCGGCACAGCGGAATGGCTTCTGCGCGCCCTGGCGACGCGCCCGCACCTGCACGCCGAGGGCGTCGACACCTCCGAAGTCGCCCTGACGCAGGCCCGCCAGGCAGCGAGCGGACTCGGGGTCGACGAGCGCCTGGTCCTCCACCACCAGGAAGCCGCGGACTTCGTCTCCCCAGAGCCGTTCGACCTGGTGATCAGCGTCGGCGCCACGCATGCCTTCGGCGGCCTTCTCCCCACCCTCGCGGCGGCCCGCAAGCACCTGGCCCCCGGCGGCCGCGTCCTGATCGGTGAGTCGTTCTGGGACCGCGCCCCTTCACCGGAGGCCATCGAGATGTTCGGTGACCTCGACGACCTGGCGACCACCGTGGACCGCGTCGTCGCCGACGGCTGGACCCCTGTCCACGGCCATGTCAGCACCCGCGGTGAGCTGGACGCGTACGAGTGGGCCTGCTGGGGCTCGCTGGCCGCATGGGCCCTGGACCACCCTGCCGATCCGGCCGGCGCCCAGGTGCTGGAGACGGCCAACGCCCAGCGTTCGCAGTGGCTGCACGGGTACCGGGACAGCTTCGGCTTCCTCTGCCTGGTCCTGCGCCAGACCCCCGTAGCGGCCGGAAAGTGAGTACACAGATGCAACCGACATTCGTACTGGTCCACGGAGCCTTCGCGAACTCCTTCTCCTTCGCGCCCCTCCAGGCGGAACTCGGCCTCCTCGGGTACCGCTCGGTCGCCGTCGACCTGCCCGGCCACGGGTTCCAGGCGACCTTCACCCACGCCTACCAGTCGCCTCAGGACCCCGAGGGGCTCGCCACCGCGCCCGGCTCGATCAAGGGCGTGACGCTCGCCGACAACGCCGCGCACCTGATCGGGATCCTCGAACGGGCCAAGCGGAACGGCCCCGTGATCCTCGTCGCCCACAGCCGCGGCGGTGTCACGGTCACGGCCGCGGCCAACGCCCGCCCGGATCTGATCGACCGCATCGTCTACGTCTCGGCCTGGTGCCCGGTCGACCTCGACGTCAACGACTACTACGCCGAGCCGGAGATGGCCACGGTCGACCCCGCCGCCTTCGCTTCGGCGCTGGCCGGAAACCCTGCCGAGCTCGGCCTGCTCCGCGTCAACTTCCGCACCGCGCACCCGGACTCACTCGCGGCATTCAAGGCGGCCTTCTTCGCCGACGGCACCGACGAGCAGTTCCTCACCTTCCTGAACACCTTCCAGCCCGACGAGAACCTGGACGTCGGAGGCTCCGCCGACCGGGCGCAGGCCGCGACCTGGGGCCGCATACCCAAGACCTACATCCGACTGGCCGACGACACGAGCCTGCCTCTCGCCCTACAGGACCGGCTGATCCGCGAGGGCAACGAGCTGACGCCGGACAACCCGTACGACGTCCGCACGCTGGAGGGAAGCCACCTGAAGTGGCTGGTCGACCCGGCGCCGGCAGCCCGCGTCCTGGGCGAACTCGCCACGCTCCCGGACCCGTCCACTCCGGCGTGAGCGGATCGGCGTGAGCGGATCGGCGCGAGCGGACTGGTGCGAGCGGACTGGTGCGAGCGGACTGGTGCGAGCGGACTGGTGCGAGCGGACTGGTGCGAGCGGACTGGTGCGAGCGGACTGGTGCGAGCGGACTGG
>NZ_JBVJYZ010000006.1:292566-335767 GCF_055600045.1 Streptomyces sp. NPDC038280
GGTGCGAGCGGATCGGTGGTGGAGCGACGACCTGCTCCTCGGTGAGAAGCCGGTACGACCACGATCGGGTGACGAGGTGAGCCGAATTCCCGCGACGCCGACGACCGGCGCACGAGGTGCGCAGCTGTGCTTCATGAGGACTGCGGTTGCGCCGAAGAAGCCCGGCCGAACATCGCCCGCCAACTGCGCAGGAGAGCTACGCCAGCCGACGCACGCACCCGTTGCCTGGGGTTGGGGCCCACTCAGACGGTACGGCGGGAGCGGGCCAGAGCCAGCCCACCGAGAACCACACCGACCAGCCCCAGCAGCAGGGCAACAAAAGCCCCGCCCCGCCCGTTGCCCGTGCCGATGCCGCTGTCAGAGGTGGCCACGACCAGCCCGCCGAGGGCCATGGCGGTCAGCCCCGCCACGATGGCGCCACATCTGCGTGAGCGGGTCCCGGAACGACCGGCGGGACGGGCCAGAGCCAGCCCACCGACGACCACACCGGCCAGCCCGAGCAGTGCGGCCACGATGGCCCCGAGGCGCCCGGGGCTCATGGCGAAAACACCGACGGCGGTCGGCTGGACGGAGAGATACGCGACGGCCGGTGCGGCGAACATCGATCGGGCTGGCATGAGGTGCTCCTTCTCGTACGGTTGGACGTGGCCCGATCATGTCCGCCGGCCCCACCGCCGGTCGTCCAGCAGGCGCGGGCAATCCGCACTGCCGCCGATGCCGCATCCGGGTACCGCGGACGCTGCAGGCGCCGAGAAAGTACTGCGTGCGCGGTAGCCGGCGGCTCGTGCGGGAGCGGGATTCGCCCGCGCGGGCGCCCGGCTAGGGTGCGCGCATGAGTAGAGGACGGTTCGGTGTTCCGGCCGGTGTCAGAGACTGGGCGATCGCAGTCTGCGTGGCAGCGGTCCTGCTGGTCACAGGGTTGTCCGGGAAACACTCGGCCACCACCCTCGACCTGCTGGGCTATCTGCTGTTGGTGGCTGGTGGCCTGGCGCTGGCCGCAGGCCGTCGGGCTCCCGCTCCGGTCCTCGTCCTCACCGGGCTGTGCGCGGTGGGCTACCAGGCGGCCGGTTTCGACGTGCCGGCCGTCGCCTTCCTGTTCGCGGTGTACGCCGCGATGCGTGCGGGGCACCGCGCCCTCACGGTGGCGGCGAGCGTGACCGTGCTGGCCACTCTGCCGCTCGCCGCCCTGGCCTCCGGCCTGCACGACACGGGCGAGGCGTTCGCCCAGGCCCGGGGCGCCCTGGAGATCGCCTGGCTGATCGCCGCGGGCGCCGCGGGCGAAGCGCTGAGGCAGGCCGAGCAGCGTGCGGACGAAGCAGAGCGCACCCGGGAGGAAACCGCGCGGCACCGCGCCGACGAGGAGCGGCTGCGCATCGCGCGGGAGCTGCACGATTCGCTCACCCACCAGATCTCGATCATCAAGGTGCAGTCCGAGGTCGCCGTCCACGTGGCCCGCAAGCGTGGCGAACAGGTACCCGAGGCCCTCCTGGCGATCCAGGAGGCCGGACGCGAGGCGACCCGGGAGCTGCGCGCGACCCTGGAGGCGCTGCGCGACGACGACACGAGCCCGCCGCGTGGGCTCGGCCACGTCCCGGAACTGGTGGAGAAGGCCCAGCTGACCGGCCTGGACGCCACGCTGACGATCGAAGGACAACGACAGGAGGTGCCGGCCGCGGTGGGCCGGACCGTCTACCGGATCGTTCAGGAGTCGCTCACCAACGTCGCCCGGCACGCCGACGCCGCCACCGCGTCGGTCCGGATCGACTACCGCCCGGACGCCCTGGCCGTACGGATCGACGACGACGGCAAGGCCGCACCGGACGCCGCCCCGACGCCCGGTGTCGGGCTGCACGGGATGCGCGAACGAGTCACCGCCCTCGGCGGCCGGCTGCGCGCGGAACCGCGTACGGAGGGCGGCTTCACCGTCCAGGCCGAACTCCCGATGGACCGGACCTCGTGATCCGTGTCCTGCTGGTCGACGACCAGCCGCTCATTCGCAGCGGGTTCCGCTTGCTCCTCGACCTCGAAGACGACATCGAGGTGGTGGCCGAGGCCGCCGACGGGAAGGAGGGCCTGGCTCTGACCAGGAAGCACCTGCCCGACGTCGCGCTCATCGACATCCAGATGCCGGTCATGGACGGCATCGAGGCGACCCGGCGCATCGCCGAGGACCCGGCCTTGGCCGGGGTGCACGTCGTCATCCTGACCAACTACGGCTTGGACGAACACGTCTTCAACGCGCTGCGGGCCGGCGCTGCTGGGTTCCTCGTCAAGGACATCGTGCCGGAAGACTTCCTGCATGCCGTACGCGTCGCCGCACGCGGTGACGCGCTGCTGGCACCGTCGATCACCCGCAAGCTCATCAACAGGTACGTCACCCAGCCGCTCCACAGGGGCGCCGACACAGGGCTGGGAGAGCTGACCGCCCGCGAACGCGAGGCCGTCGCCCTGGCCGCGCGGGGCCTGTCCAACGACCAGATCGCCGAGAGCATGGTGATCAGCCCGATGACCGCAAAAACCCACATCAACCGGGCCATGACCAAGCTCCACGCCCGTGACCGCGCTCAGCTCGTGGTTCTCGCCTACGAATCCGGCCTGGTGACCCCACACAACCCTTGACGTCCCGGATCGCGCTCGCAACGGTGCGCCCTCGCAGGAGCGCGGTCCGGCGGGGTGGCGCCGCTCTCGGGGCTCCGTAGCGGCCACTGCGTGACCTCTTCCCGTCACGTGCCCCACCCGTCCCCTTCGGAGCGGTGAGCAGCGGTCAGCACGGGTACAGGCCGACGAGCCGATTTCAGGAATCCCCATCAGCGGTGGTCTGGATCCGCTGAAGACCCGGCTGAGTAGGGGCACGAGCTCCATCAGTAGCTCGCGCCGCATTGCCAGGAGCCGCCGGCAATGTCGTAGCCGACGCTCGTGTCTGATGGGATCAGCGGCAGACTGCGCCCTGCGGTCAGCTTCCGTGCGGCGGCAGGACGCCCTTCTTCCTCGCTTCGGCGATCCACCGGCCGGCCGTGGCCTCGGAGCGGGCCCAGCGGGTCGCGATGGCGCTGCGGGGCGGGATGTTGTGCTCGACCGCCCAGTTGTAGACCTCGGCGACATGGACTGCGTGCTCCTCGCCGCCGCCGTACCTGCGTCCCTCCACCTTCGGCTCAACCTGCTCGCGCATCTCGTCGACACGGGCCTCGGAGGCGACCTTGAGGACCTTGTCCAGGGGCAGGCGGCGAATGAAGGTCGCGGTCACAGGGGCGCCGTCGGGGGCGGAGACGTAGAAGCCGTTCGGCTTCGCTCCGCCCGGTGGGTAGCCCACCACGAACGCGTAGCCCTCGTACCCGGGCAGCTCTTCCACCGTGACCCCGTTCGTGCTGGTAGTGACCTTCACCTCGCGCTGCCCTTCGTCTCAATCTAATCGCCCACATGTAATGCAAGCGTGCAAGTTGATCGTGGCTGTGCCATGATGTCGGCCGCCCCTCTTCCATGATGCCGCAGTGCCGAGCGGGCGCTTACTGCTGCCCTCCAAGAGAACACCGCCATGTCCGTGTCCTGCCTGAACCCCCGGGCACCGAGCCGGGCCCGGCCCCGAAGCAGTGCACGAGCTGTTTTCCACTCACGAGGCCCCGCTCCGGGGGACTTTCGCGTACCGCCGACAGGAGCGCACGATGACCACCACGCCGCCGCCCACTCCGCGGCAGACGCCCGGCTGTCGGCCGCCCTACCCGCATCCGCAGCCACCATCGCGGCGCTGGTGGCATCGGCGGCCGGCGCTCATAGCCGCGTTCCTCTTCCTGCCCCCGCTGGGCGTGGCGCTGGCGTACATGCGGCCCTGGAGCGAGCGACGGAAGGCGGTGGCCGCCACGCTGGCCACGGTCTGGTTCCTGGTTCTCTTCGTCCCCTCGGACGGCGGCAAGAACCCGGGCGCCACGCCCCAACCGCAGCCGACTGTCACCGTGACCGTCACCGCGACGCCCCCTCTGACTCCGACCCAGGCTCCGACTCAGACTCCGAGCCGCACGCCAAGCCAGACAGAGAGCGAACCCCCGAGGGCTTCCCAGCCCACGCCGACGCGGGAAGCCGAGCCCTCCCCAACGCCCCCGGCGCAGGACGACAGCGCAGGCGACGACGGCTCCGGCTCGGGGGGCGGGACGTCGTCCAGCGGCGGCTCCTCCAGCTCCGGCGGAGGCGCCAAGAGCGGAGTCCAGTACGGGCGCTTCTGCTCGCCCGTCGGCGCCCGCGCCCTCACCAACGACGGCAGGCCCGCGAAATGCTTCATGGGCAAGGACCGTCGCGCCCGCTGGGGTTACGGGAGCTGATCGCGCCCACCAGCGCACTGGCCGACGTAACGCGCCCGCGCGTGGCGTGGCCGCGCGAGACGCCCGAGGTCGCGGCACTCCCCGCCTGAATCCCGGCCGACCGCCGCCGGTCCTTCGACTCCGCCCGGTACGGGCACACCCCGACAGTGTGTCCCGCCAAACCCGCGCCACCTCCTGGCACCACACCCACACACCGCGAAGGGACACACACCTCACATGACTACCCCGCCGATGCCGCCGCTCCCGCCCGTCGCCCCGGCTCCGGCGCCGGCCATCAGCCGCCGCCTGCTGTATGCGGGCATAGCAGCGGCGGCCCTTGTTGTTGCCGGTGCAGGAGTCGGCGGGTACGCCCTCGGTGCCGGCTCGGGGAGCACGGCCGCCGCTGCCCCCGCCGGCGCGACCAGCTCGGCGCCGGAACCCCCCAGTACGTCGATCACACCTGGCCCTGACTCCGGCGTCACCGTGCCGACCGCTGCGCCCGTCACGCCGACAGCGACGCCGACGCCGACGCCACCCGCGTGCACGAAGTTCAAGACGATCAGCGACCGGGACTTCAAGAAGCTGAGTCGAGACGCCGCCCAGCACCTCGGCAAGTGCTACCGGGTATACGGGTACGTAACGCAGTCCGACAGCGCCACCGGCGCTTCCTCGTTCCGGGCGAACGCATGCGGTGAGAAGAAGCAGCCACAGTACGGCTACGTCGCGGACTGCGACACGAATTCGATCTTCACGGCACCGGCATCGTCCACCGGGACCGGTATGGACGACATCGTGCAGGGTGACGTGTTCGAGGCGAAGGTGGTGGTCGGAGTTCCGTTCACGTACACCACCACGATGGGCGGGCAGATGACCGCGCCCACGTTCCTGGTCACCAAGGTCGCGAAGTACGCCACGACCCGCTGACTCAGAGCACCCGCCCCGAGACGTGACACGGCCCACTCTCCAACTCGGTGGTCGGCCGGGCGCATTGTGTGAGGCGGCGGGCGCGGCCGGGCGACGTGGACTGCTGCGCTGCTGACGGCACCTCGGGCGTGGGTCGCGGTTCCGTCGGCGGGCGGCCGGCTGTACAGGGCGCGTACGAATCGGCGGCGCCCCCGCCGGTCGGGCCGGCCTGGAGCGCGGGCCGGGGTGGGGTCAGGGACGGGCGCCCTGGGCGTGGTCGGGGCAGGCGTTTCGCCGGAGGATGCGGCGGATCACGCGTCGTCGTCCTTTCGCCAGATGGCGGGCTGTCCGCCGGGGTGTCCGCCGGGCGGGCGGCGCTGGACGGGCGGGAAGGGCCAGTTCGGATTGCCCCGGGGCCCGCCGATCGGCGGGCGGTCCTGGCGGGGGCGCTGCTCGCCGCACGCCATGGCCAGAGCCACGACCCAGCCGACGAACGTCCAGCCCAAGAACACGTTGACGACGACCACGGGGCCGGTGCTCTTGGCGTTGCGGCAGACGGCTGCGACGGTGGGGACGAAATACATCAGGATCAGGAAGAGTTCCACCCCGATCACTCCAGCCCGAATTGGGCCTTGGAGTACAGGGCGCCGTCCACGAAGATCAGCGACGCATTACTGACGCCATCTTCGCCATAGCAGGTCCAGGACGAGCCGCCGAGGCTGTTTTCGCCGTCCTGCTCGCAGGTCTCGGCGTAGTCGGGCAGGTCGATTTCCGGCATTCCGAGCCACAGGGATCGGTACTCGCCGAGGGTCAGCGCGTCCTCTCCGCTGCTGGTCTCGCCGGTGTCGCTGTTGTCGTAGTAGTGGTCTGCGGCGCTGACGGCGACGAAGGCGGCGAGGACGAGGGCAGCGGCTGCGGTGGTCTTTGCCCAGCTCGGGGAGCCTTGGGGTTCGAGCCGTATACGGGGCATGGCGGTACCCTTCTGCTGCGTAGGGTGTGGTGCGCGGGCGCGCCCCTGCTTCGATCAGAGCCGCGCATGTATCTGGCTATTCGTGGCTGATCTCGAACGTGGTGGGTTCGGCGTCGGGGCCTTGTCGTACAGGTCATCCACGATGGGCAGGGAGCAGGTCAGATCCATGCTCCTCTTCGTGTTGTTGACCACGGTGGTCTCGACGATCACGTATTTGGCGCCGGATCCTGCGCTCTTGCGCTCGCCGAGCATGGTGATCGAGTTGGCTTCCCGTATGCGGTGGACCGTGATGGAGACGCCGCCGTTGTGTAGTTCCTCACCGATCTTGTGTCCTCGGGTGCCGACTGACGATGAGTTTGATGATCAGGCGTCTACTGAGCGAAGGTCAGAGGGCGTTGATCAGGTGAGTGCGCTGCTCAGTGCATGCGTCGGGGATGATGACGCCGGTGTCGCGGAGGGTGTCGAGCCCGGTCAGCCTGACGGTTCTCTCGTCGGTGCTGGTGGTGGCGTCGGGGCGGCGGGCGCCGTCGGCTGCATGGGGGGCTGTGGGTGGGCTGGGGCGGCCGGGTAGGGCTGGTGAGGGTAACGGCTGCGGGTAGCCCTGCTGCGGCATGGCATGCGCGCCCCACGCTGCGCCCTGGGCGGGGTTGTCCTGATGGTCGTAGCGGGCGTTGTCGGCGCGGCCGTGGAGGCTCATTGCGTGACCGCGGCCGCGGCACTTGCGGGTGGCTATCTCGCTGACGCCCATAGCGCTCGTGGCGACCATGCAGCGGCCCATTCGGCGGCCGGCTTCGTTGAGGCCGCTGTTGGTGCAGCGCTTGCAGTCGGGGCATCCGGTTTGCACTCGGGCCATGTGGGGCTCCTGGGGTCTCGGGTGCGCCAAAATGGGGGCGAAAGTTGCATTGTGGCGTGCATGCAATGTGACGCCCGCGCTCAATGTGAGCGCTAGTATTACAGAAGTGCGATCATTAATGAACATGGTCCCCGGCATGGGCGATGCCACCGAGGCCCGACCCAAGGTCTCCACCAGCTCGGACGGGGTGACTGTGGCCGATCTACCCCATACGACGACTACGCGTTCGTTATCGGGTTCGCTCCCGGCGACTCATGGTCGGCCCCGGCGTCGAGGTGCTCATGGACGCGGCGGGCGATGTCCTGGGCGGTGCCGTGGGCCACGAGCGCGTCGACGAGCCGGTCGTCGAGCGAGTCCACGTTCTCGTACCCCAGCTCCTGGAGCAGGGTGTGACGGTTGGGCAGGGCGGCTGCTGCCATGGTGCGAGCCGGCGCGGCGGTGTGTGAGCGGTCCGGGCCCAGCACGCACAGCTGGGTGACGGCCAGCAGCCCGGTGGGTCCGAGTACGGCTCTTGTGTTGCGGGTGTGTTCGACCGGCATGCCCAACGGGTTCGCGCCCCAGGCTCGTTCGGCGGCGAGCGCGAGCATGCCGGGGTCCAGTGCCGAGAGCACACGATGGGGGCGAGGGGCCCATGGTCGGCGGCCCGAACGGGGCGGTGTCCAGCGCGTCGAGGTAGGCGCGCATGGTGGGCACCGGGGGCACGAAGGGGTGGCCCCGGATTGCTTCCGCGAGGCCGGGGTGGCTGTCCCAACAGGCCGAGCAGGAAGCGTCCGGGGAATGCCTCCTCAAGGGTGCGCTGAGCGGCGGCGGTCGTCACCGGGTCGCGCGCGTAGATATCCGCGCTGCCGGCTGCCACCACGATCCGGCGGGTCTGCGACAGCAGGATCCCGGGCTGCGCCATCGCTTCCGCCCCGCGGCTCCGGCTGACCCCGGACGCGACGGCGCCCCGCCCAGCCCGGCGGTGCCGGCCGATCTCGGCGATCGGCGAGACGAGTCCCGAGTTGGTGGAGACATGGGTGGCGGAGACCAGCCGGGGCCGTATCGCCGGCTGAGTGGCAGCCTGGCGGTAGAGCAGCCGAGTACCGCAACTCCGGCAACCCCGCCGTCCGATGGCGTCCCTCCCCGGCCGCATTGCGACCGGAGTGACCCTCGCTGACCGATCCGGCTGGAGCTACGGGAGGTCAGCCGCGGCCGGCGGCCGGGCCTTCTCGTCTCAGAGCTGCGATTACGGCGGTAACGGCGGTGGTCACGACGAGGCTTCCGAGCATGACCATCACCACGCCGACCATGAAGAGGCCGCTGGCGTCGTCCGACCAGTCGTAATAGGCGGCAACGGTCAGGCCGGCCGTGGTGCCGAGCACGGCGCCCGCGAGGTAGCGCCGGGAGGCCGCCCAGTACACAGGGACCAGCAGAGTCAGCACCAGTCCGATCACCTGCCACGCTTCGTACGGGCCGGTCGTCGTTCCGTCGGGTTGCACGTCGCGATGCTGATCCCAGCCCAGCCAGGCAGCCCATGCAGCGAGCGTCGCCAGACCCAGCACGAGGATCGCCGACGGCTGGGGAACGGACTTCAGTGGTTGTTGTCGCATGGCCCAAGCGTTCCGGCTCGCGCTGTGACCGACCAGAGCGCACGTACTCAGCCCCATCCGAGTGCTTCAGCGGAGTACGGCCGTACCCGGCGCGTACCCGATCGGTGATCGCACGCCCTCGGCGCCTGGTCCCGGCACTGCAGCGCTGTGACGCAACAACCATGATTTTCAAGGTTGTTGAGGCGCGGCGACGAGACCGTGGCTCGCGGGAGGGGCTCCGCGCCGATCGGTGACTGCGGCAGGATGGAGCCGTGCCAACCGAGTCGGAGAACATCGAGCTGAGCGAACACGAGCTTCGTGAGATCACGGGCTATGCCGCTGACTGCGCGCGCAGGGCGCTGTCGATTTTCGAGCAGAGTCTTCCCGCTGACCCGCGCCCCCGGGACGCGATCGAAGCGGCACACGCGTTCGCCGGGGGCGGCCGGCGGACGGCCGTGCTGCGGGAGAGGGCGTGGGCGGCGTACAGAGCGGCACGTGAAGCCGCGTCGCCCGCCGCGGGCGACGCGGCACGAGCGGCGAGCCATGCGGCTGCCGCCGCGTATCTGCACCCCAAGGCAAGCGCTCATCAGGTGAAACACATCCTCGGTGCGGCGGCGCACGCGGCACGGGCGGAAGAGCTGGCATCCGGAGAAGACCGAACTGTCACTGCTGGGACCCTGGAATGGGCGCGTCATCACGCACCACCGGCGGTCGGCGCGGTGCTCGGCCGCCTGCCCGCCGCGCCTCCCGGAGGCGGGCGCGTGGGCGGGTTCATTCGCGATCTCGACGCCGCGCTCCGCGCCTGAGGGCGATCACCAGGCCCGCAAGGGATTCCCTACGGGCGGCGAGCGACCCGCAGTTGGTGCCAGTGGAGACGCGTGCGGCGGGACCTTGGCGTCCTCCCTGAGCTACTCCTCGGATTGGGGCAGGTGCGTCTTCGCGTCGGTGTAGGTGGCGTCGGCGGGGGGTTGCGCCGGGGTGTAGATCAGGCTCAGGACGCCGGTTCGGAAGGTCTCCGACGAGAGCAGCTTCAGGGGGATCGGGCGCTCGCCCTCGTCGAACAGGCGCATGCCCTTGCGGACGGCGATCGGGTGGACCAGGAGGTGGAGTTCGTCCAGCAGGCCCGCCGCCAGGAGTTGGCGGACGACCGAGACCGAGCCGCTCATGCCGATGTTTCCGCCCGGTTCGTTCTTCAGGGCGGTGACGGCGTCGAGGAGGTCGCCCTCGAGCTGTTCGGAGTTGCGCCAGGTGAAGTCGAGTTTCCGGTGCGACGCGACGATCTTGCGTGCGTCCCCGAGCTTCTTGGCGAAGCCGGCGTCCTCGCCGCCGGCCGCCTCGCGCTCCGGCCACGCCCCGGCGAAGCTGTCGTAGGTCGTACGGCCGAAGAGGACGGTGTCGGCCGCGCCGAGGGTCGCGTCGACGGCGGCGCCCATCTCGTCGTTGAAGTACGGGAAGTGCCACTGGTCCGGCGCCTCCACGACCCCGTCGAGCGAGATGAACAGTCCGGCAGTGATCTTCCTCATGATGGTCCTCCGGGAGCGGTGGCGGGCGGGCTCTACGCGGGGAGAGACCGTGGCGGCCGGACAAACTCATCGGTGTCGCGTCCGTCGCGTGCGCAGTGCCGCATCGGTACCCAAGGAGAGCTGTCGGCAGCGCCGGTCAGGGGCCGACGCGGCGGTGGTTCGCCCGGTCGGCGGAGGGGTCGTGGGCCGGCTCCGGTGCGCGGTTCGGCTCGGGCGCTTCGCTATGTGCGGAGGACCGCCTGGACCGGGTTCGTCCGGCCAAGGGGCGGGTGGGATCCCGACCGGCCCGCGCCGCCGTGACTAAGTACCGTTAGCGCACCATGACATAAACACACTTTATCGGGCGAGCGGGTGACGAAATGTCAGGTTTGTCCATCTATAGTTTCCGAGCGGGCAGATGAAGAGCCAACCTTCCACCCCAGGAGACCGAATGCCTGCCACATCCCGCGCCCTCACCGCTACCGCGATCGTCTCCGCTCTGCTCATGGCCGTTCCGGCCCACGCGGCAGCGGCCGACCGCAGCGCGCTTCCCAGTCATCAGTGCACCGTCAACGGTGTTTCCGCGCCTCCCGGTGCCACCGTCTTCGGCACCGACCGCAACGACCGCATCGAGTGCGAGAACGACATCGAGAACGTCACGGTGTGGGGCGGCGGCGGGGACGACTACATCCGGGTCAAGGGCCTCGTCGTCGACTCGCAGGTGCTCGGCGGCGACGGCGACGACACCATGCAGAGCAGCCACCTCCTCCCCCGCGAGGGGTCCAGCTCCATGCGCGGCAACGCCGGTGACGACACCATCACCGTCGCCACGGTCCGCGGCACGAGCGAGCACGGCGCCTCCGTCTACGGCGACATGGGCAGCGACCGGATCACCGTCGGCAGCGTCCACGGCACCCCCGGCGACTACCAGCGCGGCGGCGGCCAGGTGTTCGGCAACGACGGGGGCGACTACATCTCGACCGGCGTCATCGACTTCGGCGGGCGTGTGCTCGGCGGCAGCGACAACGACACCGTCGAGGCGAAGGGCCTGGCGGTGGAGGCCGGTGGAGTCATCCAGGGCGGCCCCGGCAAGGACGTGATCCGCGGCAAGGACGGCGCCGAGCTGCTCGCCGGCCCCGGCTGGGGCGTGGTGGACGGCGGCCTCGACACGGACACCTGCAAGGTGAAGCACGCTTCCCCCGAGCGCGCGCGCAGCACCATCGCGTCCTGCCCCTGATCTCCCCCGGCGGGCCTGTGACTTCGGGCCGCGCCCCACGCCGCAGAGGGCGGACCGCGCCGCGGTCCGCCCTCTGCGCGTCCCACCCCTCGGGCCGCCCCCGTAAGCCGGCCCGCCCGGCGGGAACGACTGCTCAGTGGCGCAGGGCGCTGAGCCCCCGCCACTGGTCGAAGCTGAGGTTCCAGTCGCCGTATCCATTACCGGTGGCGACCGTCGCCCGGGTCGATCCGTGGACCTTGATGACGTCACCGCGTACGGCCCGGTCGTAGAACCACTTGCCGTCCGCCTCGGACATCCCCACGCAGCCGTGGCTCTTGTTGACCCGGCCGAAGTAGCCCTTGCCCTCGTTCCAGGGGGCGGCGTGGGTGTAGGTGCCCGAGGTGGTCATGTGAACGGCCCACGGGACCTCCTTGTCGTACGGGTCGTCGATCTTGACCGACCGCGAGGTCATCCGTACGAGGGCCTGCTTGCCCAGGACGACCATGGTGCCGTTCCAGGTCGGGTAGTCGGGTGCGCCGCCCGATACCGGGATGACCCTGGTCGTTCTGCCGTCCTCGGTGACGGTCATGGTGTGCCGGCGCAGGTCCACCTCGGAGACGCGGGCGGTGCCCGTGGTGAACGTGGTGGTGACGTCCCGGCGCAGATAGCGGCCGGGGCCGGTCTCCACGCCGCTGAGCTCGGCGACCATCGTGACCTTGGTGCCCTTGGACCAGTAGGTACGGGGTCTCCAGTCCACCCGTTCGGTGCCGGTCAGCGGGTCGCGGGTCCAGCCCCACGCCCCCTCGGTCCTCGGGACGGTGGTGACCGACAGCCGCCGCTCGACGGCCGCCCTGTTCCTCACCGGGGCGTCGAAGGCGATCGACACCGGCTGTCCGATGCCGACGACCGTGCCCCTGGCGGGTGTCACGGTCACGCCGTTGATCCGCTCGGCGGCCAGCGTGCGGAAGGTGCTCCGGGCCCGGGCCGTCGTGCCCGCCGGGTTCACGGCGGTGGCCTCGACGACGTACTCCGTACCCGGGGTCATCGTGCGGTCCGACTGCCAGGTGCGCCGGGGAGCGTCCCAGGCCCCGGTCACCTCGACGCCCTCGCCCCGGGCGGGCTTGACCTCGACGGAGGTCAGCGTCCCGCCGGCGGCCACGACCTTCACGACATCGGCGGGGTTCACGGACTCGGCCCCCTTCCAGGCGGGGGTGATGGCGATGCCGGCAGGGGCCGCGGCGCGCCGCTTCGCCTCCCCGAGCCGGTTCGTGTTCTTCGCGTCGTCCGTCGCGCCTGGGGAGCCGCATCCGGCCAACAGGACGATCCCCAGGAGCGGGACCGTCAGGGCGCGCAGAGCGCGCCCGGGACACATCGTGGTCACTGAATTCCTTGTCAGTGTGGTGTCGGTGTGGGGAGTGGAGGGTGGTCCGGAGACCGGCCGGCCGGCTCAGCGGTAGAGCTTGTTCACCGCCGTACGAGTGGTGGTCCTGAACGCCTTCACCGGGGCGTCCGCCAGGTCGCCCAGCTGCCCCCACCGGACGTAGGTGACCGTGCGTCCGTCACGGCCCACCGAGAACAGGCCGATGTCCGTGCTGCCGACCTCCGTGTCCTCGGTGTCCAGGCTGTAGACGTACGCGCCGTCCTCCGCCGCCACCCTGCCGTGGTAGACGCCACTCGCCCGGACCGTCGGGTACTGCCGCTCGATCCGTTCGGCGCAGGTGGCGAAGGCCCGGCGCAGGGAGGTGACGAGCTCGGCGGCCTTGGCGGGCGTCGCGGCGACCGTGCTGATCTGCAGGCCACCGGTGTCCAGTTCGGTACGGAAGGCGCGGTGGCTGGTCCCGGCGGCCGGAAGGACACCGGGAGCGCAGAACGCGCCGCCCTCCGGAAGGCCCTTGATGACCCTCCCGGCGGTCCACGGGGTGGAGGACGGGGGCATCTGCGCCGCGTCGAGGAAGGCCGGCGCAGCGGCCCGGGCGGTCGGGGCCGGCGCGGAAACCGGGGCGGCGGCGGCCGGGGTGAGCGTGGCGGCGCCCAGTGCGAGGCCGGCCGCGGCGACGGTGGCGGCGGTGAGCGTGGTGCGGAAGCTGAACATGGACGGCATCCCCCGATGCGACGGTGACGAGACGCTGATCAGCTTCGGAGGAGTACGCCGGACCGCGCAATGCCGACGCGACCGCTCGGGACGGTGGAACCATTCCACCCCCGATGGTGTGGGGACATGTGGACGGGGTGGAACGCCGCCCGGGACGAAACAGGGCCAGGACGGGAACGGGGGGCGTATGCGCACGGGGCGGGAAGCCGAGGTCGAGGAGTTCGCGGAGCGGTTGCGTGATCTCAAGGACCGCTCCGGCCGCAGCTACGGGGCTCTGGCGCGGCGGCTGGGCGTGAGCGCCTCGACGCTGCACCGGTACTGCTCCGGCGAGGCGGTACCGGCGCAGTTCACGCCCGTCGACCGGCTGGCGCGACTGTGCGGGGCCTCCGCTGAGGAACGGGTCCGGCTGCAGCGGCTGTGGATACTGGCGGACGCGGTCCGGCGGCCGCAGACGCCTCCGACCGGTGCCGCGACCCGCGCCACCGCGCCGGCTTCCGTCCCTTCGGCGGCCACCGCGCCCGGGACGCCCGAGCCCTCGGCCGCCGCGCCGCCGGAGCCCGAGCCCTCCGGGGTTCCCGCGACCGAAGAACCCGCCGCCGAAGAACCGGCCCCCGTACCGCCGGCCCGCCGACTCCGCCGCCGCTGGGCCGCGTTCCTCGCCGCCGTCGTCGTCGCCGCGGTCGTCACCGCCCTGGTCACCCTGGGATCGCTCGGCCCCGGCGCCGGAGCCACCCCCGCCGAGGGGGCCGACAGCGAAGGAGCCGCCCGGCGCACTCCCGGCCCCTCCGTCCCTCCGTCGGCCGACACCGCCCCCGCCGACCTGCCGTTCACCTGGAGCGCCACGTCCGACGTCTGGCAGAGCGGGTGCGGCCACGAGTACCTCATCGACCGCGGTCCCGAGCAGGTCCCTCCGCCGCCGCTGGAGCAGGACGCCAAGCCGTGGGTGCGTGCCGTCGGCGCGGTCCACGGCCGGGACACCCAGGTGCGTGTCTCCGTCCAGGGCCGGTCCGAGAGGACGGTGGTCCTCCAGGCGGTGCGCGTACGGGTCACCCAGCGGGAGGCGCCCGCGAAGGGGAGCGCCTACCGGATGAGCGGCGGGTGCGGAGGCGCGCTCACGCCGCGCTCCATCGATGTGAACCTCGACACGCCCCGCCCGATCGCCCGTCCCGTCGCCGGTTTCGACGGAAGCTCGGGGACGACGATCCCGGCGGTCTCCTTCCCGTACACCGTGACGTCCTCCGACCCGGAGGAACTGCTGGTCACCGCGCGGACGTCCACCTGCGACTGCCGCTGGTACCTGGAACTGGAGTGGAGCAGCGAGGGGCGCTCGGGCACGGTGCGGATCACCGACGAGGGCAAGCCGTTCCGCACCAGCGGCATCAAGGGAAGGCCGTTGTACGAGTACATGACGACCGAGCACCGCTGGATCACCGCGGAGAGCTGAGCGTCGCGCGGCGGCGCACCGCTCACCAGAACACCCTGCGGTGCCTGGAGCCAGCGGGTGGCGAAGAGGGCGGATCCGGGCGAGGGGACGGCATAGCCCCTGGGGTCCGGCGTGGGGGACGCGGGCAGGGCGGAGAGATCACCGACCAGAACCTCGACACCGTCAGCGCCGCCGGTCAGGGCTGGGGCACGGTCCTCTCGCAGGGCTGCGGCGCTCGCACGGAAGAGAGACGCACACGCTCAACAGGCGTGATCAACAAGGAGATTGAGCCGGGAACTGTCTGCCCGAGCTGCCTGCGGCCGATGCTGACGAGGTGCCATACTGCACGAGCAGCCCTTCGCGCCTCCCCCGTCGCGAAGGGCTGCTCATGTCCGTGGCACCACCCGGACCTGGCCGGACACCGCACCGACCCCGCCCGGCACACCGCCGGAACCCGTCCGAAGGGTCGTCAGATCTCCACGGGCAGGGGGCTCCCCTCGTGGCCCCCTGTCCGTGTTTTTTCGAGTTAACAGTGACGTAGAGTGTTTACGCAAGCCCAGTCCTGGCAACGGAGCGACTTGCTCCGCTTTGTCACCGGTGCCGGGCCCGGGGCCGCCGTGGCAAGGTCGGTACAGTACGGCGGACGTGAACGTGGGGGGCCGAGTGGACAGCGGCGGAGAACACACGCCTGAGCTGACGACGTTGCAGCAGAAGGTCGAGTACATGGTCGAGAAGACCTTCCCCGGCCAGAAGGTGTCGGGACGGTTCTTCGCCGACCTCGTCAAGGAGCGGGGCGGTTCCCTCTCCCACAGCTACTTCTCCAACATCCTCGCGGGGAAGGTCACTCACCCCTCCGAGGACATCCTCAAGGCGCTCGGCCTCGGTTTCGGCGTGGACTGGCGGTTCTTCAAGGAGGAGTCCGAGGTCGTCGACGACGTCGTCGCCGGACTGCAGTTCCTCGCCAGGCGGCGCTCCGGGGAGATCAGCGGCCTCGCGGGCCGCGGTGTCGACGACGAAGGACTGCCGCCCGACCTGTTGCGTTTCGCCCTCTCCCTCCTGGAGGAGAGCAAGACGGACACGAAGGGCGGGGGCCCCGGCGGTCCCCAGGGCGCCGACGACGGTACGGGCGACGGTACGACGCGGTAGGGAACGCCCGCCCGGTCACTCGCACGCATTGGCTAAAATCGCCGTCCGATGTCACACACACGCGTGACGACGACCAAGAGGCCTCAATGTCCCTGCGCGAGCTGCGGAAAGAGTGCGAAGCCGGACTGGCTGACCTTCCCATCCCCGCCCCCTTCAGCATCGCCGGGCTCGTGGCCAACATGGAAGCCGCCCGCGGCCGGACCATCGTGCTGCACGAACTCCCCGACCGGCTGGCCCGCGTGAACGCGGCGTGCGGCCTGCGGCTGGCATCGGGCACCACCAGCCTCGTGCTGTACCGGCGGCGGCCCACGGAGTACCAGACCCAGCACGTGATCCTGCACGAGCTCTGCCACGAGTGGTTCGACCACGGCACCGGCCTCGACGCGGAGCAGCTGCGGCGGTTGATGCCCGTCTTCGACACCTCGCTGATCAGCCGCGTCCTCGCGCCGGGGACGGCACCGCCCGGGGCCCCACCGCCGGGCGCGTCGGCGCTCGGCGACACCGTCATCCAGGCGCGGGCCCAGTACGACACCCACGAGGAGCGGATGGCCGAGTTCGGCGCCTCCCTCATCCCCCGTATGGCGCGGGACGTCACCAGCGACGACATGGTCGGACGCCTCGCCAACTCCCTCTCCCGGCCCGTCGCCCACCGGCGGCAGGGATTCTTCCGCCGCTCCTGACCCGGTTCACCCCCGGCGGCACGCCCCCCACGCCCCCCACACCCCTAGGAACACGACGTGACCCCCCTCGACCTCGCCGGCTATCTGATAGCCGGGCTCATGACGGCCGTCGCCCTCTGGCGGATGCCCGCCGCGCTGTGGGGCGACGAAGAAGACAAGCGGCGCCGGGCCCTGTGGGGCTGCTACGCGGGATTCGCCGTGGCCCTGTGGACAAAGACCCACATCGTCCGCATCGGGCTCAACAACAGCTCCGTCACCGACCTCGCCGTACTGATCAAGCACTACACGGCGACCATCGCGATCCTGGCGATTCTCAGCTACATCGTCGCCATCTACGGGCAGTACCCCGACGGCGGTGACGTCCCCCGGCACGTGCGGTTCGCCCGGATCATCCAGCAGGTCGCCACCAAGGCGTCCGCCGCCACACTGATCCTGCTGACCGTCCTCTTCTTCACCGTCGTCGACCGGCACGTCCCCTCCGACCGGTTCGTGTCCGACCACGCCGGGCAGTGGGGCGCCACGCTCTACATGACGGTGTTCTACCTGTACTTGGGCGCCGCGTCCGCCGTCTGCGCCTACCAGTGGGCGCTGGCCACCGCCGACGCCCGGCTGCGCCATCTGCGGATCGGCCTCGGCATGATGACCGTCGCCATGTTCATCGGCGTCGGCTACACCGTCAGCCGGACCCTGTTCATGTGGATCAGCGTCGCCGACCACCCGAGCGCCTCCTTCGCCGAGAACTTCGACAAGATCACCGAGGTGGCACAGCTCGTCCTCTTCGGGTTCTTCGCCGTCGGCGCGTCCATCCCGGCCTTCAGCAAGGGCTGGCGCCGCGCCAAGCTGTGGCGGGCCCAGGCCCGGCTCCACCCGCTGTGGCGGGAGTTGATGGTCGCCTTCCCCGACCAGCCCTTCGCGCCGCCGGCCTCCCTCCCCCGTGAGCTGCTGCGCTTCGACACCCCGGCCGACCTGCGGATCGACCGCTGGGCCGCCGACATCGCCGACGCGGTCGAGAAGCTCCGCCACTACGTCCCCGACGGTCTGCTCCCGGCCGCCAAGAACGCCGCGGCGGGTGACGCGCCGCTGGCGGAGGCGTACTGGATCAAGGCGGCTCTCGCCGCCAAGTCGGAGGGGGGGCCGGCCGGAGCCGCGGCGGCGGTCGAGGCGCAGCACGCCACGGACCAGGACGGCGAGGTCGCGTGGCTGGTCCGCGTGGCCGCCGCGTACCGCCACGTCGACGACGCCGGCGCGCGGGCCGTCCTCGCGGCGCTGGAGCCGGCGGCATGAGCGGGACGACCCGACCTCCGGGCCCGGGAGCCGGCGGCGCGAGCGATACGGCCCGTCCGGTCGCCGAGGACCGGCGGCCGACGGCCGTTACGGTCGCCGACAACCCAGGGCCGACAGCCCCTCCGGTCGCCGAGCACCGGCGGCCGGTGGCTCGTACGGTCACGGACGTCCTGCAGCCACGCAACGTCCTTCTCGTCGGCATGCTCGCCATCGGCCTCGCCGCCGCGGGCCACTGGACCGGGCTCCTGTGGGGATTCCTCGGCGCGCTCTGCGCCGGGCTGGTGCCCGCCGGGTACATCGAGTGGGAACGGGGGCGCGGCACCTGGGGCGACCGGCACGTCGTCGACCGCACCAAGCGGGCCCCGATCTTCTTCGTCATCCTCGGTTCCATCGGCGCCGGTTCCGTGGTCATGGTCCTCGGGCACGCACCCGCGGGGATCCTCACCGCGATGCTGGCCCTGTGGGGGATGACCGTCTGCCTGCTGGCCGTCAACACGGTGTGGAAGATCTCCGTGGACTCCGCCGTCGCCTCGGCGGTCGTGGCGCTCCTCGCGGCGGTGCACTCGCCGTGGTGGCTGCTCGGGTACGCCCTGACGATCGCGGTCTGCTGGTCGCGTGTCGCCCTGGGCTATCACACCATCGCGCAGACGGTGGCCGGGGCGTCCCTCGGCGCGGCCACCGCAGGCGCCTTCCTGCTCCTCTGAATGCCGGAGGCCCCGCGTGGGCCCTGCCGTACGACGGAATTCCTCTGCGAATGACATGGCTCACAGAAAAACCACAGGAACCGTGAGCAACTGTCCGGTTTGGCGTTCTATGACCACCACGGACTCTCACATTCCGCCCGGTAGCGCGCGTAAATGCCCCTTCTCCGGGCCCTATTGCGGCCATACGATCATGCGGCAGTCGCTCAGCGTGCCGTTTACCGCAGCGACTGCATTTCAATTCTTCGGATCCAGAGAAGGTCTCCTGTGAAGATCCGCCGCATTCTCGCCACAGCGGTCGTCGCCACCGTGACGACCCCCGCCGTGCTGCTCTCCGTCGCCCCCGCGTTCGCCGCCGGCGCCCCCGGCGCTCCTGCCCCGCAGACGCAGCAGACGACGCCCGGCAAGCCCTCCCTCGAGGAGCTCGAAAAGGCCGTCGCCAAGGCGAAGAAGACGTACGAGGAGGCGCTCGCCGCCGAGAGCGCCGCCGTGAAGGCCCGCGACGCGGCCTTCGCCGACGACGCGCCGCTCGCCCTCGCCGCGGACGACGCCCGTAAGGCCGCGAAGGCCGCCGCCGAGGCCAAGACGAACGCCGACAACGCGCTCACGGCCGCCAACAACCACCTCCTGACGCTGCCCGCCACCGCCACGCCCGAGGAGAAGGCCGCTGCGGAGAAGGCCGTCGCCGACGCCCAGGAGGCCGTCAAGACCGCCGAGAGCGCCAAGACCGAGGCAGACACGAAGGCCACCACCGCCGCGGACGCGCGCGACGACCAGCGGATCGCCACCCTCCAGGCGGCCACCGCCGCCGAGACGGCCCGGAAGGATGCCGAGAAGGCACTGAAGGCCGCCGAGAAGGCGCTCGCCGACGCCAAGGAGGAGGAAGGCGAGGGCGAGGAGGGCGGCTGCGTTCCCGAGCCGCGTCTGACCACGACCCTGACCGGGCTGCCGGGCAAGGTCGTCGCTGGTACGACGGTCGACTTCACGCTGCGGATGACCAACGGCACCGAGCGGACCCTCGACAAGGTCTGGCCGTTCGCGAGCGTCCACGCCTTCGACAAGAAGGGCCTGAAGGACCTCGACAAGCTGCTGCACCTGCAGTGGTCGTCCACCTCGTCCCCCGCCTGGAAGCCCGTCGACGAGAAGCACCAGATCGACGCCGTCAACAAGCTGAAGGCGGGCGCCCACGCGGACATCAAGCTGCGTCTGAAGGTCGACGCGTCCGCGCCGGCCGGCCAGGGCATGGCCTTCCTCGCCGGCGACTACGCCAACGACGACCTCAGCTGCGGCGGGTCCCCCGAGCTGACCGAGTACGTCTTCCAGCTCCAGGCCGCGGGCACGAAGCCCGGCAAGGTCGAGGACGCCAAGCCGAAGCCCGGCACGTCGAACACCACGGCGCAGGGTGGCCAGTCCACTCAGCCGGTGAACACCACGAACGGCAGCCTCGCCGAGACCGGCTCGTCGGACGTCGTCCCGCGGATCGCCCTCGCGGGTGGCGCGGCCGTCGTCCTCGGAGCCGGCGCGATGCTCGTCGTGCGGCGCCGCAAGGCGGGCACCAACGCCTAGTCGTGACCACGACATCGGGCCCCGGCACCTCCTGGTGCCGGGGCCCGATGCGTCTCGCCGCCTGTGCGCGTCCGCGTCGCCACCCGGTCAGTCGCCCGTTCAGCCGTCTGGCCAGTCGTCCGGTCAGTCGTCCGGTCGGAGGAGAGGCTGACGGCGGTAGTGCGACGGGTCGGGCGGGGTGAAGGCCAGTCCGTTCTCGTCGAGCGCGTTGAAGACGGTCAGCCAGCCGTGCGCGAGGCCGAACCCGATGTCGACGCCCCGGCCCCCGGCGTCCCCGCCCGTGCCGCCCCGGCCGGCCTTCTCTTCGAACCACTCCACCAGCTCGACACTCACGAGCATCTGCCCCCGCAGCTCCAGGAGTTGGGGCAGCGGGTCGGCACGCCAGGCGAGCTCGAAGCCGTACCAGCGCACCGGTGACCGCTCCGGATCGAAGGAATTCCAGGTGAGCGAGAGGTCGTCGAACTTCTGGTGGTTGATCTCGACGCGCTCGCCGTCGAAGTCGAGGACGACGGGGCAGTCGGAGAACCACTGGTCGTCCTGAAGGTCCCACACCAGCCAGCTCCGCGTCAGCGGGCGCCCGACGAGCCGGCGCAGCCGCTCGGCATGGGCGGCGGTCACCGCCCGGTTGCCCTGGAGCCAGTGCGGCCGGTAGCCGTCGATGCCGAAGTCGAACGCGTTCCCTGTCGCCTCCACGGTCGGGAAGGTACCGGGTCACCGCACCCGAGGACGTAACGAGACGACGCGTCTTGCATAGGCGTTGTCGCGGGCGTACTCTCGTCATCGAACGAGACGATACGTCTCGTCTTTCTCAGTGACCGCAACCGGAGGACCGCACCCTTGCACCCTGCCTCACCCGATACCCGCATCGTTCTGTCCGACGTCACCAAGCGATTCGACGACCGTGTCGTCCTCGACCAGGTTTCTCTCAGCGTCCGGCCCGGCGAGCGGATCGGCGTCGTGGGGGACAACGGCTCCGGCAAGTCCACGCTGCTGCGCCTGCTCGCCGGGACGGACGCCCCCGACAACGGCACCGTCGCCGTCGACTCGCCCGGTGGGCTCGGCCATCTCGCCCAGACCCTCGACCTGCCCGGCACGGCCCTCGTCCAGGACGCCGTCGACCTCGCGCTGGCCGACGTACGGTCCCTGGAACGCCGTATCAGGCAGGCCGAAGCCGAGCTGGCGGAATCAGGGCCGGCCGGCGCGGAGCCGGCCGGGCTGGCCGCGTACGGGGAGCTGCTCGCCGCCCACGAGGCACGCGGCGGCCGCGACGCCGACCGCCGCGTCGACACCGTGCTCCACCGTCTCGGCGAGCGCGCCGCGCTCGACCGGCACCGGCCCCTCGGCACCCTGTCGGGCGGGCAGCGCTCGCGGCTCGCGCTCGCCGCGACCCTCGCGGCCGACCCGGAGCTGCTGCTCCTCGACGAGCCGACCAACGACCTCGACGACGAGGCCGTCGCGTGGCTGGAGGAACGGCTCCGCGCCCATCGCGGCACGGTCGTCGCCGTCACTCACGACCGCGTCTTCCTGGACCGCGTTACCACCGCGATCCTGGAGGTCGACCAGGACCTGCGAACCGTCCGCAGGTACGGCAACGGCTACGCCGGCTACCTCGCCGGCCGGGCCGCCGCCCGCGCCCGTCGGGAGCGGGAGTACGAGGACTGGCGCGCGGAGCTCGCCCGGAACGCGGCCCTCGCGGACACCGCCATCGAGCGCTTCTCCGCGATCCCGCGCAAGGCGCCGGCGGCCTTCAGCGGCGCCGGGGCGTTCCGGGCCAGGTCGCGGGCGCACGGGGCGATGAGCCGTATCCGCGCGGCGCGCGAGCGGACGGCGCGGCTGACCGCGAACCCGGTCGCCGCCCCGCCGAGGCCGCTGCGGTTCACCGGTCGGATCGAGGGCGAGGCCACCGCGCCGGTCGAACTCACGGATGTGGAGGTGGCGGGCCGGCTGCGCCTCGACAGCCTGCGTCTGGCCCCGGGCGAGCGGCTCCTCGTCACGGGCCCCAACGGCTCCGGGAAGACCACTCTCCTGCGTCTCCTCGCCGGCGAACTGACCCCTGACACCGGCACGGTCCGCCGTCCGCCCCGCGTCGGCTTCCTGCGCCAGGACTCCGCCCCGCCGACGGAGACCCGCCCGGTCGCCGAGGCGTACGGCCCCGAACATGCCGCCCGGCTGCTCGACTTGGGACTCCTCGCCCCACGCGACCTGACGACGCCGGTCTGCGCCCTGTCGACGGGCCAGCGCCGCAAACTCGAACTGTCCACCCTGACCGCCCACCCCCTCGACCTCCTCCTCCTCGACGAACCGACCAACCACCTGGCCCCGGGTCTGGTCGAGGAACTGGAGGCAGCCCTCGCCTCCTACGCGGGCACGCTGGTCCTGGTGACCCACGACCGCCGCGTCCGCGAGGGGTTCGCGGGACGCCGACTCGAACTGGGGGCGGGGGTGGCGGCGACGGCGTGAGGGGGCGGCCCCCGGGCGTCCGGCGGCGCGCCGGAGGGTGCGAGTTTCGCCACGCGGCCGCTCGGCAGCGGGCCGGAGAGTGCCGCCTGCCCCAGGGCCGACCTCCGGCGTGGCGCTTGGCAGCCGAGCGGGGAGGCCAGGGACCAGGCCGCTCGGCAGCGGGCCATTTCCCGGGACGGCCAGGGAGCGGGGGCCTCGGGCGTCCGGCCCGCGAGCCGTACGGGCCCGGGACCCCTCGGGCCCGTACAGCGGCGCCCCCTACCCCCGGCGCGCGATGAGGGTTTCGAGGCCGTCGAGGATGCGCTCCAGGCCGAAGTCGAGCGCCTGGTCGCGGCCGCCCGTCGCGTCCACCGAGGCCAGCGTCGCGCCGAGGGCCGGGAAGCGCTCGCCGTGTTCGCGCATCACCTCGCCCAGGGCAAGGGTCAGTTGCTCCTCGGTCCGCTCCCCCGGCCCCGTCGCGCGGGCCTGTGCCGCGATGCCCCGGACATGGCCGGTCAAGAGGACCACCGCGTCCATCCGCTCGGCCCCGGTCAGCCCCGTCCCCTCCAGGGCGACGAGCGCCTCCTCCAGCCAGGCGAGTTCCTTCGGGCCCATCACCCGCGCGCCCAGCGTGGCGTCCAGGAGCCAGGGGTGCTCGTGGAACCGGACCGAGAGCCCGTGCGACCAGGCGTCGAGCCGCTCCCGCCAGCCGCCCTCCCGGGCCTCCGCCACCTCACCGATCGCCGACTCCACCATCAGCGCGACGAGTTCCGCCTTCCCGGGCACGTACCGATAGAGCGACATCTTGGTCTTCCCGAGCTGCTCGGCGACGCGCTGCATGGTCACCGCGACCAGCCCCTCCGCGTCGGCGATCTCCACGCCCGCCCGCGCGATCCGCTCCAGGCTCAGCGCCGGCTTGGGCCCGCGCGTCGGCCGGGCGGGCGGCCCCCACAGCAGCCGCACCATCCCGTTCATCCCGCCACTCTCCTTGGCCACGCCGCGCACCACCCTCTCCGCTCACGTCTCCGGTCACGTCTCCGGCGTCGCCCCTTGCGGCGAGCAGAAACTGCGTCTACCGTACACACATCGAAACAGCGTCCGTTGGACGCAGTTAAACGCGGTCACGGAGGAGCGGTCCCATGAGCAAGAAGGTCCTGATCTCGGGCGCGAGCATCGCCGGCCCGGCCCTCGCCCACTGGCTCGGGCACTACGGATTCGACGTCACCGTCGTCGAGCTCGCCCCGGCCCTGCGCGAAGGCGGCCAGGCCGTCGACTTCCGCGGCGAGACGCACATGACCGTGCTGGAGCGGATGGGAGTCCTCGACCGGCTGCGCGAGCGCCGGACCGGCGGCAGCCCGATGCGATTCGTCGACGAGAACGGCCGCGAACTCCTCCACCTGCCCGGTGACTTCGCGGGCGGTGACCTCGAGGTGCTGCGGGGGGACCTGGCCCGGGTGCTCCACGAGCACAGCCTCCCCCACGCCCAGTACGTCTTCGGCGATTCGATCACCTCCCTCACCGAGACCGCCGACGGCGTCCAGGTCACCTTCCGGAACGCCGCCCCGGCCACCTACGACCTGGTGATCGGCGCCGACGGCCTGCACTCGAACGTCCGCCGCCTCGCCTTCGGCCCCGAGGCGTCGTACGTCCGCCACCTCGGCCACTACGCCGCGACCTGGAGCCTGCCCAACCACCTGGGCATCGGCCCGGGCGAGGGGTCCGTCGGTCTCAACACCCCCGGTCGCCTCGCGAGTGTCGGCACCGACCCCCTGAACCCCCGGCGGGCCCGTGCCTTCTTCGTCTTCGCCTCGCCCGAACTCACCTATGACCGCCATGACATCGAGGCGCAGAAGGCCCTGATCGCCGAGGCCTTCGCCGGCCAGGGCTGGGAGGTGCCGCGGCTTCTGGAGTCGCTCGAGGAGGCGTCGGAGCTGTACTTCGACTCCATCAGCCGGGCCGACGTCGACACCTGGTCCAGGGGCCGGATCGCCCTCGTCGGCGACGCCGCCTGCGGCGCGACCATCGGCGGCATGGGCACCGGTACCGGGATCGTGGCCGCGTACGTCCTGGCCGGGGAGCTGGCGCGGCACCCCGACGACCACGCCTCGGCCTTCGCGCGCTACGAGCGACTGCTGCGGGCCTACGCCGAGGGCTGCCAGAAGAGCGGCGACCGCACCGGTCCGTTCCTCGCTCCCGGCACGGCGTGGGGTCTGCGCCTGCGCAACGGCCTGCTGAGCCGCCGTCGCGTTCTCAACTGGATGCTGGAGGAGGGCAAGAAGGTCACCAACACCGTCGACCTGCCCGACTACGGCGCCCTGGCGGAGCGGTGCGCGGCCTGAGCCCGGGGAGCGGATCCCGGGGAGGCCGGGGAGCGGGAGGCCCGGGACCAGTTGGCCCGGGAGCCCCGGCACCAGGCGCAGACCCCAGCGCAGATCCCGGGGCGCCGGACCCGCAGGTCCAAGTCCCGCAGGTCCAGGCCCCAGGAAGTCTCGAGGCCCCGGAAACCTCCTGTCGTCCGGAGCCGGCCGAGCGATAGAGTCCCTCCGGCGGAACACCGGCCCCACCCGACCCGCCTTTCCCCACACTTCCGCTTCGTCTCGTCGTAGTGCGGCCCCGGCATGTCGCCGCGTGGTCCGGAAAGGCACGTTCCTTCTGTGATCACTCGTACCCGGCTGCGGGCGCTGGCCGCGACGGCCGCCCTCGCCACCGCCGGTGGCATCCTCACCGCCACCCCGGCCTCCGCGGCCGTCACCTGCGCCTCCCCGGTGTGGACGGCGCAGTACTTCGCCAACACCTCGTTCAGCGGCACGCCCAAGCTGACCGCCTGCGACACGGCCATCGCCGAGAACTACGGCACCGGCGACCCGGCGGGTGTCACCCTGCCCAAGGACAACTTCACCGTCCGCTGGAGCATCACCCGCGACTTCGGCTCCGGCGGTCCCTTCACGTTCTCCGCCGCGACGCAGGACGGCATACGCGTCTACCTCGACGGCGTGCGCAAGATCGATCTGTGGAAGAACGTCTCGACCACGCAGCGGAAGACCCTCGACCTCGGCATCCCGTCCGGCAAGCACTCGATCCGGGTGGACTACGTCGCCTGGACGGGCGCCGCCAACGTCGGGTTCACGTACGCCCCGCGCACCTCGGCGACCGTCGACACGGTCCGTCCGCTGGCGCCCACCGGCCTCTCGGCGACGTACGACCGGGCGACCGCCAAGGCCGCCCTGCGCTGGACCGCGAACAAGGAGATGGACCTCGCCGGCTACCGCGTGTACCGCCGGCTGAGCGCCACGAGCTGGACGAACGTCAGCGGCTCCACCCTCCTCACCACCCCCTCCTTCACCGACGCGCCGCCCGCGACGGGGCAGACGTTCCTCTACGAGGTCCGCGCCGTCGACAAGGCCGGCCGCGAGTCCGTCGGCAGCCTCGACGTGACGGCCACCAGCGTGGACCGGACCGGCCCGGCCGCCCCGGCCGGCCTCACGGTCACCGGTGACGCGTACGTCGCCCTGCTGCGCTGGCGGACCGTCGCCGACGCCGCCCGCTACGAGGTCCACGCGGCCTCGGCGTCGGCGGGCCCGTACACGCTGCTCGGCACGACCACCGAGCCGTCGTACGACGACCACGAAGCACCCCTCAACGCTCCCCGGTACTACCGCGTCCGCGCCCTCGACGCGCTCGGCAACCCGTCGGTGTTCTCCGCCACGATCATCGGTGACGGCGTCGACCGGACACCGTGGCAGCCCCCGACCGACCTGGGCTCCGTCGTCGGCGTCGGCGAGACGCAGGTGTACTGGAAGACGCCCGGGAACTTCTACCAGGAGTGGGACAACGGCGGGCACTACCGCGTGTACCGCTCGCCGGGCAAGGCCCTCGACCCCGCCGCGCTCACTCCCGTGACCTGCGCCGAGGGCAGCGACGCCACCAGCACCGGGGGTCTGTGCGCGGACCGGGGCATGGCCGCCGGCACGTACTCCACGTACGCCGTCACGACCGTGGACGCCGCGGGCAACGAGTCGGCGCTCTCCGCCCCGCTCACCGTCCGCAGCGGCGACCGCGTCGCTCCCGGCCCGGTCACCGGCCTGAAGGCCACCCCGCGCAACGACGGCATCCTGCTGACCTGGGCCGCCTCGACAGAGGACGACCTCGACGGCTATCGGGTCTGGAGCGGCGTCCGGGAGGCCGACGGCACGGTCCGCTGGCTCGGCACGGTCGGCTGCTGGGACGGTACGGCCGACCCGCTCGCGATCCTCTGCGCCGACCTGCCGGACGGCGAGACGTATGTGTACGCGGTGGCGGCCAAGGACCGCTGGGGCAACGCGCTGGCCCCGACGACCAGTCCGAACGTCGCCACGGTCACGGCCACCGAGCTGGACCTCCGGCCGTCCGTGACCGTCCCGAACGAGGGGCGCCTCAGCAGCTTCAGCCCGGACACCCTGGTCACCGGCCCGGGCATGACCACCGTCACCTGGCAGTGCACCGACGCCACGCTCTGCGACCCGATCGCCGGCTACCGCGTCAGCAGGTGGAACCCGACCACGCAGGCCTACGAGCCGCTGCACAGCGGGCTGCTGCCGGCCGCGACGAGGAGCTACACGGACACCACGGCAGCGACCGGGAACACGTACTTCTACACGTTCCAGGCGCTGCGAGCGGACGGCAGCGCGGTCGCGACGTACGCGTGGGGAAGCGTGCGGCAGGATCGCGTCTGACCCGGTCGGTCCGCTCGGCGAACGCGTGGGCGGCCGCCTCCCCCTCGGGGAGGCGGCCGTCTGCCGTCCTGCGGCCGGGGGCTGCCCCGGCTAGAGCGGCCGGCGCGGCTCGGAGCGGCCGACGACCGTTCCCGCCCGGTCGATGCAGACGACGTCCACGGTGACCGGCGCCCCCCGCAGTACGGCGAGGGCCTGGTCGCGGGCGGTGGCGGCGACGAGATCGCCGAGCGGGACCCCCGCGGCGGCGCAAAGCTGGAGCGCCGCGAGTCCCGTGTTGGCGACGGCGATCTCGGCGGCCAGGGCGTCGTCCGCACCACCCTGGCGGGCCAGTTCGGCGAGGAACCCCTTGTCCACCTGCGAACGGGCCGAGTGCAGGTCGAGATGACCGGCGGCGAGCTTGGAGAGCTTGGCGAAGCCGCCGCAGACGGTGAGCCGGTCGACGGGGTGCCGGCGTACGTACTTGAGCACCGCGCCGGCGAAGTCGCCCATGTCGAGCAGAGCGAGCTCGGGGAGGTCGTAGAGCGCGGTGACGGTCTTCTCCGAGGTCGACCCGGTGCATCCCGCGACATGCGTGAGCCCTGCCGCCCGGGCCACGTCGACGCCGCGTCGGATGGAGTCGATCCAGGCGGAGCAGGAGTACGGGACGACGATGCCGGTGGTGCCGAGGATGGAGAGGCCGCCGAGGATGCCGATGCGGGGGTTCCAGGTGGAGCGGGCGATCTCCTCGCCGTGGTCGACGGAGACGGTGATCTCCACGTCGCCGCTGCCGCCGTGGCGGTCCGCGACCCGCGCGACGTGGTCGCGCATCATCTGGCGGGGCACGGGGTTGATGGCCGGCTCGCCCACCTCGAGGGGGAGGCCGGGGAGGGTGACGGTCCCGACGCCGGGGCCGGCCCGGAAGACGACCCCGGAGCCGGCCGGGAGGGCCCGTACCGTCGCCCGGATCAGCGCCCCGTGGGTGACGTCCGGGTCATCGCCGGCGTCCTTGACCACGCCCGCCGTCGCGGCGGGCCCGGTGATGTCCTCGACGGCGAGTGCGAAGGCGGGCGTCTGCCCCTTCGGGAGGGTGATCGTCACCGGATCCGGAAAGTCGCCGGTGAGCAGCGCGGTGTACGCGGCGGTGGTGGCCGCGGTGGCGCAGGCACCGGTGGTCCAGCCGGGCCGCAGACCGGTGTGCTTGAGTTGGCCGGTGCGCCCGCCGCTCGCCGTCATGAAGGAATCCCCATGCACGTCCTGATCCTCGGAGGTACGACCGAGGCCCGCGCCCTGGCTGGGCTGCTGCATCCGACGGTACGCGTCACGAACTCGCTCGCGGGCCGGGTCGCGTCGCCGAAACTGCCGCCGGGCGAGGTGCGGATCGGGGGCTTCGGCGGGGCGGAGGGCCTGGCCGGGTGGCTGCGCGAGCACCAGGTGGACGCGGTCATCGACGCCACCCATCCTTTCGCCGGGACGATCAGTTTCAACGCGGCGTACGCCGCCGACCTGGCCCATGTTCCCCTGCTGGCGCTCCGCCGTCCCGGGTGGGCCCCCGTGGAGGGCGACATCTGGCACCCGGCCGGCTCCCTGGAGGAGGCGGCCTCCCTCGTGGACACCCTCGGCGAGCGGGCCTTCCTGACGACGGGCCGGATGGGCCTCGCCGCCTTCGCGTCCTGCGCCGCCTGGTTCCTGGTCCGCAGCGTGGACGCCCCGGAACCCCCCGCGCCGGCCCGCATGGAAGTCCTCCTGGACCGGGGGCCCTTCTCCCTGGACGGCGAACGGGAGCTTCTGCGGCGCCATCGCATCGACGTCCTGGTGACCAAGGACAGCGGGGGCGCGGCGACGGCTCCGAAGCTCCGCGCGGCCCGCGAGGCGGGCCTCCCCGTCGTCATCGTCCGCCGCCCCCCGGCCCCGGAGGGCGTCCCGACGGCGACGAGCCCGGGGGAGGCGGCGGCGTGGGCTCTGGAGCGGGCGGGGTGACGGGCCGGCGGCCGCCTCAGGCGTCGAAGTCGTACTCCAGCACGTAGGACCCGGAGTCGAGCGTCATCTCGTTGACCTCGACGATCCGGCCGTCGCGGGTGCGGGCCGTCCGGCGGATCAGGATCACAGGAGTCCCCGCGGGCAGCGACAGCCGCTTGGCCTCCTCGGCGGTCGGCATCCGGCTGCGGATCTCCTCCCGGAAGCGCGCGGGCTCGTGCCCGAGCTCGGCGAGGCGGGCGTAGATCCCGCCGGGGCCGGTGTCCTCCCGCGTGATCGCGGAGCCCTCCACGAGATCGGCGGGCAGACGGGACGTGGCGAGGAGCACGGGCTTCCCCTCCAGCACGAAGCGCCGCCGCCGCACCCACACGAGCGCCCCGACCGACAACCCGAGCGCCTCGGCGACCTCGTCCTCGGCCTCCTCCTCGGTGACCTCGACCTGGTCCACGGTGAGCGCCCGGTCCTCGACGTCCACGTCCCAAACGGACCTGCCGGACCCCCACTGGTCCCGGGCGAGCCGGGGGATGCCGCGCCTGCGAAGGGGCTTGAAGGCCCGCACGTATACGCCGGCGCCCTTTCGCGCTTCGGCGAGGCCTTCGCTCTGAAGGACGCCCAACGCCTGGCGGGCGGTCATCCGGGCCACCTCGTAGGTGGCCATGAGGTCGTTCTCCCCCGGCAGCCGGTCCCCGGGCCCGTACACGCCGGCATGGACGGCCTGCTTCAACTCATCGGCGATCCGCTGGTACTTGGGCCGCCCGTCGTTGCCCTGCGCCATGAAACCGATCACTTCCTTCCGCTCCGGACACCCTAAGGGGAGGACCGGCTCCCCACTCCGCGACTCGATCGGATGAGTTCTCTAGAGAAGTATGGACAGGCCTTCCGGCGCGCACTTCACTGAGGTGACATCTCTAGAGATGCATGCCTCAAGAGCCAGGGAGACAAGCCGTGTTCATGTCCGACCACCACCGCTTCTCAAAGGGCACCTCAGTAAGGGTTATCCACCGTCTCTTCGAGCCGCTGCTGCGGCTGTTACTTCCCCCGTCGGGCCGCCGTCGCCGCACCGGTCCCCCGCCGCGCGCGCGGCGTACGCCGCCCACCGTTTCCGCCCCCTCGCGGTGCACTCCGCTGCGCGGTGAGGACAGCAGGCTCGTACGTCCGTATCTGACTGCGTACGAAGAACGGGAAAAGGTCCGGCTTCAGCGGCAGCGGCGGCGAGCACTCTGGCTCGCCGCCCACGGCGTCGACGTGGGGCCGCGGTTGATCCACGGCGTGGAGGTGGCCTGATGGAACAGGAGCCGACGATCGTCCGGCGCTGGAGCCGCAGCCCGCGTTCGGTCGGGCGGGCGCGGGCGGAGTTGCGGGCAGCGCTGGGTAGTTGGGGGCTGAGCCGGATCGAGGACAGTGCCTCGCTCGTCCTCTCGGAGCTGCTCACCAACGCCGTGCGCCATGCGCACGTACCGGGCCGGGAGATCGAGACACGCTTCGCGCCCGTCCCGGACGGCCTCCGGATCGAAGTCCACGACGCCTCCGAGGTCCGCCCGCTCATGGCGCTTCCGGGCGAGGACGCGAGCGGCGGCTGGGGGCTCCCCGTGGTCGACGTGCTGGCCCACCGCTGGGGCGTCGCCGACAGGAACGGGCCGGGCAAGCTGGTGTGGGCGGAACTGTCGACGCGGGCGCCGCAGGACGAGGACGAAGGGCCTCCGGACTGACACCAGGAACCGGGCCCGGCCGGCCGCCTCCCTTCCTCCGGGCGGCCGTGGCCATGGCCTCCGAGTCACCACCGCCTCGGCCCGGAGCTCGCGCAGACAGTGCGCGACGGGTTCACGCACGAGGTGAACGGCGGAACGGCGCGCTGACCCGAGGAGCTCATCGTTCTGCGAACGTCCTGGACTCGGGCGGCCCGTGGAGCCGTGTACCGCAGCCGGGTCAGAGCGGCAGGTCGTCGGGCAGGACGCGGAAGGACTTGTGGCGGCCCAGCGGGCGTACCGCCCGGAAGGCGCGACGGTCCAGGGTGAGGATCGCGTCGGTGTCGTAATCGGCGGCCAGGGCGACGTTCACCGCGTCGGCCAGGGCGAGGTCGAGGCCGGAGTAGCGTGCGCGTACTGATTGGGCAGCGCCCAGGTGGTTCTCGGTGATCTCGGGCAGGGAGACCCGGCCACGTCCCATCCAGCCGCGAATGTCGTCGACCGCGCTCACCGCCGCCTCCCGGCCCAGTTCCCGCGTGGCCACGTGGTCCAGTTCGGCGAGCAGCAGGGGAGACATGACGAGCAGCCCCGCGGTCGTGATCGCCTCTTGGGCCGCCTCGTGTTCGGGATGGGTGGAATCAAGGGCGGCCAGCAGGCCGGAGGTGTCGGCGACGACGACGATCACGCGGCGGTTCCGGGGGCGGTGTCGCGCTGGACGGCATCCGCGACGGTGTCACGGACCTCCTCCTTGGCGAGAGTGCGTCCGGGGCCGGCGAACGTTCGCGAGAACAGGGGCTCGTCCCAGACACGGTTGGCCATGGCGGCCAGGTGGATCCCTTGCTTGATGTATGTGGGAGGGGCGGTCGGCCCCGTGGCCCGACCGCCCCGCCCGTCCTTACCCCTCCGGGTACCGCCTCGGGGTCCACGCCACGATGTCGCCGTCACCGCGGCGGACCGCCTGGGTCTGGGAGGAGCCGATCAGGAGCAGCGTGCGCATGTCGATCTCCGTCGGGTCCAGGTCCACCAGCGGGAGCACCCGGACCGATTCGGACGGGCCGCCGACGTCGCGGGCCACGACCACCGGGGTGTCCGGGGCCCGGTGTTCCAGGAGGAGTTCGCGGGCCTTCGCCACCTGCCAGGTGCGGCTGGCGGAGCCGGGGTTGTAGAGGGCGAGGACCAGGTCGGCCGTCACGGCCGCGCGCAGGCGTTCCGCGATGACCTCCCAGGGCTTGAGCCGGTCGGAGAGCGAGATCGTCGCGTAGTCGTGGCCCAGCGGCGCCCCGGCGCGGGCCGCCGCCGCGTTCGCCGCCGTCACGCCCGGCAGGACCCGTACGGGAACGTCCGCGTACGCCTCCTGCGACGCCACCTCCAGTACCGCCGTGGCCATCGCGAAGATGCCCGGGTCGCCGCCCGAGACGACGGCGACGCGCCGCCCCCGCCGGGCCAGGTCCAGGGCGAACTCGGCCCGCTCGGACTCGACCTTGTTGTCGGAGCCGTGCCGCCGCTGCCCCGGCCGTACGGGCACCCGGTCCAGATAGGTCGTGTACCCGACGAGGTCGTCCGCGTTCGCCAGCGCCCCCCGGGACTCCGGCGTGAGCCAGGGCGCGCCCGCCGGGCCGGTGCCGACGACGACGACCTCGCCGCGCTCGCGCGCCTCGGGGGCCACCGCGTCGATACGGGACGGCAGCACGGCCACCGAGAAGTACGGGACCGAGTCCGCGTCGATGTCCGCCAGGGACCCCGTCCGCTCGCCCTCCATCGTGGCGCGCTCGACGTACCGCGCGTCCTCCAGACGGCCCGCGCGCTCCAGTGCGCGCCGCACGGTGGGGAAGGTGCGGCCGAGCTTCATCACCACCGCCGAGTCGGTCGCGGCGAGACGGGCCGTCAGCTCCTCCTCCGGCAGCGTGCCGGGGATGATCGTCAGGACTTCCTCGGCCTCGCACAGGGGTGCGCCGAGCCGGGCCGCCGACGCGCTGACGGAGGTGACGCCGGGGACGACCTCGGTCGGGTAGCGGTGCGCGAGCCGCTTGTGCATGTGCTGGTACGAACCGTAGAAGAGCGGGTCGCCCTCCGCGAGGACGGCGACCGTGCGGCCCGCGTCGAGGTGCTCGGCGAGCCGGGCCGACGCCTCCTCGTAGAAGTCGTCGAGCGCGCCCCGGTAGCCACCGGGGTGGTCCGTCGTCTCGACGGTGAGCGGGTACATCAGCCGCTCCTCGATGTGGTCCTCGCGGATGTGCGCGGCCGCGATCGAGCGGGCGATCGACCGGCCGTGGCGCGCGGAGTGGTACGCCACCACGTCCGCCTCGGCGATGACCTGGACGGCCCGTACGGTCATCAGGTTCGGATCGCCGGGGCCGAGGCCCACTCCGTACAGCTTCCCGAGCAAGGGCTGCCCGCTCATTCCACCTCACTCGCAATCGCGTTGATCGCGGCCGCGGCCATCGCGCTGCCGCCCCGCCGTCCCCGGACGACCAGGTGGTCGACGCCCGACACATGTGCGGCGAGCGCGTCCTTGGACTCGGCGGCGCCGATGAAGCCGACCGGTATGCCGATGACGGCGGCCGGGCGCGGCGCGCCCTGCTCGATCATCTCCAGCAGGCGGAAGAGGGCGGTGGGCGCGTTGCCGATGGCGACGACGGACCCTTCGAGGCGGTCGCGCCACAGTTCGAGCGCGGCCGCGCTGCGGGTGGTGCCCAGGTCGGCGGCGAGCGCCGGGACGGACGGGTCGGAGAGCGTGCAGACGACGTCGTTGCCGGCGGGCAGCCGCTTGCGGGTCACGCCGCTCGCGACCATCTGCGCGTCGCACAGGATGGGCGCCCCGGCGCGCAGCGCCTCGCGGGCGCGGGCCACCACCTGGGGCGTGTAGGCGAGATCGCGGACGAGGTCGACCATCCCGCAGGCGTGGATCATCCGTACGGTGACCTGGCTGACGTCGGCGGGCAGGCCCGCGAGATCCGCCTCGGCGCGGATGGTGGCAAAGGACTGGCGGTAGATCTCCGCGCCGTCCTTCTCGTAGTCGAACACTCTGCTCTCGCTCATCTCGTGGTGCCGGGAGGGGTACGGGGACGGGTACGGGCCGCCGAGACCGCGGCGGCCAGTGAGGTACGGGGGGTGGGGACGCCGTTCACGTCGTACTGGCCGTCGGCCGTCGCGACCACGTCCACCCACGCGCCGTGCGGATGGCCGCAGCGCCGCTCGCAGCCGGAGAAGTGGACGGGCAGCCCGCCGGGGCCGGCGGTGAGGCCGAGGGTGGGGTCGGGAGTGGCGTCCGCGCGGACGTCGGAGAGGGACTTGGCGCAGCCCGGGCGCCCGGTGCAGGCGCCGACGCCGGCCCAGGGCGAGTCGGGGGTGGTGATCAGGCCCTCGGCCGCGAGCTCCCGCAGCCGCGCCCCGGCGGCGGCGCGGTCCGCGAAGCCGGTGACGACCGCGCCGCGCCACGGGGTGAGCCGTACCTCACCGGTGTCCACGGCGGGCAGCAGGGCGCGCAGTTGGGCGACGGAGAGGCGGCCGAGCGGCGCGAGCACCGACAGCGCGGTGTCGCCGAGGAGGCCGGGGGCGGGGGGCGGGCCGGTGGGCAGGGGCGCGGGGGGTACGGGCTCCGCCGCGATCCCCGCCCGCTCCGCGTGTGCCGCCACGTCCGGTTCCTGCCCGGCGGGCAGCTCGCGCACGCGCCAGGCGCCGTTTCCGGCCGTGCGGGCGGCCGCGAGGAAGGCCTCCGCCGCGACGAGGGCGGCCCGGGATGCGTCGACGGCGGCGACACGGAAGGCACGGGCGCCGACGCGCAGGGTCACCCGCGCCGTCCCGGCCGTGGCCTGCGGCTCACCCGCGAGCGCAGCTGCCGCATCCACGGACCCTCGTGGCGCGTCCGCGAGCTCCGGGTGCGCGTCCGCCATCACCCGCGCCGCACCCGGGGACTCCGGCACCGCACCCGCGAGCGCCGCTGCCGCATCCACCATCACCGGCGCCGCGCTCGCGGACCCCCGCACCGCACCCGCGGGGTCCGGTGGCACGTCCGCGATCCCCCGCGCCGCGTCCGCCGGCTCTGCGATCAAGGTCACATCGCCGCCCAGCCCCGCCACATCACCCCGCCCGTCGTCGAGGACGAAGAGAAAACGACCGGAAAGCGCCGCCGCCCCGTCCGTCGCGCACAGCAGCGCGTCGAGCTCCCGCGCCCACAACTGCACGTCGCCGGAGCCCAGTCCGTCGAGACCGGCCGCTGGGGAAGCCACCACGTTCCGGACACGCTCGTGCGTCTCGGAGGGCAGCAGACCGGACTCCGCGAGGAGCTCCGCGAGATCCGCCCCACAGCCCTCGCTCAGGCCCCGCAGCTCGGCGTTGCCGCGCGAGGTGATGCTGAGATGCCCGTCACCCAGTGTCTCCGCCGCGTCGGCCAGCGCGAGCACCTGATGGTACGTCAATCTGCCTGCGGGCAGGCGAAGTCGGGCGAGGCGCCCGTCGTCGGCCGGGTGCAGCCGGAGCGCCCCGGGGCAGGCGTCGCCACGGTCCCGTATGAGAGGTTCGCCCCTGTTGGGCGTTGTGGGTGGGGTGGGCGGCATGGCGGCGAGCATACCCACGTGCTCGCGGGCGCCCCCCTGCCCGGTACGGGCAGCCTCTACTATGCAGAACGGCACAGGGTCCACGACCCTAGGGAGGAAGCCCGGTGAGATTCCGGCGCGGTCCCGCCACTGTGAGCCGGCCGAGAGGTCCGGTGAGTCAGGAACTCCCGCCGTCCATACGACCACCCGGGGCGCGGACAACCCCGAGGAAGGGCCTGCGCACGTGATCCTGCTGCTGTCGCACTCCGACACCGACCTGCTCAGCGCCCGCGCGGCCGGCGGTCCGGTCGCCTACCGGTTCGCGAACCCGTCCCGGCTGACGACCGGTGACCTGCCCGCCCTCCTGGAGGACGCCGACCTGGTCGTCGTACGCCTCCTCGGCGGCGTACGCGCCTGGGAGGAGGGACTGGACGTCCTTCGCGCCGCCCAGAAGCCGCTGGTCGTCCTCACCGGCGAACAGGCTCCCGACGCACAGCTGATGGAGGCCTCCACCGTCCCCATCGGCGTCGCGACCGAAGCGCACGCCTACCTCGCGCACGGCGGTCCGGACAATCTGGAGCAGCTCGCCCGCTTCCTGTCCGACACGGTCCTGCTCACCGGCCACGGCTTCGAGCCGCCCGCCGCCGCGCCGACGTGGGGCCCGCTGGAGCGAACTCCCGGACGCACCGACGGCCCGACCGTCGCCGTGCTCTACTACCGCGCCCACCACATGAGCGGCAACACCGCCTTCGTCGCCGAGCTCTGCGCCGCCATCGAGGACAAGGGCGCCCAGGCGCTGCCGCTGTACGTGGCGTCCCTGCGGGCCCCCGAGCCCGAGCTGCTCCAGCGCCTCGGCTCCGTCGACGCGATCGTCACCACCGTGCTCGCGGCCGGCGGCACCAAGCCCGCCGAGGCGCAGGCCGGCGGCGACGAGGAGGCCTGGGACGCGGGCGCGCTCGCCGCCCTCGACGTACCGATCCTGCAGGCGCTGTGCCTGACCGGCCCGCGCAGCGCCTGGGAGGAGAACGACGAGGGCCTCTCGCCGCTCGACGCCGCCAGCCAGGTCGCGGTGCCCGAGTTCGACGGCCGCCTCATCACCGTCCCGTTCTCCTTCAAGGAGATCGACGAGGACGGCCTGCCCGCGTACGTCGCCGACGCCGAGCGAGCCGCCCGGGTCGCCGGGATCGCCGTCCGCCACGCTCGTCTGCGGCACATCCCGAACACCGAGAAGCGCCTCGCGCTGGTCCTCTCCGCCTACCCGACCAAGCACTCCCGCATCGGCAACGCGGTCGGCCTCGACACCCCCGCCTCCGCCGTCGCCCTGCTGCGCCGCCTCCAGACCGAGGGGTACGACTTCGGCCAGGAGGAGGTGCCCGGTCTCGTCTCCGGCGACGGCGACGAGCTGATCTACGCGCTGATCGAGGCGGGCGGTCACGACCAGGACTGGCTCACCGAGGAGCAGCTCGCCCGCAACCCGGTCCGTATCCCGGCCGCCGACTACAAGCGCTGGTACGCGACCCTGCCGGCCGAACTCCGGGAGTCGGTCGAGCGGCACTGGGGCCCGCCGCCCGGCGAGATGTTCCTGGACCGCTCCCGCAACCCGGAGGGCGACATCGTCCTCGCCGCGCTGCGGCGCGGCAATCTGCTGGTCCTCATCCAGCCGCCGCGCGGCTTCGGCGAGAACCCGATCGCGATCTACCACGACCCCGATCTGCCGCCCTCGCACCACTACTTGGCGGCCTACCGCTGGATCGCCGCCTCGGCGGACGACGGCGGTTTCGGCGCCGACGCCATGGTCCACCTGGGCAAGCACGGCAACCTGGAGTGGCTGCCCGGCAAGAACGCGGGCCTGTCCGCCGCGTGCGGCCCCGACGCCGCCCTCGGCGACCTGCCGCTGGTCTATCCCTTCCTCGTCAACGACCCGGGCGAGGGCACGCAGGCCAAACGGCGCGTCCACGCGACCCTCGTCGACCATCTCGTACCGCCGATGGCGCGGGCCGAGTCCTACGGTGACATCGCCCGCCTGGAGCAGCTGCTCGACGAGTACGCGGCGATCTCCTCGATGGACCCGGTGAAGCTCCCGGCGATCCGCGCGCAGATCTGGACGCTGATCCAGGCAGCCAAGCTCGACCACGACCTCGGGCTCGAAGACCGCCCCGACGACGACGGGTTCGACGACTTCCTGCTCCACGTCGACGGCTGGCTGTGCGAGGTCAAGGACGCGCAGATCCGCGACGGACTGCATGTGCTCGGTGGCGCCCCGACCGGCCCCGAGCGGGTCAACCTGGTGCTCTCCATCCTCCGTGCCCGCCAGATCTGGGGCGGAACACAGGCGCTTCTCGGCCTGCGCGAGGCGCTGGGCCTGGACGAGTCGGCCGCGACCCGCACCGCCGCCGACGAGACGGAGGCCGCCGCCCGCGCGCTCGTCCAGGCGATGGAGGACGCCGACTGGAACCCCGGCTCCGTCGCGGCCGTGGCCGCCGGTCACCCGCCAGCGGTCGTCGACATCCTCGACTTCGCCGCCCGCCAGGTCGTGCCGCGCCTCGCCGCGACGACCGATGAACTCGACCACGCCGTCCACGCGCTGAACGGCGGCTTCGTCCCGGCGGGGCCGTCCGGCTCGCCGCTGCGCGGCCTGGTCAACGTGCTTCCGACCGGCCGGAACTTCTACTCCGTCGACCCGAAGGCCGTCCCCTCGCGTCTCGCGTGGGAGACCGGCCAGGCACTCGCCGACTCGCTGCTCGAGCGCTACCGCGCCGACAACGGCGACTGGCCGACCTCCGTGGGCCTGTCCCTGTGGGGCACGAGCGCGATGCGCACCTCCGGCGACGACGTCGCCGAGGCCCTGGCCCTGCTGGGCATCCGTCCCGTCTGGGACGACGCCTCGCGCCGGGTCAACGGCCTGGAGCCCATCCCCCTCACGGAGCTGGGCCGTCCCCGTATCGACGTCACGCTGCGCATCTCGGGCTTCTTCCGGGACGCCTTCCCGCACACCATCGCGCTGCTCGACGACGCGGTGCGGCTCGCGGCCTCGCTCGACGAGCCGGCCGACCAGAACCACGTACGCGCCCACGCCCAGGCGGACCTGGCGGAGCACGGCGACGAGCGGCGGGCCACCACCCGGATCTTCGGCTCCCGGCCGGGGACGTACGGCGCGGGCATCCTCCAGCTCATCGACTCCCGCGACTGGCGCACCGACGCCGACCTCGCCGAGGTGTACACGGTGTGGGGAGGCTACGCGTACGGCCGCGAGCTCGACGGGCGTCCGGCGCGCGAGGAGATGGAGACCGCGTACAAGCGGATCGCGGTGGCCGCGAAGAACACGGACACCCGTGAGCACGACATCGCGGACTCGGACGACTACTTCCAGTACCACGGCGGCATGGTCGCGACCGTGCGCGCGCTGCGGGGCACGGCCCCCGAGGCGTACATCGGCGACTCGACCCGCCCCGAGACCGTCCGGACCCGGACCCTCGTCGAGGAGACCTCCCGCGTCTTCCGGGCCCGCGTCGTCAACCCGCGCTGGATCGAGGCGATGCGGCGCCACGGCTACAAGGGCGCGTTCGAGCTGGCGGCGACCGTCGACTACCTCTTCGGGTACGACGCGACGACCGGGGTCGTGGCCGACTGGATGTACGACAAGCTCACCGAGGCGTACGTCCTCGACCCGGAGAACCGCGCCTTCCTCCAGGAGGCCAACCCATGGGCGCTGCACGGCATCGCGGAGCGCCTCCTCGAGGCGGAGTCCCGGGGCATGTGGGCCAAGCCGGACCCGGAGGTCCTGGAGCGGCTGCGCCAGGTCTTCCTGGAGACCGAGGGCGATCTGGAGGACGACGAGTGAACCTCACGGTGGGCGGCGAGGACGAGCGGCTCGCCGAGCGCCTCGGCGGTGAACTGACCGCCTTCAACCAGCGGACGACCGGCGCCTACGACGAGGCCGGTCTGTCCGTCCGGGTGACCGACGCCGACGGCGAGCTCATCGGCGGTCTGACGGGCGCGACCTGGGGCGGCTGCGGTTTCATCGAGCTGCTGTGGGTGCGGGCCGACCACCGGCACGGCGGCTGGGGCAGCGAGCTGATGCACGCGGCCGAGGAGGAGGCGCGGCGCCGCGGCTGCACGCGGATGACCGTCGCCTCGTACTCCTTCCAGGCTCCGCCCTTCTATCTGCGCCACGGCTATGTGGAGACGGGCCGCACGCCGGGCATGCCGGGCGGGCACACCGACGTGAGCTTCTGGAAGCCGCTCGAGGCGGCGGCGCTCTCCTTCCAGCTCGCGGTGCTCCTCGACTTCCCCGGGGACGCGGCGGAAGCGGCCCTTCGCTACGAGGACGCCGTCCTGGCGCTCCTGCCCGCCCACGGCGGACGCCTGGAGCGGCGCCTGCGCACGGGCGACGGCCTCGCGGAGGTGCACCTGCTGCGCTTCCCGGACAAGGATGCCTACGAGTCGTTCCTGGCGTCCCCGGAGCGCGCGGCGCTGGGGACGGTCGCGGGAATCACGGCGCGGGTGCTGGAAGTGACCGAGGTCCACGGCTCCTGACACAGCCGGGGGAAACCCGGATGCCTCGGTCCGTCCTCTTCCGTACCGTTCTCCGGCGTGGAACCTCTCACCGAACAACAGATCCGCGGGTCGTTCGCCAATTGCTCCAAGGGCGAGGCCGCCCGCCTCAAGCTCCCCCTCGACTTCGGGGAGCTGCCCTGGGCCGACCTCGACTTCCTGGGCTGGCGCGACCCGGGCGCGCCCCTGCGCAGCCACCTCGTGCTGCCCGGGGCCGAAGGCGGCCCCGTCGGCATCACCCTGCGGACCCCGGACAAGGCCCGTACGAGCGCCATCAAGTCGAGTCTGTGCCAGTTCTGTCTGACCGGCCACGCCTCCTCCGGTGTGTCCCTCTTCGCCGCGCCGCGCGCGGGCGCGGCGGGCCGCCAGGGAAACACCGTCGGCATCTACGCCTGCGCCGACCTGGCATGCCCTCTCTACGTCCGCGAGAAGCGGCAGCCGGCGACTCGGCCCCGCTACGAGGAGACGCTCACGCTCGACGAGCGGGTCGAGCGGATGACGGGCAACGTGGGGGCGTTCGTGGCGAAGGTCCTCGAAACGAGCTGAGGGCCGGCGCGACGGGCTCGGCCGGGGGATCCGCCTGAGGCCGGACGGTGCGGGGACGGGGGCTGGGCCGGAGTTCGGCCCGGGGCCGCGACGGGGCTCGGCCCGGCCTCGGACGGGCTCAGCAGACGTGGCGGTCCCGTTCCGGGTCGTACAGGTGGCTGTCCCGGAACTGCGAGGCGGCCAGCGTGCGGCCCACCAGGATCACCGCCGTCTTCGTGATCCCCGCCGCCTTGGTCTGGGCGGCGATGTCGTCCAGGGTGCCCCGGAGCACCACCTCGTCCGGGCGGCTGGCCATCGCGACGACCGCCGCGGGGCAGTCGGCGCCGTAGTGCGGGAGCAGTTCGCCGACGACCCGGTCGACATAGCGGGCGGCCAGGTGCAGGACGAGGAGCGCGCCGCTGCGGCCCAGGGTCGCCAGGTCCTCGCCGGGCGGCATGGGGGTGGCCTGCTGGGCGATGCGGGTGAGGATGACCGTCTGACCGACCGTGGGGACGGTCAGCTCCCGCTTGAGCGCGGCCGCCGCGGCCGCGAAGGCCGGGACGCCGGGGACGACTTCGTAGGCGATGCCCTCCGCGTCGAGACGCCGCATCTGCTCGGCGACCGCGCTGAAGACGGACGGGTCGCCGGAGTGCAGCCGGGCCACGTCCTGGCCCTCCTCGTGCGCGCGGACGATCTCGGCGACGATCTGGTCCAGGTCCAGCTGGGCGGTGTCGACGAGGCGGGCGTCCGGCGGGCACTCGGCGAGGAGTTCGCGGGGGACGAGGGAGCCCGCGTACAGACAGACCCCGCAGGACGCGAGCGTACGCGCGCCGCGCACGGTGATCAGGTCGGCGGCCCCGGGGCCCGCGCCGATGAAGTAGACGGTCATGCTGATGCTTCTTTCTTGGTGACGGACCACTGGGTGACCGGCATCGCCTGGCGCCAGCCGGTGAAGCCGCCCACCGGGACGGCGTGGGCGACCGCGAGCCGTACGAGTTCGCCGCCGTGTGTCCGGTACCGGTCGGCGAGCAGCGCCTCGGACTCCAGGGTGACGGTGTTGGCGACCAGCCTGCCGCCCGGGGGCAGCGCGTCCCAGCAGGCGTCCAGGAGACCGGGAGCGGTGAGCCCTCCGCCGATGAACACGGCGTCGGGCGCGGGCAGTTCGGCCAGTCCGGCGGGGGCGGCGGCGCTGACGACACGGAGGGCGGGGACGCCGAGGGCGGAGGCGTTGCGGGTGATGCGGGCGGCCCGCTCCGGGGCCCGCTCGACGGTGATCGCCCGGCAGGAGCGGTGGGTGCGCATCCACTCGATGCCGATGGAGCCCGAGCCGCCGCCGATGTCCCAGAGCAGCTCGCCGGGCGCGGGCGCGAGCGCCGCGAGGGTCGCGGCGCGGACGTGGCGCTTGGTGAGCTGGCCGTCGTGCTCGTACGCCTCGTCGGGCAGGCCGGCCGAAGCGCCGAGCCGCAGGGCCGCGGGGTCGCGTGCGCACTCCACGGCGATGACGTTGAGCGGGTCGCCGGGAGGCCGGTCCCATGTGTCGGCGGTGCCGTGCAGCGCGTTCTCCCGCTCGGAGCCCAGCTGCTCCAGGACGGTCAGCCGGCTGGGTCCGAAGCCCCGCTCGCGCAGCAGCCCGGCGACCTCGCCGGGTGTCGCGGCGCCCGCGCTGAGGACGAGGAGGCGCCGCCCGTGGTGCAGGGCGGCGGCCAGGGACGCGAGGGGCCGGCCGACGAGGGTGACGGTCCCGGTGTCCTCCAGGGCCCAGCCGAGGCGGGCGCAGGCGTACGAGACGGAGGAGGGGTGGGGCAGGACCCGGAGGCGGTCCGCGCCGGCGATCTCGGCGAGGGTGCGGCCGATCCCGTAGAACATGGGGTCGCCGCTGGCCAGGACCGCGAGGCGGCGGCCGGCGTGGGCGGCCAGCAGGCCCGGGACGGCGGGGCGCAGCGGCGTGGACCAGGCGATCCGTTCGCCGGCGCACTCGGCGGGCAGCAGGTCCAGCTGACGGGGGCCGCCGAGGACGGCTTCGGCGTCACGCAGGGCGGCCCGGGAGGGACCGGAGAGTCCGTCCCATCCGTCCGCGCCGATCCCGACGACGGATATCGCTGGTGGGGGTACGGAGCTCACGTCGGCGAACTCTACGGGAGGGGTATGGGACGCCTACCTCTGGGCGTTCTCACCGACGTAGAAGAGGAGCCAGACGAATCCGGCGAAGGCGTGCGTGGCGAAGACGTACACGAAGACGCGCAGGGCGACGCCGCGTTCCTTCCAGCGCTCGTGGTCCCGGTCGTTCTCGCTCATGGGGACCAGCGTACGGGCCGGGAATAGGGACGCGAGCGGTGCGGTTGAGAGGGTCAGTTTAAGATTCAACCAAATGAAGCAGACGGATCCAGCCGGATCGCCCGCGAGAGGTGAGCACGATGCAGTTCGGGATCTTCACCGTCGGTGATGTGACGACCGACCCGACCACCGGTCGTACGCCGACCGAACACGAGCGGATCAAGGACACGGTCGCCATCGCCCTCAAGGCGGAGGAGGTCGGTCTCGACGTCTTCGCGACGGGTGAGCACCACAACCCGCCGTTCGTGCCCTCGTCACCGACGACCCTGCT